>CALXEW010000004.1 GCA_944387435.1 uncultured Clostridia bacterium | reverse complement strand
ATATTTTTTCATGCTTTTTGATTTTCCATTCATTCATAACGATAGTATAACATGGGAAATATACTTTTGGCAACCTCGACCCATCGTCTAAAGCCAATGGGATTGCGGTTGCCTTATTTCAAAATATTTATTCCAATCAAAATCCTTTAAATTATCTATTTTTGTTTCATTTAAATTTACCATATTTAACACCCCATCATTTCAATATTTGTAGCAACTAGCTTTCCATTTTTCATTTCATTTTTGTCAAATGTTATATAAAGTGTATTAGTTAAAAGATAAAATTGTGACTCAGGATTTCCTGTTACTCCTAATATTTGTGTATTATTATTTACTACAATTTCTAATTCAAATTTCTCCGTTTCTTCTTCATCAGTAGTATAATACCAATCTACCATCTGTCCTTTTAAAATATAATTATCTCCACTTTTTGTTATATCTTCTAAATCAAAATCTATTTCCCCTTTTATTAGCTCATGTTTAAGTTCATCTCCATGTATATTCCTTATAACATACACTTTTGAGCCTTCAGTAAATACAACTTCACCTTGTCTTTCATATACATGTTCGAAATCTAATTTGTCATTTACTTTTATATCACTAATATTGAAACTTTCTTCTGTTCTTCTATTAATAACTTCCAAGTCATCAGTTAAAACTACCTTTAATGTTTCTGCTTCATCTGTCTCTACTGTATAAGTATTTCCTTCTATATTTTTTACAAGTGCTCTATATTCTGATGTTATTGTATTTTCTTTTCTTTCTATTTCTTCTTGTTCTTCTTTAGTAAAATTATCTTTCTTTTCTTGTTTTTTACTTTCTATAAACTTATCAAAATCTTCCTTAGAACCACTAAATACATTTAAATCTATAAACTTTTCTTCTCCGCTATAACCATTTAACCTTCCTTTTCCCGTATATTGCCAAAATTTCCAGTCTCTATTTTCTAAAGTAGGTTTTGTAATTATATCTCTAATCCATATATCATAATCAGAAAAATTCCCATCTATATAATAGTCATAAAATTCCATAGTAGTATAAATCATTGGTTTTACCCTATATGTACTTTCTAATCTATCTAGCATTTCTTGTAACTCTTCTATTACACTTTCTTTATATGGCTTTGCTTTTTTGTAATCCCCATAATATTCAACATCTACTATTGGAATGAATATACTATCATCATTCTCCACATAACCAACTGTATTTATATAATTTTGTGCTTGTTGTTCTCCTGTACTTTCAAAACTAAAAAAATGATAAACACCTAGTAACATATCCATACTTTTTAGTTTTTTAAAATTATTATCGAAATACTTATCTTTACTTTTGCTTCCTTCTGTTGCTTTTATAAATGAAAAACTAATTCCTTGGTCTTTTATTCTATCCCAATCTACTTCTCCTTGGTATTCAGATACATCTACTCCTCTTACCTCATACTTTTCCGCTTCTAACTTAGTTGGTATAATATATCCATTAAATACCATAAGAAAAAATGCTAGCAATATTAAAATAATAATAAATACAACAATTATAATATTTTTCTTTTTTTTACTTAATTTCATAATCTTCACCTAACTTAACAGCAAAAGAAAAAATGTTCCTAATGTTATTCCTAATGCTTCTAAACTAAATATAATAGTAAATACCAAATTTAATTTCTTTATTTTATATAAATATACAAATAATAATATGCTAATTGGTACAAATATCAAACAATGCATTACTCCTACTTTACTTGTAGACGATAGCATAAGTAAATCAGCATTTATAAGGCTTATTTTCTTTCCTAATAAACTCCCCACCAATATTCCAATAATACAAAGTAAAAGATAAATTACTATCCAAAATATACGTTTACCTTTTGATTTTTTTACTATTGATACTTCTAATATTATTGTAAAAATAAAAACTATTAAATACAAAATTCCAATCATAACTTTTTTCCCTTTTATTAATCACTTGCTTGTCCTGCACCTACTACATTTCCATTAGTTGCATCCACATAAATATATAAATTAGTTAAAGGGTCATTTTTATCCCCTAACCTTATACACCACACAGGCTGTCCTTTAAATATATTATTTATATTTGAATCTATTGCCCATTCCTCTTCCCAGTAATAAAGTCTATGTATATCATCTAAAGAATAAATAAGCTCTGCTGATATTTCATAGTTTCCGTTTCCGTCACTAAAAACTTCTGTTGCTGAAAAATCAGATACCCATCCTTGATATTGATACTTTTCTTTTTTTGCCTCTTCTTCAGCAATAATTGCCGCTTCTTCTTTTGTAATTCTAACTGTTTTATCAACATTAGAAGTACTTATCGAACTAGAACTATTAGTAACATTATTATTATTACTATTTGAACTAGCTGTGTTTCCTATATTACTAGAGGTATTATTATTTACATTACCATAAGAAACATTTTCACTTATATCTTCCATATTTCTATAAACACAATTTGTATTAATTGCCTTACTTGCTGCAAATATATTTACTAAATAACTATCTTCTCTTTGGCTACCAGTAAAAGTATATGTAAGTCCGCCTACTCTTGTTTCTATATTTTCAATATTATATTTAGATATCATTAATATAATATCTGCCCTATCAAAAATATCACTTGGAATTTCTTCTTCTAGTTCTATATTATATCTTTCTAATATATCATTTAATTTTTCTTCAGATTGTATCTTTACTCCATATACGCCATCCTCATATTGTCTAAAATCAGAGTTATTACTTTCAAAAGTTTCATTTGATATCTCATTTGTTACTTTATATCCTCTACTATCTTCCATATGATAACAATTAACATTATCACTTTTTATTTTTTCTTTCATTAATTTGCTTAAATCTTTTTTATTGTCTAAGTTTTGCTTTACTACTTTGCCACCAATATCACTTCTTAAAATAACATTATCAGCTTCTTGTTCATAAGCAATAACATAATTTTTACTTACAGTATCATAGTCGAGTTCTATATAATTTTCATTTTGTTCTATTTCTTTTATTTCTTCTTCAGAAACTACTGGACCTTCTCCTTTACTATCAATTCCTTTAATTAGTTCATTTAAAATATCTGTATAGTCTTTACTTTCTCCGAGTAAATACATAATAGTTATCTAAGCCTTTTTCTTTATATACAATTCTATTTGGTGTTTCAAAGTATTGAACAGAATTTATATTGACTTCTTCTTGTGGCTTTATTCTTGTAAATATAAATGTTCCAACACATAATACAATTAAAAGCGTTGTTACTCCAATTAAAGCTTTATATTCTTTAAATTTATCAGATAATTTTATCATTTTTATTCTTCTCTCCATATTCTTTTTCCCATCTGTTACACAAAGTAACTTAACTGGCTGTTTTTCCTCTTGTGATATTGGAAGTAATCCAACTAATGTCTTAGCATAATTTTTTTCTTCATCTTTTTTAATTTTATCTAAAACCATTTCATCTGCTTTTAATTCCATATCTTGTCTTACTTGTTTAAAACAAAACCATAAAATTGGATTAAACCAATGGATTGTTGTAATTAGAATTAATAATTTATTTAATAACAAATCCTGTCTTTTAAAATGTGCTAATTCGTGCATGAATATATAATTTAAACTCTGTTCATCTTTTTCTAAAATCTCTTCTGTTACTAATATCTTTGTATTAAACAAACCATATATACAAGGTACTTTTTTATAGTTTTGTTTTATTAGTTTTATATCTTTTTTTATCTCCATTTGCCTTTTACAATTCTCTAATATACCTAATATTTTCTTATCTTTTACTTCTTCTTTTCCTATCTTTTTTTTCATTACAGCACTTGTTATAATGTAACATAAGAAAATAGTAACCATAACAAGAAACCAAATATAAATAAAAAGTTTTCCACTTTCATTTGCAATTAGATTTTCTTTTGTAAGTTCTATTTTATCTATACCAGAACTTACAATAAATTCATGTGAATTTTGAGACTCAAGTGTAAATCTAAATGGTACAAACAAACTAATTAAAACAAGTATCCACATAGCAAATTTCCATGTTGGAGATATTTTTTTATCAAAAGTCTTTCTTAGTATTAGTACAATAATCCCTAAAATACTCCCTATTATTGATAAATATAAAATATTATAAAATACTTGATACATAAGCTAGTCCTCACTTTCTATCAGATCAAGTAAGTCCTGTAAGTCTTTTTTAGAAATCTTTTTTTCTTCTACAAAATTTAATAATAATTTATTTGTACTTCCGTTATAAAGTTTTTCTAAAAAAGATTCATTTTCCTTTTTTAAATATTCTTCTTTTCTTACAATCGCTTTATATGTATTTTCTTTTTTCCTATTTGTAATTGACTTTACACTTTCTTTTTCTATTAATCTATAAAGTAGAGTTTTTATTGTACTTTTATTTTTCTTTCCCTTTTTGCTTAATATTTCTACTATTTCATTTAAAGTAAGTTCACCATTTTCCCAAAGTACTTTAATTATCTCTAATTCCGCATCTGTTATCTCATATTTTTTTGTTAACATTTTAGCCTCCTTAAGTAAAGTTACATTTGTAAACTTTGCATATAGTTTACATCTGTAAACAGAATTTGTCAAGCATAATTTTAAAACAGGTAATTAAATCTAATTACCCGTTTTTGAGTTTTCTCCTTTTTTTGGTATACCTATAATATTATCTTTTCCCGTTTTAAATAATAATCTTAATGTTTTCGACATCATTTTTCTTGTTTCTGGATTTAGATTGGTATATGTTTTAATCATTGTAGCAACATTCCTAAACCATCTACTACTAAGTTCATTTACTGTTTCTACATTTGTTGCATTTAAAATGTTAAACCAAGTATCAATAAACTCTTCCCTTTGTTTTGGTGATACTTCTTTTAGCCAATTAGTAATTGTATTATCTATAAAATCACTTGAATTTGTTATTTTAGATCTTATGAACTTATCTCCTATTAACTGCCATGTATATAAATCATGTTGCATAATTCCAGTTTGCGTACTTTTAACAATAGTTGTTTTTTCTTTATGTTCTAATAATCTTCCTATTATTGAAGTCTGTGGTATATAAGTATGTACTTTATTCAAGATTTCTTTATACTCTTCACTTTCTATCACTTTATCTAAGAATCCTGGTCCATCATTATTATAAATTTCTATAATTTGTTTTTTAGTTTCCGACATACAAAAAGCTCCTGCATATACTGCTAAATTTCCTCCCTTTGAATGTCCACCAACACGTAACTTATTTTTATATTTTTTAGCAACACCATCTAAATATTCTACACTATCTAACTGAGAAGGAACTATATCACTAAAACTCATATTGAAATCTTCTTTCCAGCCTATTATTGTGTTATCAGTTCCTCTAAAAGATACATAGATTGTATCGTCTGGAAGTATTACTGTTACTGCCGAAAATTGTTTTTCTGCTTCAGGCTCTATCTTATTAATAAAATTAGTTACCTTACATTTTCCAAACCTAATACTTTTTGCAAGCACAGGATATAAATCTATATCTTCTGCCTGAAGTGTCCTTCCAGTTGTTCCTAATATTTTTGTTCTTTCATATGCTTCTTTTAATGTTATCTCTTCGTCCTTAGTTATTACTCCATCAAAAGGGAAATACGAAAGTCTTGATAATATTAAATTATCTATTTCATTAAACTTCACATTTTTTAGACTTATATCTCTCCATTTCATATAATCAAATATATTTGCCATTGATATTCCTACTTTCTAATAACGATATATTTTTTAATATTATAAATGAATTTAATTTCTTTTTACGAAATCTATTATTTCTTTTGATAATATTTCCTCTTTTTCATTATAACTATGATTTGCTCCATCAATATAATCAATATCTTTATTAGGATTTTCTATTATATTACTTACAATAGTAACTAACTCTTCTGCTTTTTGTAAAATCATTTCGTTATCATTTCCCCATCTCATAAATAATGGTACTTTTATATTATTTAGTTTTTCTAATCTATTATCTTTTCCGTATTTTGCAAAATCTATATCTTTGTTGTCTCTTGCATAACGTAAAAAAGTTTTTACGCTAATTGGGTGAATAAAAGATTCTTTTGGCATAAGTTCATTTATATTACTTTTTTCCTTTTCTTCTGCCATCCTACAATATTCTTCAAATTTTTCTCCTAAATAAATCCTAAGCGCTGTTGGTATGTCTACTAAGGATAATAATATTATTCCTTTTATAGAATCTAATATATCATCTTCATTTTCTTGTAATAATTCATTATATGTATATACTATCTTTGTACATCCCAAGCTATGTCCTTGTAAATATATTTCACTATATCCTAACTCTTTTAACTTTAATATTGCACCAACTATATCTTCATATCCTTCAAGTACATCTTCATATGCTGTTCCTGCGAGTAATTTTTCTTTTTTTCCATTAATATTTTTACTAATATATTTTACAATTTCACTCCCTCTGTTATTAAAGCAAAAATAATCAATATTATTTTCATTTGCCATTTTAGCTATAATATCTTCTCTTTTCTTAAAACAATTGCTCGTCATTCCATGTACTGATAATATTACTCTTTTTGTTTCTTTTTCTTTTTTATATAAAACTCCATTTAATTCTATACCATCTGTTGCTATGAAATCTATTTTTTCCATTATATCCACTCTCCTTATTCGTTTTGATTATATACTAACTATTTTTATTTATCAAGAAAAAAAAGAAAAGAAAAGGGGAGTGCCTCACTTGGCACTCCTCTCAAAGTGTTTGAGATAATCAAAAAGCCACACGTACTTTTTGACATCTCCTGCGAGCTCTTTGCTACGCTGTGTTGAGGTTTCGTAAAGACTCTCATACATTTCCTTTGTCTTTAGGATATTTTCTTCAGACATTGGAACACTAGTTAGTATGTCAAGCCCAACTCCATTACTGGTAACTCCTCCATATGCTGAAAAAGTTTTGTATCCATGGTTGTATGTGCTTAACTTACCTCTTTGAAAGTCGTCTTGAAAGATGAACATATAAATCTCTTGAACAAATCCAGCAGTCTTTGTTGTCTTTACTAGAAGTAACTTTCTGTTCTCTTCATCAAACACCCCTCTGATAGCATCGACATGAGATTTGTTTCCTTCCTCTTCCAAGTATCCTACTACCTCTTGGTCGTCCTCCAGAAGAAAATATCCTTGAAACCTTTTCTTCGTGTTGAACATGTTCACAAACCAGCCCGAAAAGAAAAACACTTTCATGACATCTCCTTACATTTGTCATTCGAGACTTATCTGAGGTACCTAATAATATAATACCACATTTTTATGTATTTTTCCAGTTTTATGTAAATAAAGAGTAGCTACTCTTTGAAAAAAATTATTAAAAAGGAATAAGTAAATCTGTAAGCCGGGTTCTGTCTTTTAAAATAGTCATTTATCTAGGATAAGTATCACTACTTATCTCAAGCCACGCATGTAAGAAGGCGCCGAGCAGGCTTAATCTTCTCATTTAGGTGTTGCTCCAGATGGGGTTTACACTGTCCCATTATGTCACCATAATGGCGGTGAGCTCTTACCTCACCTTTTCACCCTTACCTTAACTTTAAGGCGGTTATTTTCTGTTGCACTTTCCTTAAGGTCACCCTCACTAGACGTTATCTAGCATCTTTGCTCTGTGGAGCCCGGACTTTCCTCTCGTAGTCCCTTTCGAGATTTACCAGCGACTATTCAATTTACTTACAAAATTAATTTTAACATTTATAAAAGAAAAAGTAAAGTATCTCACCTTGCTTTTTTCTTAAAAATATTGTATAATGTTTCTATTGACATTTAAAATACCTTTAAATATAAGACCTTAGAGGTATCAACCTCTATATGAGTATAAGGAGGAGTAGATGTTCGGAACAGTTGCATTAGGTCTTATCGCGTTGGTGTACGTCATATTGGCGTATATTACTCGCAAACAAGGTTCTAACGCAATCAGTTGGTTTTGCATCGCCATCGCAATTATCTGTGCGGCGTTAGTATCTATACTGATTGTTGCATAAACCTTTGTAGGTGCATTGTTCACAGCTGAAGATAAGGAAACACTTCTTATCTTCAGCTATTTTTCTTATAAATTATTCATTTCTTCTAATATATTTTTATATTTTATTAGAAATATAGATTTATCTTGCATACTTACCGCATTTTGCAATTCATTTAACATTATATAAATTTTATTCGTTACATATTGTTTATCAGAATTCGCATTTGAGTTTACAAGTTGACTCGAATATGTGTCAATTGTAATTTTTATATCATTTGAGATTTCTTCCCAATTTCCGGAATCTAATTTGCTATATGCTTTAAATAAATTATTTTTCGTTTGAATTACTGCTCTATATGTTTTATTTTCTGTAACTTTCTCTGCAAATTTCGGAATATATTCATAAAGTCTTGATAAACTTCCTAAAGAATTTTCTTTATTTTCTTCTTTTACTGCTGTAGTTAAATTATCTAGTTCTTGATTAAAACCTAATATATCTTCTCTTGATATATCTAAACCATATAAATCCAAAGTTATTGTTGGAACTGGTGAATATAAATTTTCAACCTCTGTCTTTAAATGTTCCCAATCTATATCGCTATTATCTGTTAAAACTCCTGTTTCTTTTAATGTATATTCTTCATTTTTTTCTTCTTCGCCGCTTGATGTATTACTATCGCTACTAGACTCTTGTTCTTGATTGCTTTCGCTATTTTCTTCTTGACTTCCTTGATTATCACTCTGACTACTTTCTTCTCCTGAACCTTGACTATTTTGTGAACTATCCTCTTTAGTTATTTCACTTACAGATAAATTATAATTCCTACTTTCTATATTATTTAATTCATTTAGCAAAGTAACTATTTTCTTTTCTAAAAACTCCACTTCAGCCAATGTTTTTTCTGTTTGATTACTACTATTTCCCTTGCTAATATTGGTATATAATAGAACACTTAAAATAACAATTACAATAATCAAAAAAAGAAATAAATTCTTTTTGTATTTTTTCAATTTTCTTCCCTCACTTTTCTTTTTTCTAGTATTTACATTTTTAAATTACTTTATTCCTAGTATAAAATTTTGTCTAATTTTAATACTAATATTAAGAATAAATTTAGGAGAAAAAAATGCAAGCAATAGTTAATT
The DNA here is from genome assembly GCA_944387435.1 of uncultured Clostridia bacterium. Taxonomy (GTDB): domain Bacteria; phylum Bacillota; class Clostridia; order TANB77; family CAG-508; genus CAG-269. The sequence goes on along the minus strand of CALXEW010000004.1, from coordinate 80,055 downwards.
TATATAGCAATCAAAAAGGTGAATTAAATAATTTTTTAAGCCGTTTTTATAATACCAATTTAGAAATTTATGAATCTTTAAAATGGGAAAAAAAATATGCTAACCCATTAGAGTTAGCTGAAATAATTGGTATTTTTATTGATAATTTTGATAATTATAATATTACTATGTGGATTTCTCTAGATAAAAATGTATTCATTTCCATTTCTGAAGACAATGCAAATGATGTTATTAAGTACTTGTATGAAAGATATCCTTATTAATATTATTTTTCAATTATAATAGTTACTGGTCCATCATTTAGTAAACTTACTTCCATATGAGCACCAAAAATTCCTTTTTCTACTTCTATTCCATATTTTTCTTGGCATTCTTTGCAGAAATATTCATATAATTCTTCTGCTTGCTGAGGTCTTGCTGCTTCTATAAATGATGGTCTATTTCCATCACTACAATTCGCATAAAGTGTAAATTGTGAAACTATTAAAAGTTTTCCTCCTACTGCTTTTATGTCTAAATTCATTTTATCATTTTCATCTGTAAATACTCTTAATTTACAAAGTTTTTTTACTAAATAATCTGCTTGTTCTTTGGTATCATTATGAGTTACTCCAAGTAATACCAAAAACCCTTTATCTATTTTTCCTACTGTTTCTCCTTCCACATCTACTTTTGCATTTTTTACTCTTTGAACTACAATTTTCATATTTTTACCTCTTGCTTCTTATTATCTTTAATATGTTTCTATATTATCGTCATTGCTATCTTCTTCATCAGTATTACTTTCTTCTATATTTGATTCAACTTTTACTGTTTTTTCTAGATTTTCTAAATTACTATCTTCTATTTCTGATTTTTCTTCTTCTTTTTTATCCTCTTCATTTCCTTCAAATAAACTTACATTTTGATAACTTGTTTCTTCATTATTCTTTTCTTCTTTTTCATCATCTTGTTTTGCTCCACAGTTTGGACAATATTTATATTCTTTATCCATTTCTATATAACATACTTTACACTGCTTTTTATCTCTTAATTCTAAACATTGTTGTAATAAACTTTCTATTTCATCACTTAAAACATCTATTTTGGTACATAGCCCTTCTAGTTCATCTTTTATATTTTCTTTAGCATCCTCTTCTTCTCTTATATGTTCTTCATAGACTTTCTTACCAATTTCTTCATACAAGTCACTTACCTGCGTTCTTAATTGGCTCATTTTTAATTTTAACTTAGTTTCTTTTGCAATCTTTCCTGTTTTATCTGCTGTTATTTTATAGGCTTCTGAGGCTTTTTTACCCAACTTATCAAAAAATTCCATTATTTTTCTTCCTTTCCTTTTTTAATAATAGTATGCCCAAAAATTTCATTATTTAATCCCATTCACATTTCTTTTCTTTTGTCATTAATTGTTTAACAGCTTCTTCAGGTTTTAACCCATTATATATAACATCATATACAGTCTCTGTTATAGGCATATAAATGTTGTTTATTTTTCCTAGTTCATATGCTACATCTATATTATCTATACTCTCTATTACCATTCCTACTTCCTGTTTTGCTTCTTCTAATGTTTTTCCTTGTCCTATTAATTTCCCAGCTTTTCTATTTCTACTATGTTCACTAAGACATGTAACTATTAAATCACCTAAACCACTAAGACCATAGAATGTTTCTTTTTTTCCTCCAAGTTTAATTCCAAGTCTTGAAATTTCTCCTAAGCCTCTTGTTACTAATGCTGCAAAACTATTATCCCCAAGCCCAATTCCTGCTGCTACTCCGGCACAGAATGCCATTATATTTTTTAACGCTCCTCCTAGTTCCACTCCTTTTACATCGTCAGATGTATATACTCTCATTTTTTCTGACATAAAAGTATCTTGAATAAGTCTTAATATTTCCTCCTCATGTGATGCTATTACTAATACTGTTGGTATTGCTATTGCGACTTCTTCTGCATGACTTGGACCTGTTAATACTCCTATTCTTGCTGTTGGTAATTCGTCTAATATTACTTCATCTAAAGTTTTTAGACTATCTTTTTCAAATCCTTTAGAACATATTATAACCGGTTTATTTCCTACATATTCTTTATATTTTACAAATGTTTCTCTTGTAAATTTTGATGGGGTAACATGTAAAATAAAATCTGCTCCATCTACTACTTTTTTTGCATCCGTATAACATTTTACATTGTCAGGGATTTCTACTCCTGGCAAAAATTTACATTTTCTTTCATTATTTATTAAATCTTTTTCGCTCTCATTAAAAGACCATATTTTTACATTATGTCCAATACTTGCTAAGTAAGTAGCAAGAGCTACTCCCCAACTTCCACTTCCGTATTATTGCTATATTTTTCATTTTTTCTTATCTCCTTTGTTTAATATATGCTATAAGCCCTACTACTATTATTACAATAAGTATAATTATCAATAACTTTGTTATAAATGATACAAATTCTGTATCTGGTTGTTTTACTGTATCTTCTTCATAGTTATACTCTATTTTACAAACACCATTATTAATCTTAAAATTATCAATATGAACAATATAATCCTTATTCATATTTTTTATTCTATATTTCATATCCATATCTGGATAATTTGAAAGAATATCAAATTCGTATTTACCGTCTTCATTTTTTTCTAAAAGAATTTGAACATATTCTTTTCCATCTTCTTCATATAACTCATCATTTATATTTTCTTTGTTTACGCGTATACTCGGTATATCATTATTTTTTAAAGTTTCTACTCCTGTATACTCTATGTTTAATCCATCTTCTTGTATTGCAAATATAATATAATCTTTTGGAAGTAATAAATACAAATCAAAATCCTCATTTACGTCGTTAGCTTCAAATTCTAAAGTATAAGTTTCATCATAAGCACAGCTAATATTTATTAATAATCCACTTAATATAACTAATAACACACTAAATATTGTAATTAATCTTTTCATTTGTTTTCTCTCCTTATTATTTTCTATTTATTTTTAAAACTTACTTTATTTTCTGTGCCATTTAAAATTCTTTTTATATTACTTCTATGATTAAATAAAACTATCACTGCTAATATTACACTATATATAAAATATACATTTCCTGATTTTCCTTCTGTTAAAACTGTGTAATGATCATTTATAAACAAAGTAAGTACAGGGAATAATACAGCTGCTGCACAAGAGCCAACTGATACCATCCTTGTTAATGCCATTAATACTAATGCAAATACCATACATATTAATCCGATTTGCCAATTGCTTATAAGTAATACTCCTAAAGAAGTTGCAACACCTTTTCCTCCTTTAAATCCAAAAAATACTGGAAAAGTATGTCCTAATATTACTGCCACACCTGCTATTTGTACTAATAATTCTTTGTTCATGTCAGGTATGTTTCCAAGTAATATTGCTATTCCTATTGAAACAACACCTTTTAGTATATCACATATAAGTGTTATTGCCGCTGCTTTTTTCCCTACAGAACGAAGCATATTAGTTGTCCCCGCATTTCCACTTCCTTTTTCTCTTACATCAAATCCAGCAAATTTTTTACTAAATATTACTGAAAAATTCACACTACCTATGCAGTATGCAATTATTGCCATAATTATATAAACGGCCATCTTAAAATCCCTCCTTCTTAGCTTCTTTATCAGTTTTTTCCCTTGCAATTATTCTTATTGGCGTTCCTTCCATTCCAAATTCTTTTCTTAATTGATTTACTAAATACCTTTCATATGAAAAATGGAATAGTTTCTTATCATTTACAAAAACAACAAATGTTGGCGGTTTTGTTGATACTTGTGTTCCATAATATATTCTTAACCTTCTTCCTTTATCTGAAGGTGGTTGTACAATCGCTATTGCTTCATTTATTACTTGATTTAATACAGATGTTGATATTCTTAATGCATTTTGCTCAGCTACATGGTTTATTAAATCAAATAATTTATTTACTCTTTGTCCTGTTAATGCTGATATAAATATTATTGGCGCATATGATAAATATTTTAATTTTTGATATACATCTTTTTTATACTGTTCTAATGTACCTGTCTCTTTTTCCACGGCATCCCATTTATTAACAACTATTATTACACCTTTTCCTGCCTCGTGTGCTTCTCCTGCAATTTTTGCATCTTGGTCTGTTACCCCGGTCTTTTGCATCTATCATCATTAAGCATACATCTGCTCTTTCTATTGCTAAAAGCGTTCTCATTATACTATACTTTTCTATTGACTCTTTTATTTTACTTTTCTTTCTTACTCCTGCTGTATCTATTAATATATATTTTCCTTTTTCATTTTCAAATTCAGAGTCTATTGCATCTCTTGTTGTTCCTGCTATATCACTTACAATTGCTCTATTTTCTCCTAGTATTTTATTTATTAAAGAAGATTTTCCTACATTGGGCTTTCCTATTACTGCCACTTTTATATTGTCATCTTCATTTTCGTTTTCTTCTTTTTTAGGAAATTTCTCATATATTTCGTCTAATACATCTCCTATTCCTATGGCATTTGTTGCTGAAATTGGAAATGGCTCTCCTATTCCTAAATTATAAAATTCATAAATCTCATCTTTATCTTTTTCTATATTATCTGCTTTATTACATACTAAGACTATTGGCTTTCCAGATTTTTTAAGCATTATAGCAATTTCTCTATCTGCTGCTGTTACTCCTTGTCTTATATCTGTTAAAAATATTATTACATCTGCCATTGCAATTGCTAAATTTGCTTGTTCTCTCATTTGAGAAAGTATAATATCGTCTGAGTCCGGCTCTATTCCTCCTGTATCTATCAATGTAAAGTCTCTTCCTCTCCAGTTCGTTTCTGCATATATTCTATCTCTTGTCACTCCAGGAGTATCTTGTACTATAGATATTCTTGAACCTGCTAAGTAATTGAAAAACGTTGATTTTCCTACATTTGGCTTTCCTATTATTGCTACTATTGGTTTTGACATTGTTTTTTTCCTTTCTATGATGTTTCATTCCCCTTTTCCTTTGCTCATGTTTTTTAGGACGGGGTAAAAAACATCTTTTATTTTTACATGTATATAGTATAACATAACTTTGTTTTAAATAACAAGAAAAAAGTAAAATTTTGAAATATTATAATTATCAAAATTTTACTTTATATCTTCATAATAAATTATATCTAATTTTTATTTAATTATATTTTTACACAACCACCAATAACTTTTCCTTTATTTTGTTTTGGTAAAGCTGATGCTCCTCCTGATAATACTACCATATCTCCAGTTTCTACTAATCCTCTTTCTTTTAAGTTTTCAATTCCGGCTGTTATTGTATCATCAATTGAAGCTTCTCCTTCAATTAATACTGGTAATGTACCAAATACTAATGATAATTGATTATATGTTTTCTTATCGTCTGTTATAGCAAATATTGGGCATGCTGGTGCTAATGCTGCTAATTTTACTATTGAATCTCCTTTATGAGTATAAGCTACTATTGCATCTGCTTGTATTTGTTCTGCTGTTACACATGTTGTATATGCTAAAGCACTTTCTACATCTTTCTTAGTATGGTCAAAACTTCTTTTATAGAATCTTTTCCAATATTTTATTGAAGCTTCTACTGATTTTGATATTTTTGACATTGCTTTTATACATTCAATTGGGTATTTACCCATAGCACATTCACCTGAAAGCATTATATCACTTGTAACATCATATACAGCATTTGCTACGTCACTTACTTCTGCTCTTGTTGGTCTTGGGTTTTGTGTCATTGATTCTAACATTTGTGTTGCTGTTACTACTGGTTTACCTGCTTTATTACATTTTTTAATCATTTTCTTTTGATATACAGGTACCATTTCCATAGGAACTTCTACTCCTAAGTCTCCACGAGCTACCATTATACCATCAGATGCTTCTAATATTTCGTCAAAGTTTTCTACACCTTCTTGGCTTTCAATTTTAGAAATTATTTTTATTCTTTCTCCACCATTATCGTCTAGAAGTTTTCTCATTTCTTTTACATCTTCAGCTCTTCTTACAAATGATGCTGCAATGTAATCAAAGTCTGCTTTTACACCATTAATTAAATCATTTCTATCTTTTTCTGATATAAATGGTAATTCCAGTTTTACACCTGGTATATTTACAGTTTTTCTACTTCCTAATCTTCCTGTATTTAAAGCCTTACAAATAATATCTTTATCTTTTATTTCTGTTACTTCAAATTCTATAGCTCCATCGTCTACTAATATTCTTGAACCTACTTTTACATCTTTGTATATATCTTTATATGTTAATGTTGTTTTTTCATTATTTCCTACTATATCTTCATGTACAAATGTAAATGTTTGTCCTTCATTAATAGTTACTTTTTCGTCTCCTGATTCTAATACACCTGTTCTAATTTCTGGGCCTTTTGTATCTAACATTAATGCTACTGGTCTATTAAATTTTTCTCTAACTTTTTTAATTGTTTCTATTTTTTCTTTATTTTCTTCATATCCTCCATGAGAAAAGTTAATTCTTGTTACATTTAATCCTGTATTCATTAAATGTTCTAATGTTACACCTGCTTCACTAGCTGGTCCTATTGTTCCGATTATCTTTGTTTTTCTAAAAACTACTTTCATTCTACTTCCTCCCTATAACTTTATTACACCAAATGGTATTATATCATAGTTTCGACAAATTTCAAGCATTTTTTACACTTTTTTATCATTTTCTAGTATATTATATTCCAATAATTTTCTTTTGTTTATTATAGGTATAGGATTGGACGGAAGGAATAATTAACAGTACTATGTGTCGTATCTAAATTACTACGATTACTTGTATATTTATAGTTATATGGATAATTACCGCCCCTGTAAGTACAAGGATTGTCTATATTATCCCATGTTTCAGTTGACCACTCCATGCAATTGCTTGCCATATCATACACATTACATAATACATCCTTTGTGTCCGTATTGTTGGTTCCTTTAGAGGCAACACTTGTATTTACACTTGCCTGATTCGCATAATTTGATTGATTTGAGCAGTTTTGTATAAACACTATTGCCGTATCCCAAGCATAACTATTTATTAAATCACTTTCAAAATTACTGTCATTATACATATTTCTACTTAATTTTGCTGCTTGTAACTGTGTTACATAATTATAAACAAAATCATTTGGTTTTACTGTTATTTGAGTTAATCCGCTATCTTCTGTACTTACTGTTCTTTCTCCATCTAATGTTCTCGCTTCATATCTTCCTATATAATATCCATGTGTGTTTTCTACTTTTGATATAAATGTTGTTATATCTTTTGCTGGCGTATTATCATAAGTATGTTCTGCTACTGTATCTTCTGTATAATTTCCACTATATTCACTTACATTTCCAGAACTATCAAAAATATATCTTCCCAACTCTATTGTTACATCTTCTTTATCTTTTCTATGAACTGTTCCTACTGGTATCCACACAAATTGACTCCCTGCTGTTGCTCCATGTGCTACATCTTCTATTATAATTCCATCTTCTACATTATATCCTGGATTTACTACTTTAAATCCTGCTGGTACTTTTACTTTATTTCCAAGACTATCTGTAAATTCTGTATTTTCTCCACTATAACTATTTAAAACACTTTCATAATTTGCTAAAATATTTTCTTCCTCTTTTTGTGCATTTTCTGTTTCTGTTTTAGCTCTTTGTGCTTGAGTTAGTATTCCATTTTCTCCTGTTAGCATTGCTATTGATACTCCAGCTAAGATTAATAGTACAATAATTGTAATTACTAATGCTATTAGCGTAATTCCTTTACTATTTCTTCTTTGTTTTTTGTTACCTTTCATTTTTGTTCCTCCTCTTTGGTTTTTATATTTTTAAATTTCTTTGTACTATTTTAAATTATTTCCAATTTGGTAAAATTTATTCGAATTTTATAATTTAAAATATTACGACATTTTTGTCTTTTTTATTTTATATTTCTTTGTAAAAATAGTCAAGCTATTAGCGTTATTTTTTAAATGTTATTAGCATATAATTATTGTAAAAAAATCCCCTTAATTACTATTACTAATAATTAAGGGTTTATTTTAATATAATTCAATTATTGAATGTAAATATTTTTCATCTTGGCTTTGTATTACTACAATGTTTTTATTATCCTTTTTAGTATATTTACAAATAACAGTATCTCCTAGTTTTATTTCTTTTTTATACATAATTCTAACATTATCAAAAGGTCTATCGTTATTATATACATCTTCTGGTAAAGCTTCATATGCTAAATCCAAGAAATATAAATTATGCATATGTTTATTAATATCAATATCTTTTCTAATTACTGTATATTGTATACTATTTGTAAACTCTTCTGGCACCTGTAACCTATCTAATTTTTCTCCTGAAAAAACTTCTTTTTCTTCCACATTATAGCTACCAATTACTTCTTCAGTAATTTTTGACATCTTTGCTTCTTCTATATTTACCAAAGTCCATTTAGAAGTTGCAATGGCACAAAGATTTTTATTTTCATCATAGATTTCAAAATCTCTATATGTAAAAAATCTATTTCCTTCTCTTGCCCATGTATGTACCTCTAAAGTTTGTCCATATTTAGGTCTGTTTAAAACTTTAAGTTTCCAGTCTAATAAAATCCAACTTAATTTCTTAATAGGAATATCATTTGAGCCATAACCTGCAACATCAGAATGATATCCCCCTATATTTTCTAACATCTTTAGTATTGCTATATTTTTTATCTTATTATCTTTTCCTATATCTGTTAATCCCATTTTAAAGCTCTCTTTAAAAATCATTTTGCTACCTCTTTTCTTATAGATGTGTCCCAGATGCGAAATTTTATGCGCATAGGAAACGTCCCTAATGCGACATGACATTAATATCCTGGTTTCTTTAATAATTTAAACATATTCTTTTTATATTCTTCTACACCTGGTTGGTCAAATGGATTAATTCCCAATATACTTCCTGACATGGCACAAGCCTTTTCAAAGAAATATATTATTTCTCCTAAATTTTCTTCGTCTAGCTTATTCATTTTAACAGCAATATTAGGAACCTCTCCTGTTACATGTGCTTGCACTGTTGCTTCCATTGCTTTTTTATTTACGAAATCTAATGTTTTTCCTGCTAAATAATTTAGTCCATCTAAATTATCGTCATCTGGATTTAGTGTTATATCTGATTTTGGCTCTTCAACATATACTACTGTTTCAAACAAATTTCTTCTTCCTTGTTGTATATATTGTCCCATTGAATGTAAATCTGTTGTATTATCAACACCTGTTGGGAATATTCCTTTACCATCTTTTCCTTCGCTTTCACCAAATAGTTGCTTCCACCATTCTGTAAAATAGTGCATTTTTGGTTCGTAGTTTACTAATATTTCTGTGGTTTTATCTTGTTTATATAATATATTTCTAGCTACTGCATATTGATAACATTCATTGTATTTTAAATTAGGGTCATTATATCTTTCTTGTGCAATTCTTGCACCTTCCATTAATTTTGTTATATCTATTCCAGCTACTGCTATTGGAAGTAACCCTACTGCTGTTAATACTGAATATCTTCCACCTACGTTATCTGGTACTACAAATTCTTCATAACCTTCTTTATCAGCAAGTGTCTTTAATGCTCCTTTTACCTTATCTGTTGTTGCATAAATTCTACTTCTTGCTTCGTCTATTCCATATTTATTTTCTAATATTTCTCTAAACACTCTAAATGCCACTGCTGGCTCTGTTGTTGTTCCTGATTTTGATATTACATTTATAGAAAAATCCTTATTTTCCAAAAATTCTATTAATTCACTCATATAATTTGGACTCAAATTATTTCCTACATATAACATTTGTGGATATTTTCTTCTTCTTGCTGGAAGTAAATTATAAAAAGTATTTGTTAGAGACTCTATTACTGCTCTTGCTCCTAAATAAGAACCTCCTATTCCTATAACTAATAAAACATCTGATTCTTTTTTTATTTTTTTTGCTGCTTTTTTTATTCTTTTAAATTCTTCTTTATCATAATTTGTTGGAAGTTCAAGCCATCCTACAAAATCTTTTCCGTCGTTTGCTCTTCTATGTAAATCCTTATGAATATTTTCAACCTGCTCCTTGTATTCCATTATACTTTTCATTGTTATTCCACTATTCTTTAAGTTTAAACTAATCTGTGCCATTATCTACACCTCTACTTTCTCTAAAATTTTCCAGTTACATTATATACAAGTAAGTTTTATAATTCAAGCTTTTATATAAATTTTTTGAGACAAATGGGGACGGGGCTTTTTTGTCTCAAAATCCCTAAAATGAGACAAAAATTCCCCCGTCCCTACTGTATCACCTCATGCATTACTGCTGCTAAATATTTCATGCTTGTTAAACATTGTTCTAGTGTATTTCCCGTTGCTCCTACTTCTATTATACTTGCATATTTTCCTGTATGCTGATTATATCTTGATTTTGTTAACATCATTGTCTTAAATAGTCCTGGATACATTTCTTCTGCCTTTTGTTGTATTGCTACTGCAAATTTTAGATTTTCTCTCCAGTTTGGATGCCATAACCCTCCTGCATCTGTTCCTATTACAAACATTAATTGTGCTGCCTCTTCATCTCCTATTTTTACTGTTGGTGCATAATCACTTCTTGAGCCTATTGCATCCCTATGTACATCTATTATTATATCACTTGGTGTTGTTTGTAATATACTTTCAACTGTTTTTAATGAACGTGTGTATGAACCATTATATGCAGGATAATCATGATAATCTGTACTATGTACAACATTATAATTATATTGTTTTAAATATGTTTCTAATTCAGTTCCTACTCTTGTAACTGTGAAGTTTAAATCTGTTGTTCTATAATTTCCTGTTGGAGTATATGGATATTTTTCGCTTGAAGTATAACTTTCACAACTATGTGTATGGAATAATACAATATTTTTATTCTCAATAACAAGGTCATTTGTATTTAACATATCTTCTGTTATTTCATAATCTGTTTCATTTTTTATTTTTACACTTCCGAATTTTAGTATTACTTCCATCACTTATTGGATTAGGTGTTATTACTTCTGTTGTAACTCCTGCTTCTGCTACAGCTTTATTTTCGATAGTCTCATTAGTTTCTTCTTGTTTATTTTCCTCCATTTCTTCTCCTGTTCTACTTTCTTGTATATCTTCCATTGCTTTAATAGAAGTTATTTGAGTTCCTAGCATTAATTGTAAAATATCTTCTCCTTCGTTTTCGTCATCTTCTTTTGCTATATTTTTATATTCTTGATTTACATTAGAAATAACTGGAATCGTTTGATCTAAGGCATACAACATACTATCCTGTGATAAAAAACTCATTCCGCTTTTTAGTTTTTGAATTATATTGTTACTATTATTTTCACTACTTTCACTAACGCCTTTACTTACAAAAAAAACTATTAGTCCTGTTAATACAATTCCTATAAAGTATTTTAGTATGTCTTTCATTTTCAATATTGTAACATTAAACATATTTTTCTCCTTATCTTACGTTATTATATTTATATATATTCAGCTTTATAAAAAATATGTTTAAAAATAAAAAAATCCGGTAATAATACCGAATTCTTCATTTTCTTATTATACTTTTCTCCAGAACCAATCTAAACTATTATCAAGACTTTTCTTTCCTGTTGCCTTTGTCTCTATATCATCTACCCATAGATATGAGAAGAATGAAATAAATACAAATATAAAGTCAATGACGATGCACCTTGATAATGTTGATAATAAATATCTATATTCTTCAGATAAAGTAGCAACTTGCGCTACATGTACAATTAATAATATTAAATATATAAATAATACTACTGCTCCTATCAAACTTTTTTTAACTTCTTGAGATAGGAATATTAATAATACAGTTGCTGCAAGCATTAATAATAATGTTAGTGGGTTTGATATATCAAATATAAACATTTTCTCCCCTCCGTTTTCTTTAGTTTATTTATTTAAATATAACATTAAGAATTATATTAATCAACATTTTTTTATTACTTTTATATTACATTTTCGTTACAATGTCCTATTTTAATTTTTTCTCTATTAAATCCGCTATTTCCTGAGCTTTTTTAGTTATATATTCTTGGTCTTCTCCTTCTATCATAACCCTTACTAATGGTTCTGTTCCTGAAGCTCTGATTAAAACTCTTCCATTTCCTGCAAATTCTTTTTCTAATTTATCTATAGCTTCCTTTATTTCTTCATCTTTATCATAATCATACTTTTTATCTGCATTTACTTTTGCATTTATTAATATTTGTGGATATAATTTTACAATATTTGCAAGCTCTGAAGCCTTTTTACCTTCTTCTAATATTGCTTTTATTAGCATTAAAGAAGTTAATATTCCATCTCCTGTTGGATTATAATCAAGTAAAATTACGTGTCCTGATTGTTCTCCTCCTAGATTAAATCCATCTTTTAACATTTCTTCTAGAACATATCTATCTCCAACTTTTGTTTGTAATAATTCTAGTCCATTATCTCTTGCATATTTATTTAGCCCTAGGTTGCTCATTACTGTTGCAATAATTGTGTCTTTATTTAATTTTCCTTTTTTTCTTAAATTTTGTGAAATAATTGCTAAAAGTTTATCTCCATCAATCTCGTTTCCTTTTTCATCAACTGCTAAACATCTATCGCCATCACCATCATAGGCAACTCCTAAAGACAATCCATTTTCTACCACATATTTCTTTAATCCATCTAAATGTGTTGAACCACAATTATCATTAATATTTACACCATTTGGATGATTGTTTATTATTTTATATTTTATTCCTAATGCTTTAAATACTTTTTCTGCTACAACTGATGTTGCTCCATTTGCTGTATCTAATGCTACAACAAAATCATCTCTATTGTATTTTTCAATTTCGTCATCAAAATTTTTCCTAAAGAAATATACATATTCATCTATTAAGTCTAAGCAATATTCTGATACTCCTATTTTGTCATTTACAGCTTTTAGTTCATCTAATTTTCCAGATTCCATTACTTCTTCTATTTCTTCTTCTAAGTTATCTGGTATTTTCATTCCTTTGTTACTGAAATATTTTATTCCATTAAACTCATATGTATTATGTGATGCTGAAATAACAACACTTGCATCTGCGTTCAATTTTCTTGTTAAATATGCAACTGCTGGTGTTGGAATTACACCTAATAATTTGACATTTGCTCCATAACTTAAAAATCCGGCTACCATTGCGCTTTCTATTAAAGTTCCTGAAATACGTGTATCTCTTCCAATTAAAATTACAGGTGTATGGTCTGAATGTTTTGATAATACATATGCTCCTGCTTTTGCAACTTTATAAACTAATTCTGGTGTTAATTCAGTATTAGCTATTCTTCTAATCCCATCAGTTCCAAAATATTTTCTCATAAAATTACTTCCTTTCTAAATATTTATTTTTTCTTGTTCTTTAGTACACTTTTCACCTTTCCTAGAGCATCATCTTTTGCTATCATCATTTTTTCCTTTAAGCTTAATTTCATAATATGAGGTGTTTCTACATCTATTCTTTTGTTATGTATTACTAAATTTGGATTTATTGTTGTTAGTTCTTTTAGCTTTTCTTCTCCAATTAGTTCATTTAATTCTGATAGTATTTGTGGTATTTTAGGATAGATTGTATTTTGTCTATGTACATCTGATCCAAGCAAATGTATCATATTTCCTTCGAAGAATTTCTTTACAATCATTTGTGCTTTTTTTCCATATTGTCCTATTATGCTACCATAATTCGCTTGCATTAATACACCTTTTTCTACTAAGTCATATACTAATTCTGGCTCTCTTTGTACAAAACTATATCTTTCTGGATGTGCTAAAATTGGCACTAATTTATATTGTTGCATTTCATATATCAAATCATATAAATTAAGTGGTTCTGCATTTAATGGTAATTCAAACAATACATAACTTGTATCATTTATTGTTGATGCTTTTCTGTCTTCTAATAATTTTATTATATTTTCTGACATATATATTTCATTTCCTAAAAATAGGTTTATATCTATATTTTTGGCTTGTAAATTTTCATATATTGCTTTTACCCAAACTTCTCTTTCTGGTACATTTGTTTCATAATAACCTTCCATATAATGTGATGTTGAAACAATTGCATCAAAGCCTACATTTTTAGCTTCTCTTATAAGGTTAAATGTTTCTTCTATGCTTCTTGAACCATCATCTATATTTGGTAATATATGTGAATGTATGTCTATCATTATTTTCTCCTTTTGTCTTATATGTTACTATTTTAATTTTTTCTTTTCTTCATCTAAATATTGATTCATTTGATTTAATATTTCTGCTGTCTTTTCCATAGATACTTCTTGTTTATTATCTACTTGCGTATTTTTTTGTAGTGCTTTTGGTATTCCCAAATCTTTATTTGATTCATTGTATTTACTTTGTTTAATATCAATGCTTACATTATCTTTACTATTTTTTTTATAAGCATTTTCTTGTTGTTTTGTTTTTGATATCATATTTGATGCTCTATTATACATATCATTACTTGAACGTTTTACTGGCCTTGATGTAGCTTTTTTTTCTGAAAAAGAGGTAGAACCATAATAATATGATTGTTCATATTTTTTAGCATCTATTGTAATTTTATTTACAATTACACCTGCTATTCTTCCTCCTACATTTTTTATGTTTTTTATTACTCTTCTTAAATCTTCTTTTTTAGTTTGCTTACTTGCTGTTACTATTACAGTTGAGTCCACTATTCTTGCTAATATTAGAGAATCTGTTACTAACTGACTTGGTGTTCCATCAAATATTATTATATCAAATAAGTCTCTCAACTTTTCCATTAAATTTAACATTTGCTCTGAAACTAATAATTCAGATGGATTTGGAGGAACATTTCCAGCTGGTATTACATATAAGTTTTCCACATCTGTTTCTTGTATATAATCAGCTAAATCCCCTGAAGTATCTCCATCTTCTACCCCTACTCCTGATAAATAATTAGAAAGTCCAGGCTTTGGTGATACTCCAAATATTGAGTATATTCTTCCTTTTCTCATATCTGCATCTATTAAAACAACTTTTTTACCAGCTTGTGCAAACGTTACTGATAGATTTGAAGCTGTCCATGATTTTCCTTCTCCTGGTAAAGTTGATGTTATTAATATACTTTTTAATTTTCCTTTTGTATTCATAAATTGTATATTTGTTCTCAATGTTCTAAAAATTTCTGAAATAGGAGATTTAGGGTCTTGTTGAGTTACAAGTTCTTTTCTCATTATCTTTTTCCTCCTTTTCTCTTCTGTACTGAGTTTCCATATATTGGTATTGATGCAAGTACAGGTAATTTAAATTCTTTTTCTATATCTTCTGCTGTTTTTATAGTTGTATCTAACATATTAGCAACTAATACATATATAACAGATACAACTAAACCAATAAATGCAAATATTATGACATCTCTTTCATGGTTTATGTTAGATGGTGCATTCTCTACTTCTGCTTCATCTACTACATGAACATTATTTATATTATAAATTTCTGAAACTTTTTCTGAAAAGACTTTTGCAGTTTCATTTGCTATTTTAGCTGAATCCGCTGCATCTTTTGTTGTAACTGATAATTCTATAACCTCTGTGTCTTCTACTGTACTTACTGATACATTATTTCTTAAGTCTTCCCATGAAATATCCATACCAAGATTTGATATAACTTGATTTAATACATCCTTACTTCTAACTAATACACTATATGTTGAAACTAATTTTGAGTTTAATGTTACATCCGTTGTAGTTATTGAATTTGTTGTTTCTCCTGCTGAACTTTCTGAACCTGCTAACAGTAATGTTGTCGAAGATGTATACTTTGGCGTCGTAAATCCTACCGTATATATTATTCCAACCACTATAAATATTAGCACAATTAGTACTATATACACTTTTTTACTCCAAAAAATGTTAAATAGTTCTTTTAAATCCAATTCTTCCATGTTTCCTCCTTTTATTATTCGTTCTTTTTTTACACTATTATAGTATACCTTTAACTTCATTTTTTTGCAATATTTTTGGTAAAAAAATCAAGATATTATTTTTAATATCTTGATTTATTTTAACTATCCTCTAAATTTTTTATATTTTTAGCTTATTAATTATTTATTCAAAACTAGTTCGGCTTTGATACACTCATTACAATTTTTTGCTTTATTAATTTCCAATACTTTACATTCATATTTATCTGATTTTCTTATAAATTCACTAACTTTTTCACTATAATATCTTGGAATATATCCTATAGATTCTCCATCGTGTAAAATTTTAACTGCATTTTTGTCCTTTTTATTATCACTTTCTAATTTTAAAGTTAATTTATCTCCAACTTTCACATTTTTAAACTTATCACATTCTACTCCTTGGCATTCATTTTGATACCTTATTCCAGAAATATAAAATCTTCTTTCTATTTTTTTGTCCCCTACTTTTATTATTGGATCAATAAATTGCAAATTATCAATAGGCAATTTCGCTCCACTATTTTTTAATAATACAAAAGGGTCATATTCTGTCATATTATATTTTTCTAATATTTCATTTATATTTTCTCTTTTTCTATCAGGTAGTCTGCTTGAAAATATCGGAAATAAAATATCACTTTTATATTTTGCCTTTCTTTTTGGAAATGGTAATAATAATTGAAATCCATTTTCTGTCGCTTTATCAATTTCTCCTGTATATTCAAATTCATAATGTCCATTCCTAGACAACTGCCCAACAACATAAAAATCTCTATTTTTATCATCTTGCCAAACTAAATAAATATATTCTCTATTATTAAAAAACATGTTTTCACCTCTATTATAATCTCTTAAACCTTAATATAATAAAAAATATTTTACCAAGTAAACATCTTATCCAAAACCTTCTTTGACTCTTCATTTAATAATTTATCCGCTAAAACATACATACCATAAGAAGCTAACATTGCATTTACTTCTTTCCTATATGCTCCATTACTTATTATAATTTCTTGTTCAACATTGTTATTCAAATTTATTAATTTTTTCATCATTTCATAACCATTCTTTAAGCTTGTATCTGTTACATATCCAAAAGCATCTATTTCGTCAAAATCTATCTTAAATTTCCCCATTTTATTTACTGAAAAAAATCTTTCTTTTGCATATATTTTGAACATTTCCCTATTTTTAGTACTAAGTAATATTATACTATATAAATCGATAATATTTATTGTAATTGGAAATGTAGATATGATATTTGCACTTTCTTGATCAAAATAGTGAATACTCGTACTTAAAAATTCCACTGGATATAATGTCACATTAAATGATATTATTTTTTTATCTTTTAAATCTAATTTTTGCCTTTTATTTTTTATTTCTAACTCAATAATACCTTTATTATTTTCTAATGTTTTATGAAATGTATTTATAGAAAAATATCCTCGACCAAAAGATTGTCTCAAGTTTTTTAATGTTTCTTTATCATTATTGGAATTATATATATTAAATCCTGCTGATTTGCATTCAAAATTAATACACATATCATCTTCAATCACTAAGTTATCTAATTCCATCTTTCTTGATTTATTATCTATATATTTTGCATTCGTTATTACATTATCATATAAATTACCTAAAACATCTTTTACATATTTTTCGAAAGCTTTTCCTCTTTTTTTATAATAACTATCCAGATTATTATTTTTAGAATCTCCAAAAAATTCAATTATTAGCTGTTCACAATAATTGAATACATATGTGCAAAATTCTCCCAAATACATTACTACATAACTATCTTCACATTTAGTAATTTTTTTTGTATCTTCTACAGTAGAAATTTCTTCCAATTGAATTGAAAACAATTTAAAATATTTTTTTATATTTTCTAATTTAATACTTTTATTAAGCAAATTTATCTCTTGTGGAGAAAACCAACATGTAGGTTTCGTCGTACCAAAAAAATTAATTTTATCATCACTTGTCATCTTTTTTCTATATAAATAGTCATTATAAACCAATATTCTTATAATTATTAAACCTGTTATATTATATATATCAGAAACAGAAATTCCAAAAATCATCCTAGCTTGCTCATTTGTTATAGACTGTTCTAATATTTTTAATCTATCAATATTTAATAAAAACGGATATGCTATGCTATTCATTGCTTTTTCTATAGAAAACGTATCTTTTTTAAATTTTTCCAAATTCAGATTTTCTTTTAAAAATTCTTTAGAAAAGTATTTTATAAACTCATCAATTCTTTTATAATTATTAACTTGATTTATTTTTGAAAATATAAAATATTCTTGCTTGTCAAATTCAATATTTTTTATTTTATATTTTTTTACATAATCACATAAATAATAATCATTATAAAGTTTTTCTACTAAATTCTTTCTTTTATCCAACTTCTACAATTAACCTCCTATATTATTTTTATCTACTGTTTTATGGCTGCTAAATAATACATCTTTTATTTTGAAATTTTTTAAAATTACAGTAATTAATCTATGCTTGTTGCAAAAATATCTGTTATTTAATTAATTTATTAGTTTTTATTTTATTATTTATATCATATCAAACATTTTTTTGCAAGTTTTTAATATATTCTTTTATCTTCATTAATAATTAATTATTAATAAACACTTAAAAAGCCAAGTAATAAAGATTATTGCTTGACCTTCTACACTTTAATATTTTATATCTCTTGATTTTATTTTAAACACTACCATTAAAATACTTATTATCACTACTGCTATTATTAATATATTTTTCACTCCTGCAGATGGAAGCCTTGTTGAAGCTGTTGTTCTATCTGTATTACTTCCTTGTATACTCGAAATATTAGTACTTATATTTGTACTTGTAGTCGTATTTGTTTCATTAGTTCCTGAAATTTGATTATTTCCTTCGTTTTCATTTCCTTCACTTGGATTATTTACTTCTTCATTCTCTATTGTTACTGTAATTTCTTTATTGAATGTAAAATCATTTGTTCCATCAGTTAACAATATATCATTAAAATTTATAGTTCCACTTGTTCCTGGTGTTACTCCATCTTTTAATGTTAAAGTTATTTTTGCTATTTGAGTGTTTGCTTTTGCTGTATCTGTTTCTCCCATAAATACTTTTGTACTATTTTCGTAATTTACTGTCCAACCATTTAATCCTTCAACAGTAATTCCTTCAAATAGATTTTCATCATATTCTAATGTTCCTTGATATCCTAATGGTATACCTTCTTCTATTTCTGTAAAACTTCCTAATGATAAAGTTAATTCTATTGTCTTTTCTGTATCTTTTACTGTTGTCTCTCCTTGTACGTTTAATTCTATATTTCCTGCTGCCAAGCTGTTTATTGTTCCTAATATAGTTATCATAAATATAATCATCATTATCGCTAATATTTTTCTTTTCATTTTTACTTCCTTCCTTTACATTATTATTTATAATTTTACCATTATCTTTCTTTTTCGACAACAGTGTTTATTTTAAGTTTTTATTACACTTTTATTTCTAAAATATTACAAAAAGACAAGCAAGTTATTATAATAAATTAGCTTGTCTTTTTAAATGTAACTTTTTTCACATTAATATTTTATTTTTCTAGATTTTATTTTAAATATAATTGTAAAAATTATAAGAACTACAATTGCAATTATTATATTTTCTCTCATTCCCGCATTTGGTAATGTGCTTTTTTGTGTAGTTGAAGATATCGTTTCTATAGTTTCTTCCCCAGATATTGAAGTAATTTCTTTTATCTGTTGAACTTTTTGGGTATTCACATTCTCATCATTACTTGTTAAATTTATTGTTATTTGTTTATCTGTTGAAACTTCAAAATTACCATCTGTTATTATCATATCTTTTAATCTTATGGTTGTATTTTCTTTGTTTGATACATTTTCATTATTTATTTTAAGACTTATCTTCGCTACTTCTGTATTTGCATTTCCACTTGATGTATCTCCTAGTATCATATTATTACTACTATTATAAGATGTATTCCAGCCATTTAATCCTTCTGCAGAGACCTCTTCAAATATAGAATTATCGTATTCAATAGTTGCTGTATACCCGAAGAGGCATACCTTCTTGTAAACTTACAAAATCTCCTAATTCTAATATTACGACTAATATATTATTATCTTCTGTTACTTCGTAGTTTTGTGTATCTGTATTTAAATTAACATTAATTGTCGCTGCTTGCACAACTATTGGTATGCATAATATTAAAATAACACAAATAACAAATATTTTTAATTTTCTCATATGATTCTCCTATATTTCTAAACCTAATATTATTTTTCTAATCCTTACCAAATCTTTTATATTTATAATTTTATCCTCAGCTAAATCTGCTGCCATTCCTTGTAATTCATCAAATTCTTCTAATCCTAATATGTTTCTTCTTATTTTAACTAAGTCTTTTATATTTGTTATTCCATCTTTTGTTATATCCCCTTTTACAATTATATAGAAAGTTACTCCATATTCTGTTACTAATCTATCTCCTGTTGATACTATTTCTCCATTTTTTAATAAAGCCTCTTTTCTATATACATTATAGTCTACATTTCCATTTAATTTTTGTTCAAAAGTTTCTAATAATGTATTTTGATCTACTCCAATTATATATTGTCCATCTAATTTATATTCTTCACCATTTGACTCCAACTCTTCATCTTCCGTGTCTGCATCTGGCTCTTCTGGTTCTGATTGATACTGAATTTTAAATTCTATTACTGTTTCATTACCTGCTTTATCTCTTATAATTAGCCTATATGCTCCTTCTTCTGCTATCGTATTTCCCAATTCATAATTAATTTTTTCTCCATTTTTATATAGTTCTACTGCACCTACATCGTCATCAGAAGATGAAGGAATAACTGCTCCACTATAAGTCTTTCCATTTTCTATACCTTCTATTTGTGGTGGCATTTTATCTAGTTGAATAGTATACTTTAATAAAGTATTATATTCATCTGATACTTGAACAACAATATCTCCTTTTTGTAAATCCTCTGCTTTCAAAGTTATTGTATCATTTTCTTGAGATATTTGATATTCAAAAGCACCTATAATTTCTGTCTTTAACCCTTCTTTATATATAAATGAATTTTCATCATATAATGCTTTATATAGATCAGGTAATGGTATCTCAACATTTTCTCCTATTATTTTTTCTTTTATTTCTACTGCTATTGTTTGGTTATATGCACTATATTTTTCTAAAGCAGTTAAATTACTTAGGTTTTCAAAATTTGTTATAAAATTATTATCCATATATAAATATTTTAATAAAGAACAATTTGCTAAACTTTCTATATCTCTTATTTGATTTTTATTTATATTTAAATTTTCCAATTTTGATAAGCCTTCTAATTCTGCTAAAGAACTTATTTGGTTATTACTACAACTAAGTATCTCCAAAGACAATAAATTTTGAATTCCTGACAAAGAAGGTAACTCATTATTGTCAATACTTAGTTCTTTCATATTTCCATTGATATTTTCTATGCTCTTTATTTTGTTATTACTTAAATTTACCGTCTCTAAGTTAGATAAAGCACTTAAATCTGGTATATTTTCTATCCTATTATTTTGAAATGACATATCTACTAAATTAGTCCAATTACTTACTACACTTATATCAGATATATTATTTCCATCTAAACAGATATACTTCATATCTAAATTTCCTAGTACATCTATATTTTCTATTTTATTATTTATAGCTGTTATATTTTCTAAATTCTCTAATCCTCCTAATACACTTATATCTGACACATTATTTCCACTAAATGATATTTTTTCTAAAGAACTAAATCCTCTCAAAGGAGTTAAATCGGTAATTTCATTCCAATCTAAAAATATCCATGTTATTCCTTTATCGCTAAATACTTCTATTCCTGATAAATCTTTTATACCTTTACCAGCAAGCCTTAATGAACTTCCACCAGGTCCTTCTACTATTCTATCTATATCTGATTCATATATTGTTGTTTTATTTTCATCTCCAACTGCTTCTTTTGCTAATTCTAATATTTCTGCTCTTAGATTCTCATCTGCAAATGTATCTGTTATATCCCCATCTTCTGCATATGTAAAACTACAAAAGAAAATACAAATAACCAAAAATACAAATGTTATTATTCCCTTTTTCATTCAAAAAATCCCTTTCTATATACTTATATATTTAATAGTATATAGAAAGAGACTTTTTTATTCAATATTTGTTACAAAAATGTCATAAAAACGTTATTTTTGTAATATTTTACTCTCTTATCACTTTTAAATTAGGTTTATCCATTATATCTAAATCCATTGTATATTGTCCTTCTATCAAATTATCTTTATAAAAAATTATATAATTATTCATATCACCATCTTCTAGTCGAAATCTATATGCAAAACTTTCTTTTTTATCACTTGCATTAATCATATTGTTATTATATATATTAGCATTAGAAGATATTATTGTTACACTAGAATTTTCCAAATAATTTTGTTCAATATTTATATTCTCAATTTTTTTTACTCTAAGTCTATTATTATAAAAAGTATTTTCTTTTACTAGCACTTCTTTAATAATTTTATTTTCTCCTTGTTCAATATTAAGAAAAGCATTTCTAAAAGAATTTCTTATAAATTTTATTTTTTCAGTTGCCTCTGAAACATTTATTTTTCCATAAATTTCATTATCTTGTATTTCTACATTCCTTGTATTTTTACTACTAATAATTGCATAATTATCAGTATGTATTTTGTTATGATAAATTTTTATATTTTGTATTTCTTGTTCTTCATAATTTGCCTCCAAATCTATTCCTGATTGTGGATTCAATCCTCCGTATATTAAAAATCTCATTATTTGAAATCATTATTTCATTTCCTTCAATAATTGTTATTCCTTGTCTATTACAATCATGAATTACATTGTTGTCTATCTGTATATTTATACTATTTCCATTATTAAAATTCGATATATATATTCCGTCACCGTTCATTTCGTAAATTTCCAAATTCTCAATTGTAATATTTTCTGAATTTCTTATATCCACTCCAAATCCCCATTGTTTCTCCTGTGTTATATCATTTTTTCCTACTCCTACTAATATTCCATTTCTTATATTTACATTTTCTTTATTAAAAATAGTTAATAATGAATAATGCTCACTATTTGTTTCCTTATGTATAATCTTTGACTCATTTAAATCCAAAGTTATATTTGATTCAAGTATTATTCCTTCATTTTCACTATAAAAATCTCCTGAACCATCTACTAAATAAATCCCTTTTTCTAAAGCTATGTATTGTATATTATTATTCTTTGCATATTTTATTGCATTATTAATTCCCATTGTGGTTTCCGTTTCATGAGTTCCATCATCAAAAATATTAAAATATTTATTATTAATAACTCCTGTATTCAAATTTATTGGTACATCATAATTAAATGCATTATCTATTATTTGAGTTATTATTGTTCTTTTATTAAAAAATAAAAAACAAAAAATTAAAATACCAAATAACATAAATATCCATTTTTTACTCTTCATTCTTTTCTCCACTATGTATAAATTTATTTTTTATCATTTCTATTGACATTCTTATAATTTGCTTCATATAATTATAATTTTCACTTTTATGAAATATAATTATTAATATAGCATTAACTATAATAAATGATATAGAACCTTTTGTTAAAGTATCAAGTAAAGCATTTTCAATTTTTACAAATGAGCAAATCCATATTACAAATAAAGATATCATAACTGCTGTTATATTGTATAAAAAATATTTTTTATAATAGGTTAACGCACTTTTTTCAAAAGTGTATTTATACAAAACATATGGTTCAACAACTAAATCAACAAAAACTGTACCAGCAATTGTACCTAGTAAAACTCCTATAATACCTAATGGTTTTACTAATAATATTCCAACCAATAAATTAACTACAACAGTAAAAATAGGTCTATACTTATCTCTCCAATACAACCCTAATGCATCCTTAAACGTTGTAATAGTCAATTTCATTCCTAACAAATAAAAACTTAATACCATAATGACGACAACATCTTCACCTAATAAAAATTCTTCACCTATCCAAAATTTTATAAATGGATTGGTTACTACAACTAAACATATAGACACTACTGCATAAATCCAAAAATTCATAAAGAATATTCTTTTAAAAAGTATCTCCATTTTTTCTTTACTTTCCGTTACTACAAAGTTTCCTACACTAGCCGTTATAGAGGTAAATATTTGTGTAATAATTGTTGTTAATGAAGTCGTTATCATTTTATAATTTGAATATAAACCTACTTCTACCAATCCCAAGAACTTTGAAATAATAATTGTATCCGTAAATTTCACAACTGTTACACCTAAACGATTCATAAACATTGCTTTTACATCTCTAAAAATTTTGTCATAACTTTTTTTATCTAATTTCTCTGTATTTTTTCCTTTTATATATGGGTATAATTGTTCAGTTTTTCTGGATACACATATATTTTCTAGTAAAGTAAATATAATTTGACATACCAAAAATAAAGTATAATTTTTAGTTGCTATAAGTATTATTATTTGAGCTATATTAACCAAAGCATAGAACAAATATCTATAAAATGTTGCAATATGCCTTTTTTGAGCAGAAACTAATAAAGTTCTTTTATATGTAAAGAAATATGA
Organism: uncultured Clostridia bacterium; assembly: GCA_944387435.1. Lineage (GTDB taxonomy): Bacteria > Bacillota > Clostridia > TANB77 > CAG-508 > CAG-269. The sequence goes on along the minus strand of CALXEW010000004.1, from coordinate 55,284 downwards.
TACAGCTGTATTAATTACAAATAATATATAATAAAAATGTAAATATTGTATATTGGGTGTTTCACTTATAAAATATTCAATAAATGGTGTTATCCCTATACCTACTACTAGAATAAAAACTCCTATAGCTATATATGCCTTTTTATATAAATTCATTAGAGCTTTTATTTTGTTTATATCATTTTTAGCTAATGGTTCATATAAATTAAATGCCATAGCAGCTCCAACACCTAATTCAGCCAATGCTAGCACAGATAAAATATTTGTAAATAATCCATTAATTCCTAAATATTCTGTGTTTAAAACTCGAATAAAAACTATTCTAGCTATAAAATTAACAATAATTCCAAAAAACTGCCCTACATAAGCGTAAATTATATTTTTAATAGAACTTTCTTTTCTCATATCTTTTTTCTTCTTCCTTCTTTCCATTGATACAATATATCGCCATTACATTCAGATACAAAAATATTTTATGTCTATGTCTAATTGCTGTTCCAGCATTAGAAGTTCCTACAGAAAAAGCTATTATTGTAATAATAAGCCCAATTAATAAACAGTTGATTATACTTTTATCCTCTTTTTTAATGTTTTTTCTATACTTTAAAATATTATATATTAAATAAGCATAAAATAGAGAATCTATTGTGAATGATGTTAAGTCATTTATTCCTCTCCAATCCCATGGCATAGGAGAAAACAAGAAATACAAGGCTTTTGGAATTGTATATATTATCATATCAGAAAAACTTTCGATATTTTTTCCACCTAAATATGCTGAGCCCCCTTTACTTTCACCCTCAAATGAATTTAATAATTTTTCTTCATCCATATTTGTTAACTTAGTAGCAAAAATATCACCATATCGCAGATATATTACTCCAAAAATTAAAATTATAAATATAAAAATTGTAACTTTCTTTGTAGAAAATCGCATTCTTTTTTCTTTAACATTATAAAAAGAAATCAATAAAATATATCCTATAATTAAAAATATCACTCCAGCATGAAATGCAGATGCAAAAGTAATAGCTATTAAAGTTTTAATTGCTTCAAGTTTATTTCCAGTTTTTGTATATGCTATACAAGATCTAAGTGATAATATCACTAAATATACCACTACTATTTCTCTTAGCAAAACGACTGATAAAATTAACGTTTGTGGCAAAAAATTTGCTAATAGTTGGAAAAACTTCGTTTTTCTAACTCTATTTATTTCTATCTGATTTACAATAACATCAAAATTATATATTGCAGCCATACCTAATAATATATTAATGCTTTGTGCAAAGATTCTGTTTTCACCAATTAAATAATATAATATTCCTAATATTTTAGTAAATATTCCTCCATACAAATTTTCTTTAACCAAAGATATATTATTAGATATAGTTACAGCAACACTTTGAAAGCCTTCAGCATCAGAATTATTATAAGGTAACTTAACTATATATTGGTCAATAGCTAATAATATTAACCTTAATAAATACCCCCCCATCATAACAATTTTTTGAAAGTTAGACAACTTTTTATTCGTTGCACTCCATATTAAAAATATTATAGTATTTATTAAAACTAAAATTATTCCATCTACCGAGTCAATTCCAAATGTGTTTCTTATTAAAAATAAGACAAATATTTCTATAAATATTGCTAATAATACATACATTATCTCTTGTATAATATATTTATTAATATATTATTTTCCTCCTATAAAATAATTTATTTTTTATATTTTAAATAATTACTATCATTCTTTTGAACAAATGCACAATAAAAAATCAAATTCACTTTTAATAGATTTTTAAAATAAAAATCTTAAGAATTTTATTAATGATTTTCTGCATATTTTTTCAGAAGAATTAAATTATGCGTTTCTATATTACAATTTTATTATTTTATATTTATTTTCACTTTTAAAATTTCACTATTATCCCAATAATCATTATCTGTTAAATATAATTTTTACATATTTCATGTTTTGATTATCTATTGTATATATGATATACTACAACTTATTATTCTCATTTTAAACATCTCTACCTTCTTTCCTTTAACACTTTATTGGGGATACCACCTACAATTGTATTTTCTTTAACATTTCTGCTAACTACACAATTAGCTGCTACTATTGCTCCAGTTTTTATTTTCTTTCCAGCTAATATTGTTGCTTTTGCACCTATCCATACATTGTCTTCTATTGTCGTTTCAAGTCCATTATTTCCTTGATCTTTTATTGGAATATCTAAATTATCGTATTTATGATTAAAAGCTAAAATGGTTACAGAATGTGCAATAGAAACATCATTACCTATTACAATATCTCCTTTACTTCCAGAATCTATATAACTCATTTGGTGAATACTTACATTGTTTCCCAATGATAAATTCTGTACATTAAAAATATATACTCCTGGATATATTGCAACATTATCACCACACTTTTTTGCTAACCCCTTTATAATAATATATCTAGCTGCAATCCCCTTTTTTCCTTTTATATTCCTAGCTGTTTCAAACAATTTAACCCTAATCTTTTTTGGAAAAATATTAACACACTTAGAAAAAAAACATATTATCTTTTTATATTTTCTAAACTTATCTCTTCCGCGCTCCATTATAATTCCTCCCTGCATTTAATTTAAACTACACTTATTTATATTTTCTATTACATATTAAATTATTTGAATTAGAATCGTGAAACATATGCATTCACATATATCATAAAAACATTTCTAAGTTATTTTAAACAAAATTTATATAAAAATTTTAACATTATCAGCTTTACATTTCCACACATTTATAAAAATTTTATTTTGTTATTGAATTATATTTTCTTCTTTTCTATTAACATTCTCATTATTTTTGACATAATACAAAATAAAAATATTCTTTTGTTTTTAGCTAATTTGAAGTATATCCACCAATGAATTGGAAAGTATTGATATTCCAAACTCTTATATGCTTCTATATAATATAAATTATTTAACACTTTTTTCATCTCTTTGTATAACATAGTAAATTTCTTTTTCTTTATTATGTTACCACTTAAAGGTATTACACTGAAACATATTCTACTATCTAATGCCTTTTTCAAATCTTCATTTTCTAATTCATTATGATTTTTCATATATTCTATCCAAAATATCCATTTTTCAAAAAGATTTTCTCTATAACCTTTAGTTACTGATGAAAAATTATTTCTTCTATAATGGTATAAATACCTTTTAATATAAACAACTTTATTAGAATTTTTATAATAATCAACATTAAACATTAAGCATTCTGAGGGTATTTTATGTAAATCTATGTATTTGATTTTGTTTTCTTTTATTATTTTTAAATTATATATTTTAGCATATATTGGTACTAATGTATCCAAACGCTGTGGCTTTCTTAATTTTTCTCCAATTAAACCTAAAGTAGGTACAAGAATATTTTTTTTCACTCCTTCATTTTCAAAAATAATTCTTTCTTTATCAAAAATATTCTTTTTTATTGTTCCCGAAGAGCTTTCCCTGTAATAACAAAATATAACTGAATCAGCATTCTCTTTTTTTGCTTCTTCATATGCCAATTCACAAGCTTGTTTTTCTAACCAGTCATCGCTGTCAACAAACATAATATACTCTCCTGTCGCTTTATCTATTCCAACATTTCGAGTATCTGATACTCCCGTATTCTTTTTATCTATAACAACAATTCTTTTATCATATTTTGCATATTTTCTACAAATTTCTAAACTTTTATCTGTAGAACCATCATTTATCAAAATTATTTCTATATCTTTTAAAGTTTGGTCAATAAGAGATTTTATGCATTCATCTAGATATTTTTCGACATTATAAACAGGTACAACAATACTTATTTTAGCCATATTTTTTTCGCTCCTTTAATACATATCTATATTTTCTTTATACCATTTAACAAATTTCTTTATTCCATCTTCAAAAGAAGTGTTAGGATTATAACCAATCATTGATTTTGCTTTTGAAATATCTGCATAAGTTCTATTTACATCTCCTGGTTGCATTGGTAATCTATTAATAATTGCTTTTTTATTTAATACTTTCTCAATAGTTTTTATCATTCCATCTAAAGTTATTGGCTCTGATTCTCCTAAATTTAAAATTTCATATACGTTTTTATTTTCTTCAATATATTTAAAAGATTTCATAATTCCATCTACAATATCCTGAACATAAGTATAATCTCTTGATGTTGTTCCATCACCAAATACAGGTATAGGTTGTCCTTCTAAAATTAATCTTGTAAACTTATTAATTGCCAAATCTGGTCTTTGTCTTTCACCATATACTGTAAAAAATCTAAGCATAATAACATTTAAATTATATAATTTATGATAAACATGACACATTACTTCATTTGCCTTTTTTGTAGCAGCATATGGACTTATTGCATAGTCAACTATATCAGTTTCTTTGAAAGGAACTGTTTTTGTATTTCCATAAACAGAACTAGAAGAAGCAAACACAATATTCTTTACATCATATTTTTTCATAGCTTCTAAAATATTTTGACTACCTAAACAATTTACTTCTTGATATAATATAGGATTTTCTATAGATGGTCTAACTCCAGCCATTGCGGCTAAATGCATAACATTATCTATTCTATTTTCTTCAAACACACGATTTACTTCTTTTTCATTTCTTATATCAATTCTTTCCAATTTATAATTAGGATTCAATAAATTATGTTTTACATTATTTTCTTTAATTTTAGGATTATAAAAATCATTAAAATTATCTATTACTATAACTTTTTGTCCTTCTTGTAATAATCTATCTGCTAAAGTGGAACCTATGAAACCTGCTCCACCTGTAATTAAATATGTTTTCATGCTTTTCCTACCTTCCTATTGAATAATATTCTACACCTGCTTTTATCATGTCTTTTAAATTATATATGTTTCTTCCATCATATACAAGAGGCGTTTTCATTAAATCTTTATATTCTTCTGGTTTTACATTTTTTATTTCATTCCATTCTGTAAATATAAAGCATACATTAGCATCTTTTAATGCTTCTTCTGGAGTATTTACATAGTTCATTTCTGTTGGATATTTTTTCTTATAGTTATCTTCTCCAACCGGATCATATGCATAAATATTTGCACCTTTTTCTAACAATAATTTTACATTATCAAGTGATGGAGCCTCTCTTAAGTCATCTGTTCCTGGTTTAAATGTTAAACCTAATACTGCTACTTTTAAATTATTAAATGTTATTAACCTGTCAGATGCTTTTTTAAATAATTTCGTTTTTTGTTCTGCATTTACATCAACAGCTGCTTCTACTGTTCTTAATGTATATCCATGTTGTTTAGCAAGATACTTTAATGCTTTTGTATCTTTTGGGAAACAACTTCCACCATATCCAATTCCGGCTTTCAAGAAATTACTTCCTATTCTTGGGTCATAACTCATTCCTTTTGCTACATCCTCTATATTTGCCCCTACTAATTCACAAAGATTAGCTATATCATTTATATAAGATATTTTTAAAGCTAAAAAATCATTTGATGCATATTTTATCATCTCTGCACTTCTTCTACTTACTGATACTATTGGTAAATTAAATGGTTCATATATTTCCATTAACATTTTTTCAGCTTCTTTACTTTCAGTTCCTATCACTATTCTTTTAGCCTCCAATGTATCTCTTACAGCTGTTCCTTGAGCTAAGAATTCTGGGTTGCTTGCAACTTCCACTTTTACATCATGTACTAAAAAGTCTTTTATAAATTGCTCTACCTTATCATTTGTTCCTATTGGTACTGTTGATTTTACAACCACTAAGCAATCTTTTTCAATACTTTCTGCAATTTGTCTTGATACTGTTGCAATATAACTTAAATTAGCTGATCCATCTGGTTGTTCAGGCGTTCCAACACCTATGAATATTGCATCTGCATCTTTATAAGCTGATTTATAATCAGTTGTATAGTCTAATCTTCCTTCCTTATAATTTTTTCTCATTAATTCTTCTAAATCTTGTTCATATATTGGTGATACACCACTTTTCATAACCTCTACTTTTTTCTCATCAACATCAACACACATTACTTGGTGTCCTCTTTCTGCAAAACATACTCCTGCTACTAATCCTACATATCCTGTTCCAGCTACTGCTATTTTGTACTGTTTCATTTTTACCTCCTATATATTCATAATTTCTAGCATTTTCTTATTTATAATATTAACATCAAATCTTTCTTTACAATATTCATAACTTTCTTCTGCCATTTTTTCAAGCTCTTCTCGATGCTCTATCATATAAATCATTTTTTCTTCTAGGGCATTTACATTTCTTACTGGTATCAAAAATCCATTTTTACCATCTTTTACCGTCTCCCTACATCCTATGCTATCTGTAGTTATAATTGGTCTAGCCATAGCTAATGCTTCTAGTAAAGTCCTAGGTATTCCTTCTCTATAATAAGATGGTAATACAAATACAGTACTTTTCATTATCATTGAAGGAACATCTTCTGTTTGCTCACAATATTCTATTATCCCAGCGTTTATATATTTATCCACTTCTTCTTTTTTCACATAGGATGACATATTTTCTGTCGAACCTACATACAAAAATTTAGTTTCTGGATATTTCATTTTAACAATTCTAGCTGCCTCAAGATACTCTTGAACTCCTTTAGTTTTTAACATACGTGATACCATTAAGAAGGTATTCCCTTTGGGTAATTCTGTCTTTCTAAATCTTTCTAAATTAACACCTGAACCGTCTACTACTTCACACTTTTCCTTCAACAAGTATTTTCTACTTACACATTCATTTAAATCATCTTTATTTTGAAAAATAATTTTTTTATTATATTTAAATACTCTTTTATATGCAATCCCACATATAAATCTAATAATTTTTGTTTTCAAATCATTAGTAGCATATACTTGTCCTAATCCTGTTATTAACGAATAAATTTTATCGATATTTGCTTTTTTAGCTGCTAAACTTCCAAATATTACAGGTTTTATAGTATAGCTCAATACAATATCTGGCTTTTCGTTTTTTAACAATTTTTTTAGTTCTAAATAATATTTTATATTATTAAAAATTCCTACGCTATTTTTATCCAAATCTATTTTTTTAAATTCTACTCCAAGCGCTTTTATCTTATCCAGATTATCTTCATTTGGTCCAGTTACAATTACATCATATCCACTTTTTTGAATCTCTTTTATTAAATCTCCTCTAAAATTATATACTGTTCTATTTTTAGGAGAAATTAACATAAATTTCATTTTTTCTGCTCCTTTGCAATATTCTCAATTATTACTTTAAACAATCTTTCATTATTATTTTCTCCAACAAACGAATTATGTGGAGTTAGAATTACATTGTCAAAATCCCATAATTCGCTTTCTTTATCTAATGGCTCATTTTCAAAGACATCCAATACAACACCTAGCTTTTTTTGTGGATAGTCTTTTAAAACTTCAACTAAATCTTTTTCTCTAATTATCTTTCCTCTTGCTATATTAACTAAAATACTATTTTCTTTCATTAACAGTAATCTATTTTTACTCATTAAGCCTTCTGTTTTTTTAGTAAGAGGTACTGTTAATATTATTATATTTGATTCTCTAATAGCAGTATCTAAATCTTTTATTAAATAACACTGATCTACATACTCATCTTTTTTTAGTTTTAAATCTACTATATTTATTTTCACATTAAATACTTTTAATCTTTTAGCTATTTCATAACCAACACTACCATATCCGAACAATGGTAGCAATTTTATTGTTTAATTCCACAACATCTCTATTTTTTTCCCAGATATGCTCTTCTTGTTGTTTCCAAAATTTTTTACTGTTTTTATATGTTTCTAATATTTTTAAAATTGTCCACTCTGCCATTGGTATACTATAAACTCCTCGAGCATTATACAACTTTATACCATTCTTTTCTATATATTCTAATGGTACTCTATCTAGCCCAGCACTTGTTAATTGAATTACCCTTAAATTTTCAAACATTTTTATATCATGATATAAAAATAATGAATTACAAATAACAAATTCTATTTTTGAAAAATCAATATCAGCTTTAGATTTTTCATCCTGCATAAATTGAATTTCTAATCCCAAACTTTGTAAATGTTTTAATTGTTCTTCATTATATTTAAAAGCTCCCGTTATTAAAGTTTTCAATATTTTCATTCCTTTTCTATTTACTATTTACAATGTTATTTATTATATCAGTTATTTTCTTTTTATTTTCTAAGAACTGTTTTTCATTATAACTTTGTAATTTCTTTTCCATGTTTCTTATTTCTTGTACACCATTATCAAACAATTCTTTTATTTCCTCTAAATCTTTTATTTTATCTGTATTGCAAAAGCTTCTAGATAATATTGCAGCTTTTGAACCTAACCTATAATGTTCTGTTAAAATATCCTCAGCTGGCAATTCTCCTGTTCCTAATCTTGAAATTCCTCCAAAGCCATACTGTGTAATTCCGTGTTCTTTAAATTTCTTACATAAATATTCTACAGTTCCATCAGTTAATAATTCAAACATAAATTTTTTCTTATATCCTAAATGTAAATCATTTAATCCTATATGTACTTCATCTATTCCTTTTAAATTTAATATTTCGTCTATTTTATCAACTGCTTCAGGTGTTTCAACAAGTAACATTGTTTTACATCTGCCATCTATTAAATTTATAAATTTTTTTACTTCCTCAACAGTTTTAAAATAAGGAAGCATTACTATATCGGCTCCTTGATTTACAACTCTATCTATCTCCTCTTTTGATTTTTCATATATAGAATTAACTCTTACCAAAAGCTCTGATTTCGTTAATACTTTCTTTATTTTTCCTACATCTTCTATTTTATGTCTTGATTTAACAGTATCCATGTTTTTTTGTCTTTCTTCTTTACCATTTACCTCTAAATCAATCCATATTCTATCTACACCAGCATTTTCAGCTATTTCTGCAACTTCTTCATTATTAGTTATATACATCAATTTTATCATTTTTTTCTTCTCCTGCTTTATTTTCTTGTTTAGCCGTTTCTTCTTTATTTACATTATCCCTCATAGACAATACTTGAAATATCGTTTTAAAAAATATTTTTAAATCTAACCAGAAACTAATATTTTCAACATAGTAAATATCCAATTTTATTCTTTCATGCCATTCAACATCTTTTCTCCCATGAACTTGTGCCCAGCCAGTAACACCTGGTCTTACATTAAATCTTTTTAATTGTTCATCTGTATACTCTTCATATTTCCATGGATGATACGTAAGCACAGGTCTAGGACCTATAATACTCATTTCTCCTCTTAAAATATTTACTAATTGTGGTAATTCGTCAATACTAGTCATTCTTATAAATTTCCCAACTTTTGTTACTCTATTATCATCTTTTTTTGAATATACTCCACTTCCCATTTTTTCTGCTCCAACTACCATTGAGCGAAATTTATATATATTAAAAACTTTTCCGTTTTTTCCAATTCTCTTTTGTTTAAAAATAACTGGTCCTTTTGATTCTATTTTTATTGCTATGGCTACAATCAACAAAATCGGTGACAATATAATAAGCCCTAAAAGTGAAAAAATTATATCCAATATTCTTTTTATAACAAAATAGAATTTAAAATTATCCTTTTCCAATTTAACTCCCCTATTCTTCTTTTTTCGGTTCTTTATAAGTAGGTACAACTTCATGTATTACTTTCTTTATTTCTTCTTTATTTTCATTATCATTTGTATCCACTAATTTTCTTAAAACAGTTAATTTTTCTTTAATCTTCGTCATATTAATATCAGATGGCTTAGCGACATGTATTTTATCATGCTTAGTTTCAGTTAATCCCTCTTCTGCCATTAATATTTCTTCATATAACTTTTCTCCCGGTCTTAATCCCGTAATTTTAATTTGTATATCTACTCCTGGTTCTAAACCAGAAAGCTTTATTAATTTAACAGCCATATCATAAATCTTAACTGGCTCACCCATATCTAAGACAAATATCTCTCCACCTTGTGCATAGCTCATTGCTTGAAGCACAAGTGATACTGCTTCTGGTATAGTCATGAAAAATCTAGTAATATCTTTATGAGTTACTGTTATTGGTCCTCCATTTGCAATTTGTTTTTTAAATAAAGGTACCACAGACCCATTACTTCCTAAAACATTACCAAAACGAACAGCTGCATATTCAGTTTCACTTACCTTATTTTTGGCTTGCACAATCATTTCACATAAACGTTTCGTAGCTCCCATGATATTGGTAGGATTAACAGCCTTATCTGTAGAAATAAGTATAAATCTTTTTGCTTTATATTCATCTGCACAATTCACAACATTATAAGTACCAAAAACATTATTTTTTATTGCTTCTAATGGGCTTGTTTCCATTAAAGGTACATGTTTATGAGCTGCTGCATGAAATACCAAATAAGGCTTAAATTCTTCAAATATTTCATTCAATCTATTTTTATCTCTAACACTTGCAACAATCGCATCTATTTCTATTTTTGGATAATTAAATTTCAACTCCTGCTCTATATCATAAAGATTATTTTCATAAATATCTACAATTACAAGTTTTGAAGGACTGAATTTTATAATTTGCCTACATAATTCTGAACCAATAGAACCTCCTCCACCTGTAACTAATACAACTTTATTATTAATAAGCTTTTTAATATTTTTGTTATCTAGCTTAATCGGTTCTCTCCCAAGTAAATCTTCAATCTCCACATTTCTAAAATTTTGCATAAGCGGCTTATTCTTAATAAGTTCTTTAGTTCCCGGAAGTATTCTTACTCTACAACCTGTTTCCTGGCAAATCTCTAAAATCGCTTTTCTATCTTCATTTGATATATTAGAAATTGTAAAAAATATTACTTCAACATTCTTTTCCTTACAAATCCTAGGAATATCATATCTTGTTCCTAGAATTTTATTTCCCGAAATAGCATAATTTACTTTATTTGTATTATCATCAATAAGTCCCACAATATTATATACATCATTCATGCTACTTTTTATAGTATTAATTAATATTTTTGTGGCCTCACCCGCACCAATTATTAAAACATTTCTTTTATTGCTACTATCTTCTTTTCCTCTATGCACATCTGTTAATATCAGTCTTAAAAATACTCTATATCCAATAATTGTAGTTACTATAATAAGAGATGCAATTAAGTTAGTCCTCTCGTCTACAGTTTTTATAATATTCAAGACATTAAAAAACACCATAACAATGCAAGAAATTAAACAAGCTAATACATAAATCAAATAGTCATTTCCTGTTTCATACCTTGTTATGTTTTTATATGTTCTAAATATTTGTAAAAATCCGCCATAAACAATAATTGCTAAGATAATAGAATTTATAACTCTTCTATTCATCTCTGGCCCTAGCATAAGTCTATCTCCTATTATAACTTGTGCTAAATAATAACTTGCGATAATAATTATAACATCAATAATTCTCAAATACATATTTCTATGTTTTTGTATAAATTTTATCATTTTCCCCTCTATTCCTTTTCCATTATTACATATTCATTATACTTTTTTAAATGCTTATTTTCAATAATTTTTTTGTGTTACTTTTTTCCAATTTCGACACAATCTCTCACTTTTTTATTTTATCACTATATAGCCATACTTTCAAGTACTTTATGCTAATTTTCTAATCTAAAATGGGTTATTTTTTTATTTTAACTAATAATTAGCCACATAAATTTAATTGTTTCATAAATCATTTTTAAAATTTCTTTAATTAATTGAACTTTTTACATGATTTTTAGCATAAAAATACTTCCTATTTGCATCTTTTTTCACGAATAGGAAGTATCCTTATTTTTCTATTTCAATTATTAATTATCTCTTTTTTTAATTTCTTGTCATCCTTTTTTCCTGTCATCTTCACATACGTCTTTACTACTAGCATAACAAGCAATATTCCAAGTAGAACACCCATTGTATCTATCATTACATCTGTAACATGTGGCCCTCTTCCTGGTGTAAAACACTGGTGTATTTCATCTGACGCAGCATAAATTACACCAATTATTAAGCTAACACTTAATCTATTTATTTCTCTAATGTCGAAAGTCTTACATAATGACATAAGTAAAATTCCAACAACTGTATAAATAGAAAAATGTGCTATTTTCCTTATAATATGCTCTATCTTGGAAAGTATTTTTATTTTTTCGTTTTGTGGTTTTTCTTGTATGGATTTTATTCCACTAGTTATTGCCTCAGTTACTTTTTTACTTACTCCACTTGATTCTTTAGCATCTTGGCTAGAAAATCCAAAGATGATGCCAAATGTCCCTATTAGTAAAACCACAAGTATTGTTCTTAATATATTAATTTTAAAGTTGTTTTTCATTTCACGCTACATTCCTGTCTTGTCTATTATTTCTTGTTCATTGTCTTTTCCTTGTTTTCTATTTAAGTATGCATATATTCCATTTCCTATTAAAATCATAGCTACACCTATCACCAACAAGGTTATTCCTTGGTTTCTAGCAGTTGATAATATATTATTTAATACATTTCTAATAACTTCTGATATGGCATCATTTAAAATCAATATATTATCAATTTTAACTTTAATGTTTATATAAATATATACTATAATTCCGAAAATTCCAGAAGTAAATAAACTTATTCCCAAATGAGATAAAGCTTTCACTATTTTCTTATAATCAGATATTACAATAAGCAATGCCGATATAACAATAGCAATTATAATTACTTTATTTGCTAATCCAATATATTCATTAACTTTTGTTATCATATTATGAATATCATTTTCATAACTTGTATGAGACATAGTATTTAAATATTGGTCACAAATTGTTTTCACATATTGGTCTACCATTTTCTCTTGTGTTGCTGTTAAATCAGTATCTAATGAATTTTCAATATTTGTTCTTAAATTTTGTTCTATTTCTTCTGTAGATATTTCTTGTGAAGTTCCATCATAAATATTACTTAATATTATACCAGTATCTTCCTTAATTTTATCTTCTGTCACAATATTTTGTAATACTTCTTCTTCAAATCCTGACTGTCCAATATAATTCTCAAAATTATTCTCTAACTCTTCTCTAATATCCATATAATAAAAAGTTTCATCTAATTTTCCTAATATGTATTCTTTATTTAAAACAGTAGAACTAACCAAATTTATAAATACCATGGAAATAATTGAAACTGTTAATATTATCATTAATATAAATTTAAATATTTTAATTACTGTATTCATAAATTCCCCTCCTATTCTACTAATTCTGCGTACACTACATATCTTTGTGTTGCATATCCTATATTATTAAATGGATAGCATGTATAAACCATTAATATCTCTTTTTCTCTTTGAATTGGTAATTTATCTGTTTCTGTTTCGTTAATTAATTGCATATCATAAATTCTATAATTAAATTCTCCATAACTAGTAGTTACTTTTATTTCATTTCCTAGCTGTAATTCAGAAAATCTTCTAAAAACATTTCTAGAATTATGTCCCATATAAACAATAGATCCACCTTCTCCTGGGAAGTAACTACCACTTGAATGGCCAACTCCTTTTTTTAAGATTTCTAAAGTATCCCCATAATATACTGGTAGATTTATATCTATTTTAGGTATTTCAATAGTTGCATATTGTGTTCCATATTCTGGATAATTTTGTAATCTATTATTTTCATTTAATTCCATTTCTTTTTGTTCAGTATTATTTTCCATTTTTATAGCTACTTGATTAATTAGTGAAATATTTTCTTCTATAACTTGCCCTAGAAATATATAGATAGAAAAAATAATTACTGCTAAAATTAATAAAGCAACTATCACATCAATAATAGTTGCCTTTACAAATTTTTTCATTTACTTATGCTCCAACTGTCATTCTTTTTCTAACAACAAATGTTGTAGCTAGGGCAATTACAGCTACTGTAGCAACAATTAGAACTACATTTATATTATTTCCTGTGTAAACTAATTTGTCGCCATTACTTAATGTAGCAGTTTCAATTAATACACCATCTTTGTAAACTTCTACAGTTCCTGATTTGAACACTAATGTTAAACCAACTGTTGATGCAGCTTCTTGAGCAATAGCTATAATTTTATTTTTTGCTTCTTCTGAAAGTTCACTAATATTTTTTGTTCCTTCAGCATCCATTATTGCAATTGCTTCATCTGCTTTTGCTAATATTGCATTAGCTTGTTCATCTGTTACTGTATTATCAGCTAAGTATCTTTCTACTTTAACTTTCTCTGCTGAAGTCATTCCATATGCAGATAATTTTGCATATAAATCATCAGCTAAAGTATCAGATGTTGCAGCGTTTACAAAAGGTACTACTACCATTACTAACATTACCATTAGTAATACACTTGTTAATAATTTTTTCATTTCCAATCCTCCTTTTTCAATCTAAAGGTATTATACCATTTAGTTTTTTTGTTTGCAATAGTTTTTTAAAATTTTTACTAATAGTTAACAAAATTTTCACTAAAAATTAATTATTATAAAGTACTACTTCACTACTTATTTTGCAACTCATAATGATTTTTATTACAAATTTCTCAAGAAATTTTTCAATTCTTTATGTTTAGCATTTCTTTATCCTATTTGTATTTTTAGTCTTTCTAATTCTTCTTTACTAATATTTAGTTCTTTTTTATAATTTTTCTTTCTTTTGGAAATTATGATTTTAAAATTTTGGAATAAAATAAAAGATACAATAGTATCAAAAACATGTTACTATTGTATCTTACTATATTTTATAAGTTGTTCCAAGTAAATTTAAATTGTTAATTATTTTGTATCTCTATCATAGCTTTTGAAAATATAAATAAATATGGATTAGTATCTAATACATTAATTATCTTTTTTACTCCATGTAAAGATTCTTCCAAATTTACTATTCTTCTTACATTTTCTATACTTGTATCTACAACAATATATGCATTTAAAGGATTATTTTCACCACCATATCCTGATAGTAAATCTCCATTATCTTTAAATTTTTCCTTCATTTGATTTAAAGCATCTTCTTTCGAATAATATTCAAATTTAGCATTATTATCAATCCCAAGTATTGTATTTCTTATTTCGTCAAGTTGTTCTTCTGTTATATCGTCATCTAAATAAATTTCTACTTTTCCCGCTTCATGATAATAATAAGCAAATATTCCTATATTAAATAATATGATAATAAAAAGAAAAATCCCTATTATTACAATTAATTTATTCTTTTTACTCATTTTCCTTTTTACATTTTTCAAATAATCAATTTCTTGTTTTTGCTTACTTTTATCTTCTTTATCTTTTATCATTTCAGCAAATACTTTTTTACATTCTTCACATTCTTTCAAATGTTTTTCCACTAATTCTTCAGATGCTTTATGTAATGTTCCATCTTGATATCCAAATAACAAATCTTGTACTATTTCACATTCTTTTTTCATTATTTTCCTCCTTTAATTTTTGTTTTCCACGGAAGAATACAACTCTTGCCCAAGTAGGTGTTTTATCCATTACTTCTGCTATCTCTTTATAATCCAAATTACCTAATATTCTTAAATACATAACATCTCTTGTTTGCTCATCTAGTTTTTGTATTTTCTTAAAAACTTCTATTTTTTCTTGTTTTTCTAAAATTGCATCTTCCAATGCAAAATCAGAAACAACCATGTTCTCAATAGACTCAAAAGAAATATTTTCTACTTTCTTTTCCTTTTTTAAGTTTTTATACCAGATATACTTAGCAATTTGGCAAAGCCATGTAGAAATTTTACATTCACCTTTGAATTTATTAATATTTTTTATTGCAACTTCAAAGGTTTCTTGGACAATTTCTTCTGACAACTCTTTATTTCCTGTCAAACAGAATATATACTTATATACAGTTCTTGCATGCTCTTGATAAATCTTTTCTATATCCTGCATAACATTTCCCCCTTCTATAACTTTAGTGTATAAGAAATGTGATTTTGTTACAAGATTTTATATTTTTTTCAACTTTGCTACAAAAAATCCTTCATACTCTTCGTTTGGCATGACACACAAAGTTCTATCTATCTTAGTTGGAAGTTTTGGTAATTCTTCTATCCCAAGAAAGTTAATATCTACTATTTCAACTTTTCCACTCTTTAATGCTCCATTTATTATTTCTTCATTTTCCTCTTGTAATATTGAACAAGTAGAATATACCATTTCACTTCCTTTTTTTAATATATTAATTGCTTTTCTTAACAACTGTCCTTGAGTTTTTACAGATTTTTTTATAAGTTCTTCTGTAAATACTTTTTCTAACTTAAAATCTTCAGCATACAATGTTCCGCTTCCTGAACAAGGTGCATCTAATAAAATACTATCAAATGAGAAAAAGTTATCTATTTTTCTTGCATCTTGCTCCATTACATATACACAAGTAGCACCTTGTTTTTCTAAATTATATTTAAGTTTTTCTGCTCTTATTTTGTTCATTTCTACAGCTGTTATATTTGCTTTATTTCCTACCAGTGTTGCAATCTCTGTTGTTTTTCCTCCTGGAGCTGCTGTCATATCTAATATATCCATATTTTCTTTTGCATTTAATATTATTGGTGGAAGCATTGAAGATAAACTTTGCATATATATTTCACCATTTTTATAAACATCTAGCTGCCTAATTTCATTTTCTCTTGCATTTTGAACAATAAATGCATCAGAATAAAACGGAGCTTTCTTGTATTCAATTCCATTTTTTTCTAATACTTCCTCTACATTACTAACATTTGATTTTAAAGTATTTACTCTAAATGTTACTTTCCTTTCTACTCCATACCCTTCTAGTATTTTTTTACTTAATTGTTCCCCATATTGTTTTTCTAACTTTTCTATTAAAAATTCTGGTACCATATTTTCTCCTTAAAATAACTTTTATTTACTAAAAACATTATTTCACATATTTTTATATTTTCCAAGATTTTTTATGTTTTATTTCTTCAAAAAATAGTTACTATTTCTAGTAACTACAATTTTATTTTTACATTAACAATACCTTACTTAATATATTTTTCTGTAGTTTTTTATTTATTAGCTAATTCCTTCATCTTATTATATACTTCATAAGTTATCTCAACATCAGTTAAACCTCTATGGGCATTTCTATAATCCACATCAAAATAATCAGCTAATGTTCCCAATTTGTAGTTTCTAACATTAGGAAGCACATGTTTTGCAATTCTCATAGTATCTACAAAATCATTAGATAAATTATAATCTAAATAAGACTTGCATTTATCATAAATAAAGTTAATATCAAAATTAACATTATGCCCCATTATTATTTCGTTTCCTGCAAAGTCTACAAATCCTTCTAGCGCCTTTTCTTGTTTTATGCCTTCTTGTAACATTTCATTTGTAATACCCGTTAATTTTGTAATAAAAGGACTTAAACTTCTGTCTATTCTAAGAAGTGTATTATATGTTTCAACTATTTCATTTTCTCTTACTTTTATGGCTCCAATTTCTATTATTTCATCAATTCTTGGAGATAATCCTGTTGTTTCTATATCAACTAATACATAATTATCTACCCATTTTAATAAGCTTTTTCCTTTATGTTCTCTACCACCATATACATTCTTTCCATATATTAAACTATTTCCGCATTATTTATATTTTACCTCTTTCTTATTTTTTAGTATTCATATTATACTATTTTTCATTAAAAACTACAATTGTTTTTTAAAATTATTTCACCTTTACTTGCACATTCTTTTGTTTTTATATATAATGTCTAAAGATTAAACAAAAGGAGAAATTTATGGAACACTGGAGTATTGAAGATTATAAAAATTTCACTAATAGTAAAATAAAAAAGAAAAGCAAATATAGAGCAAATAAGGTTTCTGTTGATGGTCATACATTCGATAGTCAAAAAGAAGCTGATTTTTATTGTGAATTAAAAATAAAATTACAAGCAAAAGAAATTAATGGTTTTTGCTTACAACCAATTTTTATACTTGCTCCTGGTTTAAAATACAAGCCTGATTTTATTATTTTTAATAAAGATGGTTCTACTGAAGTTATAGATGTTAAAGGATTTAAAACTAAAGAATATATTGCTAAAAAAAAGGTATTTGAAGATAAATTCAATTTAAAAATTATAGAAATTTAGAAGATGTTTTTTGAGCCCGTCCTAAAAAACATCTTCTGTTTTTAACTTTCTAACATACTTTTTATTTCTTCTTGTCTTTTTACTTTTTTAGTCGTTGTTTTTATCAATTCCTTATTAGTTAATATCAAATTTTTTATATATTTATATGGTGGAAATGTTTTATTAATATTTTTAATCTTCTCCCATATAATATTTTTTAACTCTTCTAAATTTATATCTCCATATTTTTCTTTTACATATTCTTTATTATAAACTACCTTTACAGATAATTTCACATCATTTTTATCTTTTTTATCTGGCATTCCAAATACTATTGATTCTGCTACTTCATCTAATCTGTTTACTAATATTTCTAACTCTTCTGGAAATACTTTTTTACCATTTTTAAGTACTATCATATCTTTTTTTCTTCCAGTAATAAATAAAAATCCATCTTTATCCATATATCCTAAATCTCCTGTATAAAGCCATCCATCCTTTAATACATTTTTTGTTGCTTCTTCATTTTCATAGTAGCCGAAGCATTATATTTGGACCTTTTACTTTAAGCTCTCCTATTCCATTTTCATCTTTGTTTTCGAATTCTACTTCTACATTATCCATAGGAATTCCAATTGAGCCATATTTTACTTTTTTATAATTTTCTGCTGCAATTACTGGCGCTGTTTCCGTTAGTCCATATCCTTGAACTAAATTTATTCCTAACTCATTAAATCCCTTTGCTACTCTCTTATCCAAAGGCGCTCCTCCAGAAACTACAAACCTTAAATATCCCCCTAATTCATCTATTATTTCTTTAAATATTTTTCTCCTTATATCTATATCGAATTTTAACAATAAATTACTTACTTTTTTTGCAAAATTTACAACTTTGGTTTTCCCCTTTTTTTCTATTTCCTTCTCTACTTTTTTATAAATTGCTTCTACTAATAATGGAACTCCTACAAACACAGATACTTTATATTCTTTTAAGTTATCTGCAACATAGCGAAGTCCATCTGGAAATGCTGTTGCAATTCCACAAGCAAGCATCACTATCATTGCTGTTGAGCCAAATATGTGGTGAAATGGTAAAAATGCTAAATTCACATCTGTAGGCAAAAAATTTTCTACTAATTGCATTGCATATACATTTGATGCAATATTATTTTGTGATAGCATAACCGCCTTTGATTTCGATGTTGTACCTGATGTAAAAAGTAATATATTCATTTTATATGAATCTATGTTTACATCTATATACTCTCTACTTCCTGATTTTAATAACTTTCTTCCTTCTTCTTTTAATGTTTCTAAATCTTTATAACCATCTTTCTTAGTCATGCAAATATAATCTTCTAAATTAGTATTATTTCTTCTTTTTATTTCTTCAATATTTTCTACATATTTTTCGTCAAATACCAATATATTTGCTTTACTTCTTTTTAATGAATTTTCCAGTTCTTCTATTTGTAGCTCTTTGTCTAATGGAACTGACACAATTCCACCGAAGCATATTTGTTAAATGTGTAAGTGCCCATCCATAACTATTTCTTCCAACTATTGCTATTCTTTTATTCTTATATCCTAAATTAAAAAATTTAGTTCCAAGATTATTTATTTCTTCTAATAATCTCTTATATGTTATATTTTCATATTGTATATTTTTACCTTCTTTGCGTTTTAAGATAAAAGCTCTATTTTCTGCATATTTTTCAGCCGAATTATAAACAATCTCCCTAATATTTTCAAATTCTGTAGCTTCAAAATATCTTTCTCTCATATTAATATCTCCTTTATCTAGTATCGGAGTCTAGATTATCACATATCATATAACTTGTCAAGTAGTTGACTATTCGTGTTTAAAATGCTATAATCCTTGATATAGAGGTGATTTCATGGATAAAGATAAAAAAACTATAGATGAAGAAATAAATAAATTTCATTTGCCTAGATGGAATGAAATTCCTGAAATAGATTTATATATTGACCAAGTAGTTTCTTTACTTGAAAATTATTTAACCAACTATATAAAAAGTGATAATGAAAAAGAAAACAAAGTCATTACAAAAACAATGATTAATAACTATGTAAAACATGGAGTAGTAAATGCTCCTATTAATAAAAAATATAATAAAGAACATATTGCATACCTTTTTGTTATATTCATTTTAAAACAAATTTACAGTATCGATGAAATAAGTAAATTAATTACACTTGCAATTAAAACTTCTCCAATTGACCAAGCATATAATCGTTTTTGTTCTGAACTTGAAAAGGCAATCAAAATGACATTCACTGGTGAAAGTTATATTAATAATGATAAACTTTCTAAAGAGCAATACTTACTACGTAATGTTGTTCAGTCTTTTGCAAATAAATTATATGTTCAAAAAACTTATTTAAAAATTGAATAGAACCCGAGTCTACATAGAAACTCGGGTTCTATTTGCGCATAGCAAACTTTGTTTAAAGCAATTACTCTTGCTCCATTGCCATAAGTTTGCTTCTGTCAATCACTACGACAATGACAGACTTCTCCTTGTTGAGCTTGCAGAACCAAACACGACGAATTTCCGAGTGAAGGGCTTCAGGATATTCTTGATGATCAACAACCATAAGTAAAGGAATCTCTGTAGCGCGATCTTCACGCTTCATTAACTCCTCTGTCATCCTTTCATATTCCCCATCATTATAGAACACCCTTAAGAGTTTCCAAATGTTACTCATCTCAGAATATGAATCCAAAATTGACTCGAAGTTTTTCCAAGACTCACCACCATATATTCTCTGTGGCCTATCTGACAACCAAGCAAGGAAACTTTGACGTTCAGTCTGTTTTCTTTGCTCTTCACTATCTTCAGGAATTACAGATATAATCCCTGAATAAAAATTCTGGGCATCATTTAGTTGCCAAGGATACTGCTCTTTAATGAGCCGTTCCACTTCGTCAATCTTTGAATTTCCGCTTTCGTTTGGTTCCACAGTTGTCACCTCCTTAAAAAGTCTCTCACCATCAATAGTAATCTTGTTCTGCTCCATAATACCTCCAATATCTGTTTGCAGAACTGCACTTTTTGAGGCTATCAAAAAAGGACACCTCCTCTTCATTAAAGCCTCATTCTACAATAAGTGCATGTTCTATTATATCATTTTTGAACTATCTACGTCAAATTAAATATTACATAAATTTAAATTTATCCCCGCCATGTAAAGAGACCCAAAAAAAGGATTAACCTTTCTTTTGAGTCTCTCTAACGTTATATTTCGTTAATTGCCATCACAATACAATCCTTGTGACCAGCATAGCTAGTAATGAACGAATATACCGTATCCGGCTTGAGTTCATTGGCTCGCATAACAATCCAGATTGGTTTTTCGGTTTCATACTCACCAAGCAATAACTTCTTCTTGAGCATTGGATAAACTCTTTCATAGAAATCCTCTATCTGGAACATAATTGCATTGTTAAATAGAAGATTATCCATGATTCTGCTCCATGTCCAGCCACCAAGAATGTGGTTTGGATATTTAGCCACTTTTTCGAGCACAATATACTCCCGATCCACCTTCTCATTTTCCTGAAACAGATTCATCATCTGTTCGATGTCACTACTACGCCAGCCATACCCCTGTTCAAGCTGTCTCACAGCATACTGTCTGGCAATTTCGTTCTGCTTCATTTTTGCCTCCCATATCGTCTTACACAGAACCTACCATTGAGGTTTAGAATCAAAAAGCAATGCTTTTTTCATCAGCCACCTCTTTCTACAAATATGTAGATTTTAATTATAACACTTTAGCTGTTTATTGTCAATATTTTACATTTCTATGATTTTTTCCCAAGGCAAATCTTTTTTTCCGAAATGACCATAGTTGGTTGTTTTTTCATATATTGGTCTTTTTAAATCTAAATATTTTATAATTCCAGCAGGAGTTAAGTCAAATTTTTCTTTTACTATATTTACTAATTCTTCTTCAGTTTTTGTTCCTGTTCCAAAAGTATTAACATAAACTGATAATGGTTCTTTCATACCTATTGCATAGGCTATCTGTATTTCACATTTTTTACAGTAATTATTTGCAACAAGGTTTTTTGCTATATGACGAAGCATATATGCTCCACTCCTGTCTACTTTACTTGGGTCTTTTCCTGAGAAGCATCCTCCTCCATGTCTACTATATCCACCATATGTATCTACTATTATCTTTCTACCAGTAAGTCCAGTATCTCCTAAAGGTCCTCCAATTACAAATCTTCCAGTAGGATTTACATAGATTTTTGTATTTTCATCTATCATATTTTTTGGAATAACAAAGTTAATCACTTCTCTTATTATATCTTCTCTTATTTTTTCTTGTACTATTCCATCTAAGTGTTGAGTAGATATTAATATTGTTTCTATTCTTTTAGGAATATCATCTTCATACTCTACTGTTACTTGTGTTTTTCCATCTGGTCTTAAATAATCTAAAATTCCTTCTTTTCTAACATCAGTCAATCTTTTTGCTAATTTATGAGCCATACTTATTGCATATGGCATATATTCTTCCGTTTCCGAACTTGCATAACCAAACATTATTCCTTGGTCTCCTGCTCCTCCAATATCCACTCCTAAGGCTATATCAGGACTCTGTTTTGTTATATCTACATCTATCTTACAAGTTCTGTAGTCAATATCAGTTTTAGCATTATCAAAACCTATTTCCTTTATTTTACTTCTTACCAATTCTTCTATATCAACTTGTCCATTAGCTGTCACTTGCCCTGCTATTGTAATCTTATTTCCTGATGCAAATGTTTCTACAGCAACTCTTGCATTTTTATCTTGCTCTAAATATGCATCTAATATACTATCTGATATATAGTCACATAATTTATCTGGATGTCCTTCTGTTACACTTTCTGATGTAAAATAATATTTTTCCATATATAATACCCTTCTTTCTAATTCTTCTAACGTCTACTATTATGCCATTTTTTAGCTATTTTGTCAACTTTTTCATCCATGTAACTCTTTCTTCATGAAGTTTTTTCCCTAAAGCTATTCCTGGCTTTAAATCATATTTTTTAGCTACTTTTTCTGCTGTTACATAAGATAGACATTCCTTACCTATAGATAAGAAATTCAAATCATTTTCTGTCCTTTCTCCTTTATCGCAGTCTACTACTATCTGTAGTCCTTCTAATCCTAAATATGATTTATCTACTCTTTCTATAAATTCTACTCTTTTAGATGGTTTCATTTTATTAAATATTCCACCTCTCATATGTTCTCTTGCTGCTGTAATTCCACATTTTTTCCAAGCGGTAGGTATCTTTAAATAATCACAAAATCTTCTTACTACTTCTACGCCTCTCTCTTCATGACCATAGTGATGTGGATATTTTTCTCTTGGTGTTTCTCCTTTTCCTAAATCATGAACTAAGACACTAAAACGTATTTTTAAATCATTTGTCATATAACAAGATTTATCCAAAGCTATCATTGTATGATTATAAGCATCTCCTTCTGGATGATACTTTTCTGGTTGCAAAGCTCCTATTAATTTATATATTGGCATAAAATGCACATCTAGAACTTCAGCTTCTTTTAGGACATCAAAAAATATAGATGGTTTATCAGAGTTCAAAGCTTTTTCAAATTCTGCAAAAACTCTTTCAACAGATAGATATTTTAATTCTGATTTTAACTCATGCATCATATTTATTGTATTACTATCTACGTTAAACTTCAAACTACTACTAAATCTCGCAACTCTATATACTCTTAATGGGTCTTCTTTAAAATGCTCTCCTATTGCCCTAATTACTCTTCTTTCTAAATCTCTTTTTCCATCAAAATAGTCAAATAATTCTCCAGAAAGTACATCTTCCGCCATTGCATTTATTGTTACATCTCTTCTTTCTAAATCTTCTTTCAAAGTTATTTCTTTTCCTGAAATAATCTCAAATTCTTTATGTCCCACACCTATCTTTTTTTCTTTTCTTGCTATTGCAAATTCTCTGCCATACAACCTAAATACAGGAAATGCTTTTCCATCTAATTTAGCCTCAGGAAATAATTTATTAAACTCTAAACCATTTAAACCTACTACACAATAATCCTCGTCATAATTAGACCTTTTTAATAATTTATCACGTACTGCACCGCCAACCAGATAGAGCCTTCCTCCTGCTCCACTAATCTTCTTTGCAATTTCTTTTATTTCCATATTTATCTCCTAAACTTTTTTACAATTATATTAAATTTAATAATATTTTTCAAGGAAAAACAGTCAAATAAAAAAGATATCAAGTATAATAACTTAAATATCTTTTAACTCTTATTAAAAACATTACTCTATATTAATTTTCTATTTTGTTTTTAAACTTAGAATAGGTCTAAAAGAAATATTGTCGTTACTTCCATCTATGATTACAGTAGCTCTATTAGCAACATTAAATCCTGGACTAGTATCTCTATAATATCCTCCTCTAAAAATACAAGGTTTACTCTTATTACTATTTGTCTCTGTAGTCCATTCTGAACAATTACTTGCCATATCAAAAACATTGCAAATTTCATCTTTTGTATTTAAATTATTTGTTCCCTTAGGTCCAAAATCTGATGTTATTTTTGTTTGCATTGAATATGGAATTGTGTTATCGTTTCTGTCGTCACATTCTTGTAAAAATACTATTGCTGTATCCCATGCATAGCTATTTATTAAATCACTTGTAAAATTATTATCATTATACATCTTTTGGCTTTCTTTTGCTGCTTGTGCCTGTGTTACATAATTATACACATAATCATTAGGTTTTACCGTTATTTGCGTTAATAAATCTTCTCTACTACTTCTTTCTATTTCTGTCCTTGCCTCATATCTTCCTATATAATATCCTCCATTATCATTTACACTTGATATAAATGATACTATATCTTTGCTATGAGTATTATTTGTTTCACTATTCTTTAATCCTTCTGTGCAATAATATGACGTTGTTAAATTTTGTCTTAATTGTCCGTCTGGTTCTTTTTGTGACAATTCTGTATTTATAAATCCATCTTCATTAAATACATATCTTCCTAATATTATATCAAATGTCGTTCCATCTGACTTTTTTATATTTTCTCCTACTGGTATCCATACAAACTGACTTCCTGTTGTTGCTACATGTGTCACATCCTCTATTACTATTCCATCTTCTACATTATCTTCTGGATTTACTACTTTAAATCCTGCTGGAACTACTACTTTATTTCCAAGGTCATCTATAAATTCTGTATTTTCTCCACTATAACTATTTAAAACACTTTCATAATTTGATAATATATTTTCTTCTTCTGCTTGTGCATTCTCTGTCTCACTTTTTGCTCTTTGTGCTTGCGAAAGTATTCCGTTTTCTCCTGTTAGCATCGCAATTGACACTCCTGCAAGTATAAGTAAGACAATAATTGTAATTACAAGTGCAATTAATGTAATTCCCTTTTCCTTTCTTTTTAATATTCTTTTGTTTCTTCTCATTTTTCTTTTTCCTCCTCCATATTTTTTATTTATTTTTGAAATTTAAAAACTTTTTTTAAACACAAAAAAGACAGCAACAAAACCTATTTCTTAGGTTTCATCACTATCTTCTTTATCATTTTTCTTCTTTTTTTATTTATTAATAACCTACTTGTGTGTGTGTGTGTGTGTGTGTACAGCCTCAAGGCTTTCAAGTTTTACTTTTTCCATACTTTTGTCCTTTTCCTTTTCTTTAGTTTTCAATAAAATATTATACTATTAATATTATTTTGTCAATAGAGAATATTTTTACTTTTTGTTAATATTTTATTTCTAATAAATCTTATCAAATAATTTTGTTATATTCTTTTTAATATAATTTCTTACAATCATTGTTAATAATAAATACACTACTGCAATTAATAATATAAAAATATAACTATTTATAAAATTGCCTAATAATAATGTTAAAATAACAATTATTGTAATATTTAACATTCCTAGTACTACTGGCCAAATCAAGTTCATATTTTGCTTTACAACTGCGTATTCAGAACTCCACTCTAATTTTGGTTTCTTTAAATCTACTATTATTGATATATAACTTTGAAGTACTCCCATCATTATTGCAGCTATAGTAATTAATAAAATATATACAATTGGTATTCTTAATAAATACTCGACTATTACAACTGTAAGAATACTCATAAATGTTGTCATTATAATATTTGGAATAACCTTATAATCTATTTGTTTCATAAGTGGAACTGGTATATATTTCATAAATGTTGCATTTTGACCATCTCTAGATATTGCTGTTGCTGAAATATATATAAACATTAAGAAAAACTGTATGCTACATAGTATAGCTAATCCTAAATATATTGTTGTTTTATCTGGTATCATACTCGCAATATCAGTAGGAACTCCATTTTGTTCTCCTTTTATTCCTGCAAATGTAAGTACTATCATTAATATTGGAAAAAGAATCGCTGGTAATACACATTGCATAAAAAATATTGGGTTTCTAATTAATGTTTTCAATTCTTTTCCAACATACGTTTTTGTAAGAGAGCTTTTTTTAAATGCTTTTTCTTTATCAAATTTCTTTTTAGTTTTCTTTCCACTAGAAAGATTACCAACAGCTCCTTTTAAATATAGCTTTTGTCCTATTAGTATATAAATAGCATATACAACTGCGGTTGTAACTACTAACAATAATAAATTAAATAACTGACTTACAGCATTTACATTTGTTATTCCTTCTATTGCCATTCCTAAAGTTGGGAAAGCACCTCTTAACATTTCTACTAGCCCATTAGCCTTAGTTATCATTGCAACTAATTGTTCTGGAGTTGTATTTGTATCATTAACTGTAAATGATAATGCGCATACAACTACTAAAATAAATATTGTTGCAATTAATTGAAATCTATTTCTATTTTTGGTAAATTTAGCAAAACTCATTACTATTAATACAAGTAAACTTGATATTAATGTTGGGATAATTGGGAACGTTACCAATATAACTATCATTGATATATAATATAAAATATTTGCACTAGTTAATATTCCATATATTGTTAAAGGTATTAATCCTATTATTGCAACCACAAAATACTCTGTAAGTAACAATACATTAGTTTTTGCTGCTACAATCTGACTTGGTTTTATTGGCAATGGCAAAATATATTCATTATCTTTAGAATAATATAATATATTTATTGCTGAAAATATACTTTGTATTAATACCAAAAATGCTATTGCAAGTAGAATTAATCCTAAAAACATTTGCTCTTGATTAATTTCAATTAATTCCTTTATTACCCCGTTACTGAATACACCAACTATTCCCGCTAAATATATAAATACAAAAGCATATAAGATTATCATTCCAGCTGATTTCTTATTTTTGTTTTCATTTGTTGATTTAGCGGTTTCCATGTTCTGGAAGGAATTTTTAAAAATTACTTTTGTTAAGCTAATTACTTTACTCTTCATTTTCCGTTATCTCCAAGAATAAATCTTCTAATGATTTATTTTCTTTAAATTTATTTTTCATTTCTTCAAAAGTTCCAACAAATACTAATTTTCCTTTATTTATAATTCCTACTCTATCGCAAAGTTTTTCTGCAACTTCTAACACATGAGTTGAGAAAAATACAGTATTTCCGTTTTTACTATGTTCTCTCATCATCTCTTTTAAATCATGAGACGATTTAGGGTCTAAACCAGTCATCGGTTCATCTAATATCCAATTTCTTGGATTATTTAATAATACTCCGCATATTACAACCTTTTGTCTCATACCATGTGAATAACTTTGTATTTCACTATTTAAATTCTCATATATTTCAAACTTTTTAGTTAAAGTTTCTATTCTTTCTTTTCTTTTCTCATTTGGTATTTCATATATATCTGCTAAAAAGTTCAAATATTCTATTCCCTTTAGTTTTAAAAACATGTCCGGACTATCTGGAACAAATCCAAATTCTCTTTTGGCTTCTAATGGCTGTTTTGTAATACTTTTTCCGTCAATTAGAATATCACCTTCGTCAGGATTTAATATTCCTGTTATTATTTTTATTGTAGTAGTCTTTCCTGCACCATTGGGTCCTAAAAAACCAAATATCTCTCCATCTTTTATTTCCATATTCAAATCATCTATTGATTTCTTTCCTTTTACATATGATTTTGATACATTATTTATTTTTATCATATCACAAACCTCTCTTTTTATTTTTTAAATAATTTTCCAAACAATCCTTTTTCTTGCTTATTGTCTTTTCTCTTTTTATTTGATTTCCTACTATTTTTTATTAATTGGTCTATTTTCTCTTCTGTTATATCATCGTCTTCTTCTATAATTTCCTCTTCGTCATATTCGTTATCTTCATCATCTTCATAATAATCTTCGTCATCATAGTACTCGTCATCATCATAAGATTCTTCTTCGTATTCTTCTTCCTCATAGTCATTACCTGAATTATTAATATCTGCTTCTTCCTCTTCATCAAAAACCACGTCTTCATAATCGTCATCTACATCTTTGCCGTCTTCGTCATCTTCTTCGTAGTAGTTATCATCATCACTCTTACCTACTTCTTTATTTCCATAAGAAGCAATTAACTCTTCTATTTTAGATGTTTTAACTTTTTCTTTTGACTCTATTTTCTCTTCTTTATCTTCTATTATACTATCTAATTCTTCTATTCTATATTCTGATAAATCTTTATTGAATTTTTCACTTACTTCTTCTTGGAATGTATTATATACATTTTTTACTCCTTCAATTCTCCAATAGTTAAAGTTAATAAGTGTTCCCATATTAATTTTTATATTTGTTGCCTCTTCTTCAAAGTCTTTTTCTTTATCTTCTATATCTCTTAAATATGTTTTATTATATAGTTCTTTATATGCTTTTTTTGTTGCTTTTCCTACAGTTTCCTTTTTTATTAATTCATACAAATTGTTGATTTGCTCTATATCTAATAGGAAATTTTTACAAGCTTCTTCCATTAATCTTGCATGTGCTTTTTTTCCATTTATAGCAGTCATTCTTTCATTGTCCAAGAATACTATTATATATTCCTTTTTAGATTGTAAAAATGCTAATTTTACACTTACATCTCTTAATAATTTTTCAGATTTTGCTAATTTTATATTTCCACTATCTACTTCTGAAAGCAATCTCTTCATTCTATCATACACACTAATATATAATTCCGCTTCTTCTTTAGCAATTTTACTTCTCTCTTCTACTGCTACTTTAATTACCTCTTCATCAAAAGGAACTCTCTCGTTTCTTCCATTTTTTAGCATAATCTCTACTAATTCTTCATTTTTTGCTTTATAATTATCCACAAAACTTTTTGCGTTCTGTAGCTGTTTATAATCAAATTTTTCAAAATCAGCTTTTATTTGTTTTAAAAGGTTTAAATAACTTGTTTCTGATGTCCTATGCATACGTGCATATTTATTTCTTTCTCTTTGTCTTTCAGTAAATATAATCAATGACTTTACATATTTCTCTCTTAAATCTTTTAAACTTTCATTGTTTTTATCTACTATATCTTCTATTTTTTGTAATCTTTGATCTAGTGAACTAGTGTTTTCACTCAAATCATTAAATAATTCATTTCTTTCTTCTTCAACTTTTATATTTACATCATAAATCTTTTTTTGCTTACTTTGTAAACCTTCTATTTCAGAAGCTGACTCCTCAAATTTTTCTATTACTTTTTCTTCTTCCCCTATGATTCTTTGGTATTCCTTTATTTCCTCAATTAATCGATTGTAATTTTCATAGTTATTTCTTAAATTATTATCTTTATTTAAACCTAATATTTTTTCAAAGTAGTTTTCTAAAACAATCGCACTTCTTTCATACATTTTGAAGACCTCCGAATTTTACATTTCCTCATTATTATACATAAAAAAAAAATAAAAGTCTAGTAAAAACTAGACACTTTTATTAAATATTTTATTTTAATTACATTTAATACTATATATAGGCTTCTTTACTCAAATACTTCCATTTCGTTAATTTTATTTCCTCTTAAGAAATCGTTTATTTGCATTCTTTTTGCATTCTCTCCTTGTATCTCTAACACTTTTAAAATCCCATCTTTAGTTTTTATAAATAATCCATCTCTTTGGTCTGAAACTAAAACTGTTCCATTTCTTAAAGGACTATCATTTCCAAACATTATCTCATTACTTTTTGCAACATCTACTTTCCAAAATTTAATTTTCTTGCCATTCAAAAATGTATATGCTCCCATAATAGGATTTAAGCCTCTAACCAAATTCTTAATTTCTTTTGCATTTTTATTTTCCCAGTCTATTTTAGCCATTTTTTTATCAAGCATTGGCGCAACTGTAAAATTCTCTCCTTGTTTTTCTCTAGGTGCTGTTCCATTTTCTATTTGTTGTAAAGTTTTTACTAAAAGCCTTCCTCCAAGTTTAGATAATCTATCCCACAATTCTCCTGTTGTTTCATTTTCTCCTATTTCAACTTTTTCTTTTAATATCATGTCCCCTGTATCCATTCCTTCGTCCATATACATTGTTGTAATTCCAGTTTCCTTATCTCCATTTAGTACAGCCCATTGTATAGGTGCTGCTCCTCTATATTTTGGAAGCAGTGAACCATGAACATTAATACATCCAAGCTTTGGAATTTCCAAAATTTCTTTTGGCAAAATTTTTCCATAGGCTACAACACATATTATATCAGGATTTAGAGTTCTTATACTATCAATAAATTCTTCATTCTTTTTTACTTTCTCGGGTTGCACTACATCCAATCCTTTTTCTAATGCAAATTCTTTAACAGGAGATATTTTTAACTTCATTCCTCTACCTTGAGGTCTATCTGGGTTAGTTACAACTTTTATAATTTCATATCCAGCATTGTAAATTGCCTCTAAACTCTCTTTTGCAAAATCCGGAGTTCCCATAAAAACTATTTTCATATCTTTTCCTTTCCTTTTCAAGATGTATCCCTAATTTTGTTACAAAATGACAAAAAGAACATCTTTAATTAGCATTATATTATTCCTCTGGTTCTATATACTCTAATGTACCAGGTAAAATTTTATCTACAAAAAGCTCTCCATTTAAATGGTCTACCTCATGAGCTATTGCTTGTGCAAGTAATTCTTTTGCATGCACCTTCATTTTCTTTCCATTCCTATCTATATATTCTGCTACAACTTCAGCAGGTCTTACAACTTTTGCAAATTGGTTAGGAAAACTTAAACACCCCTCTTCTACTTCTTGCTCTCCTTTTGTTTTCGTTATTATTGGATTTATTAAAACTATTGGACCTTTATCATCATATAAATCTATTACAATAACTCTTTTTAAAACACCAACTTGTACAGCTGCTAATCCTACTCCATTATATTTATGCATAGTATCTATCATGTCATCTATTAATACTTGTATTTTTTCAGTCAAAATATCTTCTTTAGGAACTTCTCTTGATTTCTTTTTTAATATTTCGTCTCCTTCATATCTTAAATTTCTTATAGCCATTCTTTTTTACTCCTTTCCTTTTAACCTGTTTTTTAAGCCCGTCCTAAAAAACATCTACGCCATATTATTAGGATTCACATCAATAGATATTCTTATTTCTTTCAAATCTTTTTGATATACTTCCTTTAAATAATTATTTAAAACTTTATTTAATTTTTCACTCATAACACCTTTTATTATTATCCTATAACGATATCTATTTTGTATTTTATCAATAGGTGCTGGCATTGGCTTAAATACTTTTATCTCTTGCTCAAATTCTTCATTTTTCTCACAATTTAAATATTGTTTTAAATAACTATAAGCTTTGTTACTTATATCTATTAATTGTTTTTCATTAATACTACTAAATCCAATTACTATTATATCGCAAAATGGTGGATATTTCAACTGCTTACGTATTAAGATTTCTGTATCGTAAAACATTCCATAATCTTGTTTTTTACTACATAATATACTAAAGTTATCCGGGTTATATGTTTGTATTACTACTTTTCCAGGCAAGTTTTCTCTTCCTGCTCTGCCTGCTACTTGTGTTAATACTTGAAAGGTTCTTTCGTTTGCCCTGTAATCGTCTATGTTTAATGAACTATCTGCTGCAATTACTCCAACTAATGTTACATTTGGAAAATGATGTCCTTTTACTACCATTTGAGTTCCAATTAAAATATCTATGTTATCGTCTTTAAATTTTTTTAGAATTTCCTCATGTGAATTTTTCTTTGTTACTGTATCTATATCCATCCTAATGGTACTTGCATTTGGGAATTCTTTATGTATTTCTTCTTCTAGTTTTTGTGTTCCTGTTCCGAAATAACGTATTTTATTACTGTGACATTCTGGACATTCAGTAACAACAGGTTCTTCATATCCACAATAGTGACATTTTAGTTTTTTCTCATAACTATGATATGTAAGACTTATATTGCAATTTCTACATTTAACCGTATAACCACAATTTCTACACATTACAAATGTTGAATATCCTCTTCTATTTAGAAATAGTATTGTTTGTCTTCTCTCTTTTAGATTTTCTTCTATATCTCCATATAATTCTCTACTTAGCATAGAACGATTTCCATTTGCTAATTCTTGTTTTAAATCTATTATTGTAACTTTTGGCATGCTAGAATCATTGGCTCTTTTAGTTAATTCTAATAAAGTTATTTTATTTAATTCTTTTGCTTTATAAAAGTCTCCTATATCTGGTGTAGCACTTCCTAAAAGTAAAGGACAGTTGTTTTGCTTTGCAATATATTTTGCAACCTGTTTTGCATCATATTTTGGATTTGATTCTGACTTATAAGAACTATCATGTTCTTCATCTATAATAATTATTCCTAAATTTTCAACAGGTGCAAATATCGCTGACCTTGCTCCTATTACTATTTTTGCTTTTCCTTCTTTTATTTTATTCCACTCGTCATATCTTTCACCTAAAGATAACTTACTATGTAATATAGCAATTTTTTCTTTTCCAAATCTTGATATAAATCTCTCTAACATTTGTGGTGTTAGTGATATTTCTGGCACTAATACTATTGCTGTCATTTCTTTATCTACCACTTCTTGTATTAATTGTAAATATACTTCAGTTTTTCCGTGAACCTGTTACTCCATATAATAAAAATCTTTCATATACATTATTATCAATTGCATCTTTTACCTTCATAAATGCATATTCTTGTTCTTCTGTTAATTTTAAGAAATTAGTTTTTTTTATGTTCTTACTTTTTAAAGGGTCCCTTTCTATTTTCTTATCTAATAATTCTAAATAACCATTTTTTACTAATGTTTTTACAATTGCTCTTGAACAATCTATCAGCATTTCTATTTCTGGTATTGTTACACCTTGATTATTTTTAATAAAATTAATTACTTTTTTTTGCTTTTCTGATTTTATTTTTCCTAATTCTATATCAGCTTCAATTTCTTCTATATCTTTTTTTAAATAAACTGATTGTATCGTTTTATGTTGCATCTTTTTTTCTTTGCTTCTTGTTCCTGGTGCCTGCATTAATTTTATACAATCTGATACTGTACAAAAATATCTTTTTGCCATCCATTTTGCAAGTTCTATTTGTTTATCTGTTATATTGTCTTCTAATTTTTTTATATTTTTTACTTTATATTCTGTTTTTTCTTTTAATTTTATCACAAATGCTTCTTCTAATTTTTCTCCTTTACCAAATGGAACTAAGACCTTACTACCAACGTCTATAAGGTCTTCTAATTCTTGTGGCACACCATAATCAAATGTCCTATTCAATTTTTTTGCTGTTCTATTTATTATAACTTCCGCAATCATTTATTCTCCTTTAAAGAAAAAAGTGAGCAAACAAAAACCCACTTTTATTTATATAACTTATTCTTCTAACCATTTTTTATATTCTTCTTCTATTTTGTCTGCAACTTCAATTGGCGTTAAATTTGTTGTATCTAATACTAAATCATAATTAGATTCTTCTTCTTTTCTAACACCATATAATTCCCAATATCTTTCATTTTCTAGTCTATATCTTTTTTCAATATCTTCTCTTTGTTCCTCTATAGTACTAAATTTTCTTTCTGTACTTCTTCTTGTTTCGTCTTCAAACACTCTTTTTGCTGCAACATTAATGTCAACCTTTAAATACACTTTAAAAGATTGTGGTACTGCATACCATCCAAGACGCGCATCTATTATAAAGTTATCATGTTCTTTTGCATATTCTGAAGCACTATTTTCAATTTGTCTATCAATTTCTGGATGTCCTTTTACATATTCGTTAAAAGTAGTAACGTCCATTCCACTTTCTTTTGCTAATTTTCTAAAATAGTCTCCATTTCTATATACTGAATAATTAAGTCTCTCCATTAGAATTTTTGAAACTGTTCCTTTTCCACTTGCTAATTCTCCTCCTAATGAAATAATATGCTTTTTTTCCATTATTTTCTCCATTCCCTTTTTATTCTTATTCTTTATTTTCTGATTGGTTTTCTTCTTCGTCTTCTGGTTCTTCTATTATCTTTACTTTACCTTCTGCTATTTCATTTGCCGCTAAAGTTACTGGTGATGTTTCTTTAACATCTGTTTTTGGTTCATCTCCTGATGCTATTTGTCTTGCCCTTCTTGCTGTTGCAATAACTAATTCATACCTGTTAGCTGCTTTTGTTAATAATTCTGCTACTGTTGGTTTTACCATCATATCTAATCAACTCCTTTTAAATTATCTAATTTCATACTTTCTGCTAATTGTTTTCCTAATTCTTCTGGCGAAATTGTTTTGTCTATTCTTCCTCCTACTGTTTCTGGTTGAACAGCAGATAATATAATATGACCTGAATCCATAATTAATACGGCCCTTGTCCTTCTTCCATATGTAGCATCTATTGCTGTTTTATTATCTTTTGCCTCTTGTATAAGTCTTTTTATTGGTGCCGACTCTGGACTTACAATTGCTACAATTCTTTGTGCTGAAACAATATTTCCAAATCCAATGTTTACTAATTGCATAAAATCAAATCCTTTCTATTCTATATTTTGTACTTGTTCTCTTAAGTTTTCTATTTCTGTTTTCATATCAATCACACTATTAGTAATTTCTAAACTATTTGCTTTTGAGCCTATTGTATTAGTTTCTCGATTCATCTCTTGTATTATAAAATCTAATTTCTTTCCAACCGCTTCATCTGAATTTAGTAATTTGTTAAACTGTGCTATATGACTATTTAATCTTGTTATTTCTTCTTCTATTGAACATCTATCTGCATATATTACAACTTCTTGTGCTAATCTTGTTTTATCTATTTCCTGGTCTTTGAGAATTTGTTTTACTCTTTCTTCTAATTTTACTACATATTCTTCAATAAGTCCAGTAGAAAGTTTAGATACTTTATTTACTTTATTTTGTATTAATTCTAATCTTTCTTTTAAATCTTTTGCTATTTTTTCTCCTTCTGTTTTTCTCATACTTACTAAATTTTCTGTCGCTTTTCCTACCACTTCTAATATTTCATGCTTAATTTCTTCGTCGTCTTGACTATCTTGAATTGTTAAAACATCAGGATATCTTGCTATATCATTTACTTGTATATCAGAAAGTATATTTTCTTCCTTAGCTAACTTCCTTAATTCTTTTATATATCCTTTAGCCAATTCTGTATTTATTTTTATTTCTCTTCCTTCAATAGAATTATTTTCAAATGTTATAAATACATCTACTTTTCCTCTTTTTATATTTTTAGATATTTCGTTTTTTATTATTTCTTCTAAATAACTTAACGCTCTTGGCATTTTTATAGAAATATCCATATATCTATGATTTACACTTTTTATTTCTATTATATATTTTCTAGAATTTTTTTCTAAGTTTGCTTTTCCATATCCTGTCATACTTTTAATCATTATTTACTACCTCTTTTTTCTTTTTTCTATTCTTCTTTTTATTTTCTTCTTGTTTTTCTTCTCCTTTATCTTCTTTTTTTACTTTTTTATCTTTTTTTGCTTTTTCTTTTTTGCTTACATTATTTTTCTCTTTTTCAGTTTCTTTTTTATTTATCTGTTTCTTTGTTTCTGTTTTTTGTTTTTGATTTATTTCTTCTTT
Organism: uncultured Clostridia bacterium; assembly: GCA_944387435.1. Taxonomy (GTDB): domain Bacteria; phylum Bacillota; class Clostridia; order TANB77; family CAG-508; genus CAG-269. The sequence goes on along the minus strand of CALXEW010000004.1, from coordinate 18,972 downwards.
CTTCTTAGAGGTATCTTCCATTTCTTTTTTAGTATTTCTTACTTTTCTTCTTTTTTTAGCTTCTTTTTTTATTGGTTCTTCTTTTACTATCTCTGATATATCACTTAATGTCTTTAGATACTGTCTTTTTTCTTTTGTATATATTACTATTGTCTTCAATACATAATAAATTGCAAAAACATAAGAAGATGTCAATAAGTAAAATCTAAAATCATATTGATAAAATGTAATTACATGGTTTACTGATAGTGAATGCATAGATAAACACAATAATTCAATTCCGCTTAATGCTATTTTTCCGTCATCTTTTTTATATGCTCTTTCTAACATTATTAATCCTGATATTATGAATAACCCTGAAAAAATTTCTATATCATTCATTAGTCTTTCTGTATTCATTCTTGTATAAGCAAAATTTAAAACAATAAAATAACACATTATCCCAATTGCTTTTAGCAAATTCTTGAATATTGTATTCATCGTATCCTCCTAACTTTCTAATTCATACATTATGATACTTAGTACATTTAATGCTACTGTTTCTGTTCTTAATATTCGTTTTCCAAGTGTTACAGTAACTACATTATCACTTTCTTGTATCATTTGTACTTCTTTTGAATCAAGTCCACCTTCTGGTCCTATTATAACTGCTATTTTTACTTCGTTATCTTTATATTTTTCTTTTATTTTCTTTAAAACCTCTTTTAATTTTGTATTTTCTTCCTTTTCATAAGCTAATATTACTATATCATATTCAGAAAGTATTTTACAAATATTTTTTAGAGTCATTATATTTTTAACTATAGGAATAAAATTTCTATCACATTGTTTTGCAGCAACTTCTGCTATTTTTTGCCATCTTTCTAATTTCTTTTTCTTGTCCTTTTCTTGAAGTTTTACAATACATCTTTCCATTTCTACTGGTATTATATCATAAACGCCTAATTCAACCGATTTTTGAATAACCAAATCCATTTTGTCTGACTTAGGCAATCCTTGCATTATTGTTACTTTTATATTAGATTTAAAATCTTCAAGTTCTCTTACGATTCTACATTCAATTACTTCTCTTTCTATTTTAATTATGTCACATAAGTAGTTTTTTTGTTTTTGACTATTACATATCGTTATTTCGTCACCAACTTTTTGTCTTAAAACATTTTTTATATGATTCACATCTGTTCCTTCTACTTTTACTATATTGTTTTCTATTTGCTCATCTTTTACAAAAAACTTCGACACAATTTAATCCTCCTCATTACTCAGTTATTATAACACATATTTTTTTATTTTTCCATAAAAAAAAGAAATTATATCTCTTTTTCTTGAAATATAATCTCTTTTTCTTTAATTTTCTTCAAATTTTAATAATTCTCTGCTTTTATTTCGAAATATGCTTTTGGATGACTACATACTGGACAAATTTCTGGAGCATATTTTCCAATTACAATATGTCCACAGTTTCTACATTTCCAAATTCTTTCATCATCACGGCTAAATACTAATCCACCTTCAACATTCTCGATTAATTTTTTATATCTTTCTTCATGTTCTTTTTCTATTTTAGCTACTTCTGAGAAAAGAAAAGCAATATGGTCAAATCCTTCTTCTTTAGCTTCTTTAGCCATTCTATCATACATATCTGTCCATTCATAATTTTCTCCTTCAGCAGCTGCTTGTAAGTTTTCTAATGTTGATTTTATTTCTCCACCTTGTAATAATTTAAACCACATTTTAGCATGTTCTTTTTCATTATCAGCTGTTTCTTGGAATATAGCAGCTATTTGCTCATATCCTTCTTTTTTTGCTTTACTTGCAAAATATGTATATTTATTTCTTGCTTGTGATTCTCCAGCAAAAGCTTCCATTAAATTTTTCTCTGTTTTTGTTCCTTTTAAATCCATTTTCTATTCCTCCTTAATATTTTTATTTTTAATCATTGATATTCTATATCATAAAATAAAAAAAGTCAAGTAAAAAGAAAAAAACGGACTGCACTATTACTCACTAGTGCAGTCCATTAAAGTGGTAGCTTTATCTAGCGTTTATCCTTTCTTTTGTAAACGTTTTCCTGCTTTTATTTTAAGTTTCTTCGCAGGAACATCTCTTCTGACTGTGACGCTTGCACGATTTGTCACAGCTTCAATCTTGTATTCGGTTGTTTCAGGGATTGTAACAAATAGTCTACACGGTTGAACCCTGTCAACATCACAGGTTGCATAGACATAGACAGTATTATCTAGTCTAAACATTGTAAAGTAAAATTGTTCACCGTATAGCTCACCTTGCAAAGTAGCCGTAATCTTCTCCGTTGCGGAAGAAGAGATATCTACATCTGCAAGAGTCGAATAGATGTAAATCTTTTTTACACCTTTCCTCGAAATCCTTTTCTGAACATACTCACCTTCCTCGAACTCCGCCAGATATTCCTCCAGCATCTCATTGTACTCGTCCACCAAAGATTCTTGCTTCACCGTGTACTCAAGCTTACTCATGTTTTCTCCCAACTTTTCGTTCTACTCACTTTACTATCTACAAGAGGAGTATCTCCTCCATTATGCTCACATTATATCATTATTATATATCTTGTCAATCACTTGTTATTGAAATATTATAAAATTTATGATAATATATTCATATGCACTTTACATCAGTTGAAAGGAGTTGTAATGAGTTTCTTTAACAGACTGTTTAAGAAACAAGGTCAACCGAACGAATCTGCAATAATAGAAGCAGATTCTATCTCTTCAGACTCTGACTCTCCGGATTATGTGAGGTCTGATGAAGACTTCAAGGTCTGTATAAAGACAGACAAAGAATTATCTGAAGAGCAGCAGGATGCCATCTTTTCCATTGTGAAAACTGGCTTATACAAAAACAACGAGATACCTTCTAAGGTTTGCATCACATTGATGCTTTCTATTGGAATCATGGAATCCATGATTCTAAACAGAACCTCTGAAGGTAGTGCTGAGCTAATATTCTAGCTCAAAAAATAGAGCTTTGCTTTCCAGCATTGCTCTATTTTCTTTGGTACCTAAGCTATTCTTATTTAAGAAAAAATAATTATAACTATTGGCACAAAACATCATTAATCAACTACACACATTCTGTCACCTATCCCCCTAATTATTAGTAAAAAAAGAAAAAGACAACAAAATAGGTAGCAAATTCAACTACCTATTTATTAATAAATGAATGAAAATCATTTTAAAAACTATTTCATTACCACTCTAGAAGTGGATACCCATTATTTATATTATTAGTATCTTCCTGCTTAGTTTGCTACATTTCACACTTTGAAACTTATCAAACCTGTCCCATTCTGTTACTCCTGTAGACGTTCCATAACCTACACCTGTTTCATAAATTTTTACCAAATAGTAGCAATTATTGTAAGTCATCACATCTGACCAATTAATACTTGCTATACCTCCTGTAACTTATCCAATTTGTCCTTTCATCTATATTTTTCCTATATTAAATACATTATAAATATATAATTGGACGAAAAGCAATAAACTCCCAACTACCTGTCGTACTACTTACATTTCGAAGAGACGTATAATATGTGCTATAATTGTAGGTTCCTCCTTCAATAACAGTAGGACCAGATGAACCACTAAATGTCTCGGTTGTCCACTCTGCGCAATTACTCGCCATATCATACACATTACAAATTACATCTTCAGCGATTTGATTATTTGTTCCTTGTTCTGCTACAATTTCTGCATTTAAACTATTCTGTCTTGAATATGGTTTATTATCCTCTCCTTCTCTATCGTCACATTTTTGCAAAAAATCTATTGCTGTATTCCATGCATAACTATTCATTAAATCACTTTCAAAATTGCTATCATTATACATATTTTGACTCAAAATTGCTGCTTGAGGTTGCGTTACCCAATTATACACAAAACTGCTAGCTTTTAAAACAACTTGATTTGTATCACTCGTTGAGTTTATTCTTGCTGAGTTTGTTGTTCCGTCTCTTGACTCATATCTTCCTATATAATATCCCCCCGTACTATTTACTTTGCTTCTGAACATTTCTATATCTTTTGCATGTGTATTTGCTGTTACACTATCTTTTAGTCCTTCTGTAAAATAATTACCACTTGAGGCTGTTGCTAGTTGATCCCCTGGCTCTGTTTTTGATAATTCTGTATCTATTGTTCCGTCTTCTTTATATACATATCTTCCTAATGTTATTCTTATATCTTCTTTATCTTTTCTATGAACTGTTCCTACTGGTATCCATACAAATTGGCTTCCTGCTGTAGCTCCATGTGTTACATCTTCTATTATTATTCCATCTTCTACATTATCTCCTGGATTTACTACTTTAAATCCTGCTGGTACTTTTACCTTATTTCCAAGGCTATCTGTAAATTCTGTATTCTCTCCACTATAACTATTTAAAACACTTTCATAATTTGCTAATATATTTTCTTCCTCTGCTTGTGCATTCTCTGTTTCTGTCTTTGCTCTTTGTGCTTGTGTAAGTATTCCATTTTCTCCCGTAAGCATTGCAATACTTACTCCTGCTAGTATTAAAAGAACAATAATCGTGATGACAAGGGCGATAAGTGTAATTCCGTTTTTCTAATTGTTTTTTTGTTTTAATTTTTTTCATTGTTTTTTCTCTCCTTTTCATTTGTTTTAGTATTTTCTAAATTTTATAAATTATGCGTAACTTATTTTATTATTTGCTTTTAACATAATATATTGTGTATGCTATTAGTATATATAAAATATATAGTGTTTGCAAGTGCTTTATCATTACATTTTTGTTACAAAGTTGTTACACACCTTTCACTATAATTAACTTGTCTATGATAGCCTTTTCGTTTTTCATTTTATACTTTTTCATAAGTCAATAGTGAATTCAATAATAGCTTAATTTAAAAGATTATACACAATTTACTGCAAGAATAGAAACTGATGTTTTAGAAAGCGTTAGAAAAATTGTAAATGACAATAATCTAGTATCTATAAACGAATTTATTAATGATAGTTTAAAATTTGCAATTAAGAATTTAAAAATTATGGAAGATACAGATGATAATTAATTTTATATTTTCTATAAAAATTTAAGGAGAGTTTTTGCTCTCCTTTTTAGTTTTGTTTATAAAAAAATAATCAACATTTTTTCAAAGAGTTCGACAAAACTTCATATTGGTAAGCATTTGTCTACAATTTTTGCTCTCATAACGATTGATATAAAAACTAATCAATTTATTAAAAAATATATACTCTCTGACATATACATCTATATATAGATATACTGAAACAAGCACCATCTTACTACTTTTTCAGACTTTTTTTATTTTCTTTTTCTAGCTGCTTTAAACTTTTTTAGGTGTAGGTAAATCTTCAGGCATCGTTCCACCATTTTTAGCAATTACTTCTCTTATATTCTTTCCAATATTATAATGTGTTTTATTTACTTCTTTTTCACTACAAATATTATCCTTTTTTAATCTTGATTCAGTTTGTGTAATACGAAAAAGATTAGCAGCAAGTTCTTCACTTCCCATATTGTCTAAAATATCTTCTCTATATCTTAATTTCTTTCTTTTAGCAATATCATCAGCTGTTTCTCCATTATACAAACCTTTATAACCACTATTATGAAATTTATCAAAATTTTTAACTCCTGCGTTCTTTGCAGCTTGATTTAGAGAATAATTACCTTTTCTTGTCAGATTTCTTTGATAAAATCTTTTTTCATCTTCCGTTAGTACATTATATTCTTTTTCACTAATTTCTTGTTTCCTAGTTTGAATTGCAAAATATGTTTGAGCCTGAGCAATTACTTTTTTTCTACTATCTCCATTTTGAGTTATTAAATAACAAGCATAACGAGTTAATTTATAATCAATTTGTTGTCTATAAGCTCCTGAACCGATTTGCACCATTTTACTGACACCAATAAAATGGTCTAATACACTAATATTACTATTTTGGCATGAAATTTTAGCTTTATTAATTATCTTTTCAAAATTTTGCCAATTCGAGTATTGTAAAACAGACATAAGTTCTCTAGCATACCAAAATTCAATACCATTTTCATCAATATGTTTTATATTTTCAAAAGATTTATTATCATTATCTATATCATTCAATAACATCATCTCCATTTCACAACTTTTTATTATTATATATCAAGTATCATTATAAAACATTTGTTTGTAAAAGTCAATTAAGTTTTTCTTTTAATTTTAATTTTTTCCATAAGTTCTAACCACCTATGAATTATTGCATATCTTCATAACTTGTGGGACTCTGTGAGGTTAATTTATTGATTGGGCAACACCAAATGAAAGAAACTTTTTTTGAAAAAAAATCAACCATTCTTGATTGATTTTGCATTAATTTTGTTTTATTAGTTCGAACAGAAACGTCATTGGTACCGATGGTGGGACTCGAACCCACATGGTTTCCCGCTAGATTTTGAGTCTAGTGCGTCTACCAATTCCGCCACATCGGCATATAAAGAGTTTGCTTTCTAGCAAACCTCTTTAATACTTTTATATATTAACATATATTTAATATCTTGTCTAGTTTTTTTGTGAATCAAACTCAAAAACATTAACAGTTTTTATTTCAACCTTAGAAAAATCATCATGTTCGTCTTCGAATTTCACAATTTTAAAAGAAGTTTTTTCTTTTAACGTCAAATCTAGTTGAGATACATCTACTAATATCTTAGTTGATAAATCTTGTCCTACTGGCAAAGTTTTGTTTTGATTATCAAAGAATATACAATTAGTATATCCAACAGCATTTGCACCCTCTTCCAAATTTATTTTATAGAAATTAATTTTATTGTCATCATTTTTAATTGCCATGTTTATTTCATTTTCTGGATTTATATCAAATATATTAATTTTTCTATCGTCAATCTTGTCATCTATAATGGCTTTATAAACAGGTACATCTTCTGGAATAACTACTTTTGTTAAAGCTGTTTTTACATTTGCTATTACATTTTCTAAAGATAATTTAAATCCTATTTGTTTTGTGTTTTTACTAATTTCTAATATATTAAACTTATCTTTTGGAAGTTCTCTATGTTTCTTATTGTTAATTTTTGATACTTTTGTAGGGTCTTGTAATAATCCTCCAAAAATATCAAATTCTTCTTTTTCAGAAAGAGTTTTTTCTTCTATTGCTTCTTTCTTTATTTCTTTTAATGCATTTTCTATATCTTTTGGTTGTAATTCGTTTATTTTGATTTTATTTAACAATGGTAAAAGACTTGTTGTAGTTATATATATACTGTCTGTTTCATCTTTAGTCAAATTTTTTCTTTGCATTTTATCCATTGTCTTTCCTAATTTTTCTAAGTCTTCTTCGTAGTCAAAAGTTTTAGTAATTTTCTTTATTATATTTACTTCCTCTTCTTCTCCTTCTGGAAGTGAACTCATTTCGTCTTTATTACTATATTTCCAAAATTCAAATATGCTCTTCTTATGACTGTCTATCTCAGCTATATATGCTGTTGCATTTTCAATTTTCTTTTGCATATTTTTATTCTTTAATTTCAAACTATTAATATCCATCATGATATTTTTTAATTCAGTTTCTTTTGAATCTATATCTTTATATAGTGAAACTAGTTCCTCTATATTATAATTTTCCTTTTTCGTCCTTCTTCTTTTTGGTAGTTCTTCCATATCTTCTTCATTTTCTGGAATTACTTGCTCTTCTATCTCTTCATTTTTCATCTTGTTTTTGTTTTTCTTTTTACTATATTTGAAGTAATATTTAAACTTACCAAAGAAAGTTTTTTTACATTCTAAAAATGTTGATATTTGTTTTTCTTTTGCTAAATATTCTATTTCTTGAACAGCTATTTCTGCTTTCAAATCTTGAAGTCTTTTACTGTTCTTAGTAATAAGTTCTTCTGCTTCTTCTTCTTTATCTTGACCTAAAGAATATTCACTATTTATCCACTCTATAATATTTCCATATTCTATCTTTCTATTTTCTATATAAAACTCTATTTCTCCATTTTTTCCAATATTAGTTTTAAAATCAAAATAGTGTGGTATTTCTGTTTGTAAGATAAACATTGCTTTTAATAATTTATAAAATTCATTTGCTTGTTCTTTATCTTCTAATTTAACTCTATAAGGACTTTTTATTTTTTGATATACCTCTGTTTCTCCAACTATTTGTATACTCAAATTATCATTTTTATCATATACTTCATATATTAGTGGCCAATCTTTTGTAAATAACCATAGATAATTTTCAATATCTTCAAATTCTGATTTTTTTAAGAACTCACTTGTGTATTCACTATTTCGAATTGGTACAAATATTTTCCCTGTTCTTCTTTTTTCTAATTGTTTTTTTAATAAATAGAAAAATGTTGAATAATCAGAATCCTCTGTTGGCACTAACATGAAATACTGATCTGTATTTTCTGAATAATATATTTGCCATAAATAATTATTTTCATATTTTACCTTAAATGGAATTTTTTTATTTAAATTTGCTTGTTCTTCTTCTACTTTTTCTACATCTTCTATTTTGAAATTATTTAACATATTCAAAAACGTAGTATGTTTTAATATATTTTCCTCTGATTTGTTATCTAGATAATCTGCAAGTGGACTTGCCTTTTTATATTTTTCTTCTATTTCATCCATTCTATTTGTTGGAGAAAGTAATATTTGTATATCCTTGATTGGGACATACTTATATTGTCTATATTGCTTTTCATCATAGAATTTTGGAATTCTAAATTCTAATGGTTTATATTGTTTTATAGTTCTTGGTATCTTATCTAAATCTAACCCTAAATATTCTAATTTTTCTTTTATAGTTTGGTTTTTATCTACTGTTTTTTTAGGCACAGTTTTTTCTCCCTTCTTTATTTTATGATTTCATAAAAATTCTTAAATTCATATCCTTGATTTCTTAAAGTTTCAATTATTTGTGGTAAAGCATCGGCTGTTACACTTTTTAATGGTGAATCATGCATAAGTATTACTATACTGTTTTTATTTTCAATTGTCTCGTTTAATCTTTGAATTTCAAAATCAACAGACAAATTGTTTGTTTCAGCATCACCATTTAATGCATTCCAATCTACATGTACAATATTATTTTGCATAAGTAAATCATTTGCTTGGCACTTTAAGTCAGCATAAGGTCCTCCTGTTATTCCACCAGGGAACCTAAACAAATGTGAATTATACTCATTTTCTCCGATTGCTTTTCTTATTTCTTCATTACAACTATTATATTCATCCAATACAGCTTGTGGAGAACTATAAATCTTTGAATATACATGTGAATACCCATGATTTGCTATGAAATGTCCTTCATCATACATTCTTTTTACTAAATCTGGCTTTTTCTTCACATTAGAACCCAATACAAAAAACGTCGCTTTTACATTTTGCTGTTTTAATGTATCTAGTATTCTTGGTGTAACAGAAGATGGTCCATCATCAAATGTTAGAAATGCTTGTTTTTCATCTGAATGATAAATGTTTTCAATGTTTTTTCTTCCTTCGTCTGTTAATTTTGGAAGCTTTGCTTGTCTTTGTGCCTCTAGCTCTTCTTGACGTCTTATTTCTTCTTCTTTTAAAGCAATTATTTGAGCTTCATATTGTTTATAAACTTTATAACTATTTATCATCTTCGATATATTTATTGCTACTAGTACTACTAAAATAAGAGACAATATAATAAGTAAAACAATTAATATTTTATTTTTATTAAATTTAGCTTTTGTATCTATTTTATAAACATTTAATTCGTACCCCTCTTTTACCATTTTTCCCTCATATCCTCATACTTTTGCTATTGCATTTTATTTTTTCATCAAATTTTTTATATATTCAACTTCTTCCTCAGGATTTAATCTCATAAAGATTGGCTCCCCTTTTTCTATTACCTTTATTCCAACTAATTTATCATATTCTTTTAAAGAATTCCAATTTTTAAGATTTTCATCGTCTATTCCTATTTGGCGTAAAATGTTGTCTGCTGTATCATTCATAAATGGTTTTATTAGTATTGCAATCTTTCTTAAGTTTTCTATTAAATGATACATTACAGATTCTAACTTTTCCTTATTTTCTTCTTTTGCTAAAGCCCAAGGCATTGTTTCATCTATATATTTATTTGTTCTAGAAATAAGAGTCCATATTTCTTGTAAGCTATTTGCTATTTCGTAGTTATCTATCTTTTCCTCAAAAGCATTTATTTGTTTTAAACAAAATTCTTCTAATTCTTTATCAACATCATTTTGTGTTCCATTATATTTTGGCACTTGTCCTCCAAAATATTTATTTACCATTGATACTGTTCTATTTAATAAATTACTTAAGTCATTACATAAATCAAAGTTATATCTTTCAACAAAACTTTCTGGAGAAAATATTGCATCTTGAGATATTGGCATTTCTCTTAATAAGAAATATCTCACACTATCCAATCCATATCTTTCAACTAACTCTTCTGGATATATTACATTACCCTTTGATTTAGACATTTTACCATCTTTCATTGTAACCCAGTTATGAACTAATATTGTTTTTGGAAGTGGTAAATCTAATGCCATTAAGAATATAGGCCAATAAATTAAATGGAACCTTGCTATATCTTTTCCAACTATTTGAAGGTCTGCTGGCCAATATTTTTTAAATAAACTATCATCATCACTTCCATAACCTAGTGCTGTTAAATAATTCGTTAAAGCATCAACCCATACATATATTACATGTTTTGGATCTTTTAAAACTTTAATTCCCCAATCAAATGTTGTTCTTGTTACACATAAATCTTCTAATCCTGGTTTTATAAAATTATTTATCATTTCATTTTTACGAAATTCTGGTTTTATAAAATCTGGATGTTCTTCATAGTATTTTAGTAATCTATCTGCATATTTTTTCATGTTAAAGAAATATGCTTCTTCTTTCATTAATTTTACTTCTCTTCCACAATCAGGACATTTTCCATCTACTAATTGTGTTTCTGTAAAATAACTTTCACAAGGTACACAATACCAACCTTCATATTCTCCTTTATAAATATCTCCTTGCTCCATAAATCTATCAAAGATTTTTTGAACAACTTTTACATGTCTTTCGTCTGTTGTTCTTATAAAATCATCATAATCTATTTTCATTGTTTTCCACAATTCTTTTGCCATAGCTGCCATTCCATCTACATAAGCTTTAGGTGTTTTTCCTTGTTCTTTTGCTTTTTCTTCTATTTTTTGTCCGTGCTCATCTGTTCCAGTTAACATATATGCATCTTCACCTTTTAATAAATGAAGTCTTTTCATGCTATCAGCTAAGACTGTTGTATATGCTGTTCCTATATGAAATCTTCCACTTGGATAATAAATTGGTGTTGTTACATAAAATTTATTTGACACAAAATCATCTCCTTCTCATTCCCAAATATCTTATCACGTTTTAGTTAAAATAGCAATAAGCAAGAGATATCTTTGTAAGATTTTCTCTTGCTTATGCCATTCTTTTGTAATTCCTTACTTATTTGCCTGTGTCTTGAAATAAAACACAAACAGATATATGCTAGCTATTGCTATAGTTAGCGTCAATCCTCTTCCGAATATTATCATCGGAAGAACGATTATCAAAATAGGAATTACCACCACCTTGAGAATCATCTTTTCAAACTTCTCGAAAGTGGTTCCTTTAACCTCGAAAAATTTTTCCATGTCTAATCCCTTCTAGACGAGGTCTTTTAAAAAACGATATCTTCTAGTATACTCTTAAAAAACTTTACTGTCAAGGATATTTTTCGTCTTCTTTTGTCGAAAACTGCTGTTTTTTAGGACGGGTTCAAAAAACAGCGCTAAATTTTAGGTGTTGCTTTGATTTTCCTTATTATTGGTTTTGTTGTATGTTTTCTAGCCGTTCTTGGCTATAATACATATATACATTTCCATAGAAGCAAAGAAAAGATTGAAGTTAGCACTACCACAGAACAACTTCAATCTAAGAACAATGAGTAAGACTAAAGTCTTACTCTCTTTTATTTTATTGATTATTTTTTATTTTATGCTTAATCAATAATTTTTGTAAAACTTTCTTTTACAATTAAATTTTGTCATTTATTTATCTGTTTGTCAACATGTCTTTTAATAGAAATATTACATTTTTGCCTTCTATTCTTTTACTTCAAAATATTTCATGTTCATTTTTTCTTACTATTTAAAATTTAATAAAGCTAAATTTCAGAGCTACTATAAAGTGTAAAACGGGAGCCATAATTACCGCCCGAATAATTCGGACTGTGATAGTTGTCGCGATTAATTGCTCTAGCGTATATGCTATTCGTAACATTGTAGTAGCCTCCGACGATAAACTCTGTTATCAGTGTTACAGGCCTCTAAGGTCCATTCATATACATTTCCTGCTAAATCATATACATTTCTTACACTGTATGCTTCTATATTTCCTGTCGCTACTGGCTCTAATGTACTTGTATCTACATCTCCTATCCCAAAATTTCCCATTCCTACTGAATTTGTTATATAATAATTTCCATTAGTTGTATCTACCGTATTTTGTACTTCCCTCATCCATATCATTATTTGGTCCCATTGACTTCCCCATATCATACTACTTTTTACATTTGTACTATTGCTTAATTTTAAATCATCATAATTTTTTTGTTGTATATACATTCTATACCAGTCTACATTATTAATTCCATTCGTTGTTCCTTTTACTACTTTAACAATATTTGTACTATCTTGAGTATTATCAGAATTCATATTACTTGTTTCATATCTTCCTACCCAAAATCCACCTTTTTCTTCTATTCCTTCTACTATTTCTTTATATTCTGCTTGTAAACTGATTTCTGTTATTCCTACATTATTATTTATTGCATTTGCGTCTCCGTTAGTTACATCAGTTAAATATGCTGGCTCTCTATAACTTGACGTCGTTGTGTAATCTTTTGGTGCTATTTTTACAACTCCATTTTCCTCTGTAAAATCATATAATATTCCATTATATGTTTCATCTGTTTTCTTTACTGCCATCGGATATACATTATTGGTTGATATATAATTTTCTAAATCTCCCCCTATTTCTTCTTCTGTTACTATTGCTTTATCTACTGGAATCCACACAAATTGGTCATATGTTTCTTGTACTGTCTCTGGATTACTCCAATCTACCTCTTCTCCATTTGTCATATATATTACCAATCCTTTATTTACATCTTCATATTCTCCAAAAATATTTGAAATTGTTGCACCTCCCGGTATTGTTACTATATAATCTCCTACTCTTACATCTGTATCTTTGTCATAATATTTTCCAGGTACACTCTCTTCTACTCCATTTGTTTTATTTAATATTGTTTGTTCTATTTCATTTAACATTTCTACCTCGTTTTTTGCTGCTTTTTCTGTTTCTTCTTTTGCTCTTTGTGCTTGACTAAGTATTCCATTTTCTCCTGTTAGCATTGCAATTGATACTCCTGCAAGTATAAGTAAGACAATAATTGTAATTACAAGCGCAATTAATGTAATTCCTTGTTCCTTTCTTTTTAATATTCTTTTGTTTCTTTTCATTTTTCTTTTCCTCCTCTATATTTTTTATTTATATTTTTAAATTTAAAAACTTTTTTAAAACACAAAAAAGACAGCAACAAAACCTATTTCTTAGGTTTCATCACTATCTTTTTTATCTATTTTTACTATTTTTTTATTTATTAATAACCTACTTGTGTGTGTGTGTGTGTGTGTACAGCCTCAAGGCTTACAAGCTTCATATTTTTCATGCTTTCGTCCTTTCTCTTTTGTTATTATCTATTATATTTTAGTGTATTTATATTTTATCATAAATAACATTTTTGTAAATAGTTTTTTAAAACATTTTTTATATAAAAACTTTATATTTTTATTACAACCTAAAGCTATTTTATTATTATTTCCTTGTTACTATTTAAAAGAAAAAGAACGCCTCCTTTTATATATGGAAACGTTCTTAAAATATTATTCATCTTTTGCAGTATTAATTTTAAATAACTTAAATAATTCAACAATAATAAGTGGTGCTATAATTAAACCTATTAACTCTAACACATTTTGTGTTGGTAAATGTGGTATACTAAACACTTCTCTTAAGAATGGAACTCCTAAAATAATAAACATTAAAGCAGCTGATGCAACTACTGCTAACAGTAATTTTTTGTTATTTGCAATCCCTGTTTTAAATATAGAAACTTTATTATTTCTAACATTAAATACATGAACAAGCTCTGAAAGTGCTAAAGTTACAAATGCCATTGTTTGACCAACTTCAATTTTAGATTCATCTAATGTTAAACCATCTATTGGTTCTGTAGTTGTTGCTAAACCTATCATAAATGCAGCAAGTGTAAGTAAACCTATCATAACACCTTGGTAAACAACTCTCCATGTCATACCTTTTGTAAATACCCCTTTACCAGGTTTAGTTGGTTTTCTATTCATAATATCTTTATTAGCTGGGTCAAATGCTAATGCTAAAGCTGGTAATGAGTCTGTAACTAAGTTAATCCATAAAATATGAATTGGTAGTAATATCTCTAAATGTCCTATATCTGTAATTCCAAATAAGTGTGCAAAAAGTGGTGTACAAAGTGTAGCTAAGAATAACACTACTATTTCACCAACATTACTTGAAAGTAAGAATTGGATTACTTTTAATATATTATCATATATACGTCTACCTTCTTCTACTGCTGAAACTATAGTTGCAAAGTTATCATCTGTAAGGATAACATCTGCCGCTTCTTTTGCAACATCAGTTCCTACAACCCCCATTGCACAACCAATATTTGCTTGTTTTAATGCAGGACTATCATTTACACCGTCACCTGTCATAGCAACAATTTCACCATTTTTTTGCCAAGCTTTAACAATTCTTACTTTATGTTCTGGTGACACTCTTGCATAAACTGAATAATGTCTTACATTTTTCTCTAAGTCTTCATCAGACATTTTTTCAAGTTCTGTACCAGTTATTGCTTCATCTTCGTTTTCTAATATTCCAAGCTTTTTAGCAATTGCTGTTGCTGTAATTTTATGGTCTCCTGTAATCATTACAGTTTTAATTCCTGCAGTTTTACATTTTTCAACAGCCTTTTTAGCTTCTTCTCTTGGTGGGTCTATCATACCTACCATACCAACAAATATTAAATCACTTTCTATATTTGCCATTTCTTCATTTGTTGGTTTATGGTCTAATTCTTTATAGGCACATGCTAATACTCTTAAGGCTTCTTTTGCCATTTCTTCATTTTTTTGTCTTACAACTTTTGCATAAGTATCTAAGTCTGGTTTTATTTCTCCTCTTAATAAATAACTGTTACATCTAGCTAAGAGCTCATCTACTCCACCTTTAGTATATACTATATATTTGCCATTTACTTCATTTACTGTTGTCATTAATTTTCTATCTGAATCAAATGGAACTTCCCCTACTCTTGGCATTTCTTCGTAAATATTTGATTTAAAATCTAGTTTAAATCCCATATCTACTAATGCTGTTTCTGTTGGGTCTCCTGTTAATGTTCCATCATTTGATATTTTTGTATCATTACATAGCATATTTGCATATACTAATTTTTCTAATTCTGAATCTTTGCTTTCCTTATAGCTTTCTACATCTTTTGTTTCTTCATTTATAAATATTCTTTCTACTGTCATCTTGTTTTGTGTTAATGTTCCTGTTTTATCAGAACATATAACTGTTGCACTACCTAAAGTTTCAACTGCTGGAAGTCTTTTAACAATAGCATTTTTCTTAACCATTTTTTGTACACCAATAGCAAGAACTATTGTTGATACTGCAACTAATCCTTCTGGTATTGCAGCAACAGCTAAAGATACTGCTGTCATAAACATATGAATTGGCTCTTTACCTTGTATTAATCCTATTATAAAGATTACTACACATATTGCTAAAGCTGCAATTCCTAAAGTTTTTCCAAGTTTATTTAATTTTTCTTGAAGTGGTGTTATTTGTTCTTCTGTACTATCTAACATTCCTGCAATTTTTCCTACTTCTGTTGTCATACCTGTCTCAACTACTATACCTTTTCCTCTACCATAAGTAACTAAACTTGAAGAAAATAGCATATTTAGTCTATCACCAATTCCAACTTCCATATCTTCTATTTTTTCTGTATTTTTTTCTACTGGAACTGATTCTCCTGTTAAAGATGATTCCTGTGATTTTAAGTTTACTGCTTCTATTATTCTTAAATCTGCTGGTATGTAGTCACCTGTATCTAATACTACAATATCACCAGGCACTAATTCTTTTGCAGGTACTACTGTTACTTCTCCATTTCTAATAACTTTTGATGCATGGTCTGTTAATTTTTGCAATGCTTCTAGTGATTTTTCTGCTTTTGCTTCTTGTGTTACACCAATTACAGCATTTACAATAACTACTATTAAAATAATTATTGTATCTGTTACACCTTCTCCTTCTGCTACTCCAACTACTCCTGATACAATCGCTGCAATAATTAATACTATGATTGAAAAATCTTTAAATTGATCTAAGAACTTTTGAAATAAAGATTTTTTCTTTTTTGCTTTTAATTCATTTAGTCCATACTTTTCTCTTCTTTTTTCTATTTCTTCATCGGAAAGACCTTTGTTTAAATCTGTTTGTAAGTCTTTTTCCACCTCTTCTACACCTTTGTTAAACCAATTGTTTTTCTCCAATTTTTTACCACTCCTTCTTTTTTCTTTGCATTTTCTTTTTATATTATTACACTTTTTAGTGTTTTTAACAACTTTTTCACGAAAAAAAAGACTTTCAATAGGATTTTCCCATTAAAAGTCTTGCTAACTAATTTTCATTTAGCTTACTAACCAGATTTTTTAATCGCGTCTGTTGATTAGTAATTTAAAGCTACTCCCTTTTAATATTTTCTTTTCTATTTATATTCAATTTTTTATTACTTTATGATTATAACATAAGATTTTTATATGTCAACAATAATTTTTAAATTAAAAACATTTTATAGAAATGTAAAATTTAATTAATTCATTTAAATATTGTATAATATTTTTGTGTCTGCCTTCCAATTTATTTTGGCACACTTGTTAAAACTTTTGCACTAATCTTAATCTATCTTATTTTAAAACTATTACAGAAATTAGATATATTTTTTAATTTTTATTTCATTTCTGTATTTACATTATACTTTAATAAACCTTATTTATCAATATAATTCACTAGAATTTATTACATATAAGAAAAGCAAAAATCTATGTAAATTTGTTATACTAAACATTACATAGATTATAAGTGGTGACCCCTACGGGAATCGAACCCATGATTCCACCTTGAGAGGGTGGCGTCTTAACCGCTTGACCAAGGGGCCACATATTTAACACCTATTATTTATACCATTTTTTTTGGTTTTAGTCAAGTGGTTTTACTTGAATTAAGCTCAAAATTTCTTTTAATCTTTCATCTTTTTTAGTTAAATATAAAAATCCAATTAAAGCTTCAAAAGCTGTTGAATACATATAATCTTGCACGCTTGCATTTCTAGGCAAATGATGGTTTTCGCTATTTCTACCACGTCTTACAATATCTTCTTCTTCTTCAGTTAGTTTAGGCATAATTTCTTGTAAAATTTCAGCTTGTTTACTTGCTTTAACATATTGTATTGCATCTATATGTAATTTATGTGGCTTTAAATTTGTTTTATTTATTAATTCCTGTCTTATATATAATTCATAAACACAATCACCAATATATGCCCAGGTAAGTGGTGACATCATATTTACATCTTTTTCATCTCTTCTTCTTTCTATTAATTCTTCCATTTAATGCTCCTTTATTTGTTTTAATAGTATATTAATTAGGAAATTCTAAAGTTACTCTTCCTAATTTACCATTTTTAAATTCATCTAATATAATTTTTGCTGTTTTCTCTTCATCTATATTTCCACCTGATATTATACAGCCTCTTTTCTTACCTATTTCCAACATAATTTCATAAATATTGAAATTTTCTGGATTATCCTTATTTAATACTTCTTCTATATATTCATTTGTTAATCCATATCTATTACAAAGATTTTCTCTTTCATTTTCTAACAAGAATTTCACTAATTGATACGCAACCTCTGTCCTTTCTAAAACATCTTCCTTTATTGTACCTGTAAAAGCCAAATTCAGAGCTACTTCTTCACTCTCAAATTTAGGCCATAATACACCTGGTGTATCTAACAATTCTACTTTTTCATTAATACGTATCCACTGTTTTTTCTTTGTTACTCCTGGCTTATTTCCTACTTCTGCTGTTGTTCTTTTAGAAATTCTATTTATAAAAGATGATTTGCCTACATTTGGAATTCCTAGTATCATTGCTCTTATTTTTCTTCCAATTCTGCCTTTCTTGGCTTGCCTTTCTTTTTCTTCGTCCATTATTCTTTCTATCTTTTTAATTACGTTTTCAATTCCTTTTCCACTATTTGAATCTACTAATACTGCTGGAATATTTTTACTTTCAAAATAAGATAACCACTTTTGATTTTCCTTTTCATCTGCTAAATCACATTTATTTAATACAACTATTTTTTTCTTATCTTTTATAATTTCTGCAATATCAGGATTTTGACTAGATATTGGTATTCTTGCATCTAACAATTCTATTACAACATCAATTATTTTTAAATCTTCTATTATCTCTCTTCTAGTTTTTGCCATATGTCCTGGATACCAATTTATATTAGTTTTTGAAGATATCTCTTTATTATTTTCTATTTTTCTAGACATTTACATCACTTCCTTATTTTGGTTTTCTACATAATTCTTATCTATTATATCACAATTATAAAGTTTTATAAAGTCAACCTCCATTTTAGCAGAAAAAAAGAGTAAATCTGCTTTTAATATTTTTCTTTTGAATTTTGACTGGTAATATATGGTAACCGTCTAT
>CALXEW010000003.1 GCA_944387435.1 uncultured Clostridia bacterium | reverse complement strand
ATAGGACTAGATTTAGGAATTAAGGATTTATGTATTACATCAGAAGGAGAGAAGTATGAAAATCCAAAGACAATAAAAAAACATGAGAAGAAACTTACAAAGTTGCAAAGACAATTAGCACATAAGAAAAAAGGTAGTAGTAATTACCAAAAGAAGAAAAAAGAAATAGCAATATGCCATGAGAAAATAAGTAACATTAGAAAAGATTATCTGCACAAAGTTTCAAGTAAGATTATCAGCGAAAACCAAGTGATAGTTACAGAAAATTTACAGATAAAGAATATGGTAAAAAATCATCATCTAGCAAAATCAATAATAGATGTATCGTGGTATGAGCTTACAAGACAATTAGAATATAAGGCTAAATGGAATGGAAGAAAGTATATCAAAATAGATACATTCTATGCTAGTAGCCAGTTATGTTCTGTTTGTGGATATCAGAATGTAGATACAAAAGATTTGTCAGTCAGAAAATGGACATGTCCTAAGTGCAAAACAAAACATGACAGGGATATAAATGCTGCGACAAATATCCTTATGGAAGGGCTAAGAAAAATGGCATAGAGAAAAATATTATAGGGCAGGGACTGCCCGAATTAACGCCTGTGAAGATAGTAGGTTGCGAGGTCTATGAAGCAGGAAGCCCATTGACTTTAGACAATGGGTAGTTCACACAACAGATTATATAGGAAGGAGCAGTGAATTATATACAATAGAAAATGAAAGAAAATTTTTAGAAAATTGTTCTGAAAAGAAAGATGATATAATATTAGGAATTGTAAAGTTAGATAATGACCAATTAATTGGAAATTGTGGACTACATAAAATAGATTCAGTAAATAGAACTGCAACACTTGGAATATTTATAGGGGAGAAGGAAGAAAGAAGTAAAGGATATGGAGCAGAAGCAATAAAATTGTTATTAGATTATGGTTTTAATTATTTAAACTTGCATGAAATACAATTAGATGTAATGTCTTTTAATGAAAGAGCAATTAGATGTTATGAGAAAGCAGGTTTTAAACAATATGGAAGAAGAAGAGAATCTGAATATGTAAACGGTAAGTATTATGATAGAATAAGTATGGATATATTAAAGTCTGAATTTAAAGAGAATTATATAAAAAATAAAAACATATAAAGAGGCGGTTGCTTCTTTATATGCTTTTTAATATTACTTTTTATTTATATTTTTTTATTATAATACTGAAAAAACTTTGCCTAAAGATTCATTAATAACAAGTGTTGCAATATTATCAAATGGAGTTGTAGATTTATTTATAAGTATCAAATCATTTCCTTCAAAATACCTAATTAATCCACTTGCGGGATAGACAGTAAGAGAAGTGCCACCAATAATTAAAGTGTCACAATCTGAAATTGCTTTTATTGAAGCGGTATAAGTTTTTTCATTTAGTGGCTCTTCGTATAAAACTACATCTGGTTTAATAATTCCTCCACATTCACAACAAGGAATGCTTTTAGAATTAAAAACAAAATTAGCATCATAGAATTTATGGCATTTCGTACAGTAATTACGCATAACACTACCATGTAATTCATAAAC
This sequence comes from uncultured Clostridia bacterium, assembly GCA_944387435.1. GTDB lineage: Bacteria > Bacillota > Clostridia > TANB77 > CAG-508 > CAG-269. The sequence goes on along the minus strand of CALXEW010000003.1, from coordinate 125,510 downwards.
AGTTTTAGAGTCAGCTTTTTGGTGAAGACCATCAATGTTTTGTGTTACTATAGCTCTTAATTTTCCTTTTCTTTCTAATTCAGCTAGCTTTATATGTGTAATATTTGGTTCAAATTTTAAAGAGTTCATTTTATCCCTATAAAATTTAAAAAATTCTTCGGTATTTTCGTAAAAAAAATGATGACTCAAAATCTCTTCTGGTGGGAATTTATATTTTTGATTATATAAACCATCTTTACTACGAAAGTCAGGAATACCACTTTCAGTAGAAACACCTGCACCTCCAAAGAAAACTATATTAGTACTTTCATTTATTATTTTTTTAAATTTTTCTATTTTTTTATCCATAAAAATCACCTAAAAGTATTATATAATAATAAAAACAATAATTAAATATAAAAATAGAAAAGTTAAGAAAAAAGTGATTGTTAAAAACTAATATTTTCAAGAATTTATATTGACAAAAGCAAACAAATATTCTACAATAAAATCGGTGATAATATGGAAAAACAAATATTACACGTGGATGTTAATAATGCTTTCTTAAGTTGGACTGCAGTAGAAATGTTAAAAAATGGAGCAGAAATTGATATAAGAAATATTCCTGCAATCATTGGAGGAGACGAAACTAAAAGGTCTGGAATTGTTCTTGCTAAAAGCATGAAAGCAAAGGAGTGTGGAATAAGAACGGCAGATACAATTTATCAAGCAAAATTAAAATGTCCGGGGATTAAAATATATCCATCTAACTTTAAAATATATAGAAAGTATTCAGATAGTTTGTTTAAATTACTTTCAGAATATACTGATAAAATAGAAAGATTTAGTATAGATGAATGTTTTTTAGATATGACAGAATACTTAATGAAAGATACATTATTAAATAAAGCCTATGAAATAAATAGAAGAGTAAGAGAGAAATTAGGTTTTACTGTAAATGTTGGGGTAGCGCACAATAAACTTTTAGCCAAAATGGCATCTGATTTTACAAAACCAGATAAAGTACATACATTATTTAAAGAAGAAATAGAAACTAAAATGTGGCCACTTCCTATTTCGGAATTATTTATGTTAGGAAAGAAGACTGTACCAAAACTATACAATATGCAAATAAGAACAATAGGAGATTTAGCAAAAGCAAATAAGGAAGTGTTACATAAAAAATTTGGAAAACATGGAATACTAATGTGGGAATATGCAAATGGGATAGATAATTCAGAAGTACATTTTGAAAAAGAAAAGCCAAAAGGAATAGGTAACTCGATTACTTTGCCAGAAAATATAACAGAAATAGAAAAACTAGAGGAAATAATATTGGCACTGGCAGAACAGGTATCATTTAGATTAAGGAAATATGATATGCTAGCAAAGACTGTAAATGTACAGCTTAGGACAAAAGATTTTGAAGATACTTCACACCAGAAAAAGTTACCAGAAGCAACATCATCAACGAAGGAAATATCAAGAATAGCAAAAGAGCTATTAAATGAGATGTTTCATAAACCAATGGTAATTAGACTAGTTGGTTTAAGAGTTGATAATTTAGTGGAAAAAGAACAAATACAGTTATCTTTATTTAGTAATAGAAACAATGAAAAACAGGAAAAATTAGATAAAGTGGTAGATGACTTGAAAAATAAATATGGTTATAATAAAATAACAAGAGCAGGAAAGATGAATGCAGGAGATTATTTAAATTTGAAAGATATAAAGAAATAAGAGGATAATTTTATGATAGAAATACAATATGAGGGAAACAATATACCTTATACATTACAAAGATCAAAAATAAAAAATTTATATATATATGTGAAGGACGGAGAAGTTATTGTAAAAGCTCCAGTAAGACTTTCTAATAAATATATAGAAGAGTTTTTAAATAAGAAGTCAAAATGGATTTATGAAAGTTTACAGAAAAGCAAGAATAAGGTAAAAAAAGAAGAAAAAATAGAGAAGAAAGATGTAGAAAGATTACAAAAAATAGTAGAAGATAATATTTATAAGTATTCTAAGATATTAGGAAAGAGTCCTAGAAAAGTTAGAATAAAAGATTTAAAATATGCTTGGGGAAGTTGTTCGAGTAATCAAAATATATCAATAAATTTAAAACTTGCAACTAAAGACGAAAGGGCAATTAAGTATGTAGTTTTACATGAAATGTGTCATTTGATATATATGAATCATTCTAAGAATTTTTGGAATTTAGTAGAAAAAAATATGCCAAATTATAAAGAATGTAAAAAATTACTTGCTTAAGAATTTAAATTTGTTTATAATAAAATAAATCTTAAGTTTTAGGAGAATTAAAATGTGGAAAAGAAAAGACCTAAAAAATAAGGCAAGAGAGGTTGTAAAAAAGAATTATTGGACAGCAATAGTTGTATGCTTTTTATTAGCTTTATTTACTAGTGAATTTGGAACTTCTATTATAGGAATATGGCAAGGCGAAGATACTATTGATCCCAATTATGTTGTTAAACAGGAAAATATAGTAGAAAATAATGATATGGCTGAAGAAAAGCTAGACAAAATAGAAGAACAAGAATCAAAATTAGAAGAGAAAAAATCTCTACTTGGTGAAGTCGAACTTAGAATATTAAAGCTAATAGAAATAAATATAAATAACTTAATAAAATCAGAAAAATATATTTTTAGGGTTTGGGATGCAATAGAGTTATTTGGAATAAGAGAGACAGGACTAGGCGTAAGAGTTGTTTTGATCGCTATTATTGCATTGGTATATATAATAATGATTGCAGAACCTTTGAGAGTAGCTGGGAAAAGATATTTCTTAAAAGCAAGAGAAGAAGAAAATGTTAAAATGGGAGTTATGAAAGAAATATTTAGAAAAGGTAATTGGAAAAATGTAACTATAATTATGCTTGTTAAAAACTTTTATAATATATTATGGTTCTTAACAATTATAGGTGGGGTTATAAAATTTTATGAATATAAAATGATACCATATATATTAGCAGATAATCCTGAAATGAATAGGAAAGAAGCTTTTAGGATTTCAAAAGAAATGATGAGACATAATAAATGGAGAACTTTTATCTTAGACTTAACATTCATATTGTGGAATCTATTATCTTTAGTAACATTTGGATTTCTAAATATTTTATATGTAAATCCATATCAATCAGCAACTATAGCTGAATTATATGTTACTTTAAAAGATAAAAATATAGAAAAAATAGAAGATAATAAAAAAGTTAATAAAGAATAAAAGAAAGTAGTAGTAATATAAAAATTACTACTATTTTAATTTTTAAAATTTGGATAGTTAATGAAAGAAAATAAATATATTTAAATATATTATAACATCTTATAAAGGCAAAAACCATCGAAACTTGTAGAAACTTGCGATGAAAAGTTCTTGCAAAGTATTCAGTTTAATAGTATTATTAAATGGTGTATACAAAAGAGGAGGGGATGAGTTTGAATATTTTTTTTGGAGGAACTTTTATAAAAAAAGAAGAACTTCAAGAAGCGGGGATTAAATATCCAATTAAATTAGAATATTATAAAATTATAAATGAGGATGAATTTTTAAAAAAGGACAATGCAAAATATGGAGTGAAAATAGTTAAAACAGAATATATAGAAAATAATACAAATGTAGAGGACGAAACAATTAAATATTTATCTAACAATGAGCAAAAAGTAGATGAAATATTAAACATTTTAAAAAATAATGAAGTAACACCAATTTGTGTTCATGATGTAATTTCTGACTTTTCAAAAAGTATATTTAATCTATAACAAAACAAAAATTCTAATAAAAAACTTGCAAAAAGCTAAAAATTAAGCTAAAATAACTTATGATATAAAAAAAGGTGAAAAAAGAAATTTAAGGAGGCATATATGGCTGATAAATTAATAATAGTGGAATCACCAGCTAAAGCCAATACTATAAAAAAGTTTCTAGGAGGCAGTACTAAGGTAGTTGCGTCAATGGGACATATAAGAGATTTACCAAAATCAAAATTGGGCGTTGATATTGAACATGATTTTGAACCAGAATATATAAATATTAGAGGAAAAGGGGATTTAATAAAATCTCTAAAGAAGGAAGCAAAAAATGCAAAGAAAATCTATCTTGCGACTGACCCTGACCGTGAAGGAGAAGCCATAGCTTGGCACTTAGCAACAATATTAAGTGATGATGAAGATAAAATAGTAAGAGTAACATTTAATGAAATAACAAAAGGAGCAGTAAAAAAAGCAATTAAAGAGCCAAGAAGCATAGACATTAACTTAGTAGATGCACAACAAGCAAGGCGTGTGTTAGATAGAATAGTTGGTTATAAAATAAGTCCTCTTTTATGGAAAAAAGTAAGAAGGGGATTATCGGCAGGACGTGTACAATCAGTTGCTGTTAAACTAATAGTAGATAGAGAAGAAGAAATAGAAAAATTCATACCAGAAGAATATTGGAATATATTTGTAGATTTAGAGGATGAAAAATCTAAAAAACAATTTGAAGCAAAATTTTATGGAAAAGACGGTAAAAAACAGGAAATACATAATAAAGAAGAAGCCGATGAAATCTTAAAAAATATAGATAAAGCAAAATATGTGGTACAAGAAGTAAAAAAAGGTGAGAAGAAGAGAAATGCAGCACCACCTTTTACAACAAGTACAATGCAACAAGAAGCATCTAGAAAATTAGGATTTACTTTAAAGAAAACAATGTCAATTGCTCAAATGTTATATGAGGGAATAAAGATTGATACTAGAGGAACAGTAGGTCTTATTACTTACATGAGAACAGATTCAACAAGAATTTCTGAAGAAGCAAGAAAAGCTGCTAAAGAACATATAGTAACTACTTATGGGGAAGAATACTATGAAAATAGATATTATAAAACAAGCAAAGATTCCCAAGATGCACATGAGGCAATAAGACCAACATATGCAGATTTGGAGCCAGATAGCATAAAGGATTCACTTACAAATGACCAATATAAATTATACAAATTGATTTATAATAGATTTATGGCGAGCCAAATGGCTTCTGCTATATATAATACTATGGCGGTTACTATAGATGCAAATAGTTATACATTTAAAGCTAATGGACAAAGTTTAAAATTCAAAGGTTTTATGACATTATATGTTGAAGGTGAGGAATCTAAAGAGGAAGAAAAAGGAATGCTTCCAGATTTAGAGGAAAGTCAAGAAGTAAAGAAAGTTAAAATTAATCCAAAACAAAGCTTTACGGAGCCACCTCCAAGGTATACAGAAGCAAGTTTGGTAAAAGCTTTAGAAGAGAAAGGAATAGGTAGACCAAGTACGTACTCTCCAACTATAACAACTATTTTAGAAAGACATTATATTGAAAAAGAACAAAAACAATTGATTCCAACAGAACTAGGTAAAGTAGTAAATAAATTGTTGATAGAGAATTTTACTGATATAATTAATGTTGAATTTACAGCGAAAATAGAAAATGAGTTTGATGAAATTGCAGAGGGTAAAGAACAATGGAAGAAGATGATAAGGGAGTTTTATGGACCATTTAAAAAGGAATTAGATAAAGTAGAAAAAAACTTAGAACATGTTGAAATAGAAGAAGAGGTATCAGACATTCCTTGTGAGAAATGTGGTAGGATGATGGTTTATAAATATGGGAAATATGGAAAATTCTTAGCATGTCCAGGATACCCAGAATGTAAAAATACGAAACCTATCATAGAATATATTGATGTCCCATGTCCTAAATGCGGTGGAAAAGTTCAGGTTAGAAAAACAAAAAGAAAAAGAAATTACTATATTTGTGAAAATAATCCTAAGTCTTGTGATTATATTTCTTGGAACAAACCTAAACCGGGAGAAAAGTGGGATGAGAAAGAAACAGAAAATGTAAAAAAAGAAGTTAAAAATACACCATAATACTTGACAATATGGTGTATTTTTGGTATCATTTTAAAAGTCTTTGCATAATATATAAGGACTAAAGAAAATGCAGGTATAGTTTAATGGTAAAATAAAACCTTGCCAAGGTTTAGTTGCGGGTTCAATTCCCACTACCTGCTCCAATGGCGAGTTAGCCAAGCGGTAAGGCACGAGTCTGCAAAACTCTGATGGTGGGTTCGACTCCCACACTCGCCTCCAATAAAAAAATCTTGTAACTTAGCTAAATAAAAGGTTACAAGATTTTTTATATTACAAAACAATATTTATAAATAAAATTTTACATGTTCGTTTGTTTTCTATTACCATAGTGTATTCAGAATTAAGAGCTTTTTCTAACTTTATAAATTGGTCTCCCATATCAGCAATTTCTATTAAGTTTATTATTTCCATTCCAATATGTGTAAATCTATAAAAATTAGCATAGTGAGTAATGAGATTTTACATATTCGGTTATTTTTGCTTAAAGATGTTGTATAATGTAAAGCATAGGAAATAATTAAAATGTATTTGTTGAATAACTTATATGTTTGAAAAAAGTTAGAAAATATGGTAAAATAAAGAATATAGCAATTTGCTATGGCAGTATTCCGGAGAATATGAAAGGAGATATTATGTCTTTCCGGAAAAACATTGTGGTAAAGGATGACGATGGGCGCTATTCTAAAAGATTTACGAATCCGGTGGTGCCGGAAGGATATCGCCATGTGGAGGGGACAGATTGGAAGAACGGCTTTAGGATTGAGAGAATTAAAGATGGAAGTTTACTTCAGTTTGTTCCTGTTGGAAGCTTGAAGAGTAATGGAACTCTTGATGGCAAGAAATACAATGAAAAATTTGGAAGACGGCCACGTTACCCTGATGATCCGGATGAACTGGGCGAGGAGCCAATTTGTGGGACGATGAATCCTCTTTGGAATCAACTTCAAAGCATTAGAGAATATGGAGGTTTCTATTCTACTTGGCCAATTTCAAGGTCAGAATATTTAAAACCAGTTTCTATTCCTGGCAGGCAGCCTTGGACGATGGTTAATTTTGAACGTGCTATGGAGTTGGCAACTTCTTTTGAGACAAGTAATGGCCTTAGCAGTCATTTGCTTTATGGAGCAGAATACGATTCTATTCTTGAATGGTTCATTGAATCAAAAAGGATGACTGTTCAAGAAATTGCAGAACAAATACCTCCAAGAGACTACCGTACTTTCTATTCCTATGATATTTTGGGATTTGGAAATGTAGCTGTGTGGACACAGGAAAAGTCTACTAAAGGGACGGTAATAAAGCCTGCAGTTCGTGGTGCTACCTTGAAGAAGGATGGAAGTCAAAATCCATTGGCATGGAGACAAGAAACCCACAGGTATATAAAAAGACCTTATATAGGTCTTCAAGTAGCTCTTTTCATTCCGATTGCTTGATACCACAAAGCCCCTGGGTCACCAGGGGCTTGCTTGTTATATTAATTTAATTCTTTGAAAAATTGATATTCTGTTCCAGAGGCATTTTTTCCTCTATAAGTATAACCATCATATATTCCATCTAAGTTAACATCAAGTTTCATATTATATGCAAATTTTTGATTTAGATTATTCACAATATGGATAGTAAAATTTAAAGTATAATTTATATCTTCTAGATTCACACCAGCTTCTTGTAAAACTTTTCCGTTAAATGAAACAGAACTTGAGTCGCTTGAAACTGAATAATTTGTTAGCAAATCTTTGTTTAAATAACCTAAAGAAATAGGATTTGAACAATCTGTATAAAATGTTGGCTCATCATAGTTATGGTTTTGATTTTCGTCATTAGTATTTACTATATTAAAATCAACCCTATCGCTTTCCGGACTTATAATATCTTGATATTTACCAAAGTTTAAAGGGTTTTTGTAATTTAATATTTTAGTACCATTTTCAGAATTAGATGTAACTGAGATGTTATCAATATATAGTTCCTTAACAGTATTTTCATCAGTTAAATCAGAGACTGTTTGACTGTTGTCTATATAGATAGAAATGTCAGTAAATTGTGAAATAGACATATTACTTAATGATTGATTTTCTGAATTATCAACTGCATTAGCGCTATTATATAGAAGGATTCTTTGTATACTAAAAATTGGACTTTCGTTTTCTTCAGCTATTTCTACCATTTGATTTGCAAAATTGTTTTTTGCAAAAGCATTAGCAAATATAAAATTATAATAAAGTATTAATAATATAATTGCTAAAATAATTAATATAACAAAAGCTAACTTTACATTTTTTATTTTGAACTTAAAATTAAACTTTTTCATGAATTGTAATTCCGTCCTTTCTTTTGTTTTTAAGTATACTTTTAAGAATCTAATCTATTGTATAACATTTCCATATAACTATATACTTTTTTGTGCCAATCTTCATCTGATGCATATCTAGTATTTACACCTTCCACAGTAGGTCCATTGTAATACCAACCTTCTGCAGTTTCTCCATCATAAATCTTAGTACCTGCAGGATTTAAATAATACTTAACTAAAGATTTTGCAACAGTTTCTATTCCTTCTTCATAACTATCAAAACTCATAGAAGATTCGTAAGGTGTTTCATCATAAGCACCATATCCGAATAAATTATTTTTGTCCTTAGCTATATTTGAAGAGCCCCAAGCACTTTCATGAATTGCTATTGAAGCTAAGAATATACCATTTATATTATATTTCTTTTCCATGTTATAGAATACTTGATAGTTATTTTGAAAAATTTTATTAGTGTCATTTGGAAGATTTGTAAATATTGTTTTATAGTCATTTAAAGTTAAACCACTTGATTTATTTAATTCCATTCCGATGTTAACTTTAAGTAATATTCTTTGTATTCTGTTTTTCTCCACGATATTTGGTGTAGTTGTAGGGGAAGTTAAGTTAGAAGTTTTAATATATCCTTCAACTCCATCAAACGAAACTTTAGCCCATTCTTCACTAGGAAGCTCTAATAATTTTATATCTATACTTTCTTTCACCTCAGCAACATCTGTAGAAGTGTCACTTGATTCAGATTTTAATTTATCATCTTTAACAAGATACATTGTATCGCCAATATGTACTTGATGTTTTGCTAAGAATTCTGAAGTACCACGAGAAATTAACTTAGGTGTAGGCGCAACTAAATTTGTTCTTGCTAAGATAGTTTCTTCTACAAAATTACCATTTTCGTAAGTCTTTACAACTGTAACTTGATCCTTTCCAAGTACACCTTCTTGAGTTACAACTTCTTCACCTTTTGGTAAAGTAGCATTATCAGTATATGTAGTTTCAAATTCAACATCACGTTCTTCTGTTGCTTGTTCTTTTACTCTATCCATACCAGCATTTTCAGAAATAATGCTTTGCATATTTAATCGATGTCTGTTTAATTCATAAGCTTCTACTTCTTGTGAAGTCTCTGTACTTGCGTAGCTTTCCGTAAAAGCAAGGTCTTTTGGAAAAAACAAAGCCATAGAAACCACTAAAATTCCACATCCTGTTAAAATATGTGATAATTTCAAATCATTTGACTTTGGTGTGCTTGTCCTATCTTTTGTACGGAAATTAGAAGCAAAGACATTAGAGTTTCTCTTTACTTTGCTAACTTTAGCTTTATGCTTATGTTTTTGAGCGTTTTTAAGTTGTTTTGCATATGTTGCCTGAGCTTGTGGGTTATTTCTTATTTCTTGTAACTCTTTAAAAACATCAGATAAATTTCTATTATCATAGTTAAAAGAATTTTTATCATCTAACATAGCTTTACTCTCTTTCCTAATATAAAATAATACACATTTATTATATAATAACAATTAAATTATGTCCACACCTTTTTATAAAAAATATGATATTAGAAAAAATTGCTATTTACTTGCAAAATTCCTAAAATAGTATATAATATACATATTAGGAAAAGAAAGAAGGTGAGAAAAGATGAATTTAGAAATTTTAGAAAAGAATATAGGGTATACATTTAAAAATAAAGAATTATTAAAACAAGCATTAAGACATACCTCATATGCAAATGAAAGAAATATAGAAAGTAATGAAAAATTAGAATTTTTAGGAGATAGTATTCTAGAATTTTTATCGAGTAAATATATCTATAGAAATTATACAAACCTAAGAGAGGGAGAAATGACTAAAGTTAGAGCAACAGTAGTTTGTGAAAAAAGTTTATACAAAGTAGCTAAATTGCATAATTTTAGTGATTTCTTATACCTAGGAAAATCAGAACAAAAAACGGAAGGAAGGGAAAGACCTGCAATTCTAGCTGATAGTGTAGAAGCAGTTATAGCAGCAATATATATAGATGGTGGATTAGAAGAAGCAGAAAAATTTATAGTAGATAATCTAAAATTTGAAATAGAAGAAGCAACAAAACATGTAGGAGATAAAGATTACAAAACAGTATTACAAGAAAAGCTTCAAGAACATGGAGAAGTAAAAATAGAATACAAAACAATTGGAGAAAGTGGACCAGACCATGATAAAACATTTGAAGCAGATGTAGAAGTAAACGGAAAATTCTTAGCAAAAGGAAAGGGGAAAAGTAAGAAAGAAGCACAAATGCAGGCGGCCAAAAAGGCATTGGAAAATTTAAATTAGAAGAGAGGTAATTTATGAAAAAACAGTACATAATACCAATATTTGTACCACATCTAGGATGCCCAAATGATTGCATATTTTGTAATCAAAAATCCATAAGTGGTCAAAAAAATGAAATGACAAAAGAAAAAGCCGATAAAATAATAAAGAATTACCTAAAAAGTATGAACAAAGAAGATGCACAAATAGAAATTGCGTTTTTCGGAGGAAGTTTTACAGCAATACCAGAAGAAAAACAAGAGGAATTATTACAAGTTGCTTACCAATATGTAAAAAATGGAGATGTAGAAAGTATTAGAGTTTCAACTAGACCTGACGCTATAAGTAAGCCGATTTTAAGGAGGCTTAAAAAATATGGTGTTAAAACAATAGAGCTTGGTGTTCAGTCAGCAAATGATTATATACTAAAAAGAATAAATAGAGGCCATACTTTTGCAGATGTAAAAAAGGCATCGAAAATGATTAGATGGAATGGATTTAGATTAGGCCACCAAATGATGGTAGGATTACCTGAAAGCACAAGACTAGATGAAATAAATACGGCAAAGCAATTAATAAAACTAAAACCTAAAATGGTAAGAATTTATCCAACATTAGTAATAAAAAATACAAAATTAGAAAAAGATTATGAAGAAGGTACATATAAACCACTATCAATTGTACAAACAGTAGAAATTTGTAAAGATTTAGTAAGAATGTTTGCAGATAAAAATATAGATGTAATAAGAGTAGGACTTCAAACAACAGATGAAATATCAGATCCAAATAATGAAAAAAGCGAAGTAGTTGCAGGACCATTCCATCCAGCGCTAAGACAATTAGTTGAGTCTGCAATGTGGTATGATGCAATAGTTGGAAAAATAAAGAAATTGAATGTAAAAGTAAAAGAAGTTGAAGTTACAGTAAACCCAATTGATGCAAATAATGTGATAGGACATAAAAAAGAAAATGTCTTAAAACTAAAAGATACATATGATGTAGATTTAGTTTTAAAGCAAGATAAAAAAGTAAAACAAGGAAAATCAAAAATAGAAGTAACTAAAACTTATACAGATTAGCTGTTTTTTGGGACGGGGTCAAAAAACAGCAATACTCATAATCAGAAATATTAAAAGAAAATATAAAGTAAAAAGAAAGTAGAAAAAAGAATAAATCGCCTATATTTTACCAATAATAAAATAAAGGTGATTTTTTATGGATTTAGTAAATGAAAAGAGCGAAGAGAGAAAAGGAAAAATAAAAAAAGTAATCCTAGAAATATTAGGAACAATCTTAGGCTCATTTGTAATGGCGCTAGGTGTATCATTGTTCTTGCTTCCAAATCAATTATCATCAGGAGGAGTTGCAGGTATTGCAACTATAACTTATTATTTATTAAATATACCAATGGGAACCATGATATTATTAATAAATATTCCGTTGTTTCTAATATCAATATTAAAGGTGGGAAAATACTTTTTTATAAAATCTGTAATAGGAACAGCTACATTATCATTTTTTATAGATATATTAGATAAATTTGAACCATTAACAGAAGATAGATTTTTAGCCTGTGTATATGGGGGAATTATATTAGGAATAGGAACAGCGATTTTACTAAAAGCAAACTCATCAACAGGTGGAAGTGATTTAGTAAGCTATGTTGCAAAAAAATATAAGCCAACTGTGCAAGCAGGAAATATTATAGTTATTGTAGATATTGTAATAGTAAGTTTAAATATGATATTCCTTAAAGAAATAGAAATAGGACTTTATTCTGCAATTGCAATTTATTTAATGGGAAAAATGATAGACATTTTATTTGAAGGAATAGATTTTACAAAATTAATGATTATAATTTCAGATAAAAATGAGGAGATAGCAAAAGCAATATTAGAAAAGATAGAAAGAGGTTCAACAGGTCTTTATGGAAAAGGTATGTATACAGGAAGAGAAAAGCTAGTACTCATGTGTGCAGCATATAGGAATGATGTGGCAAAAATAAAAATGATAGCAAGGAAAATAGACCCAAGAAGTTTTATAGTAATAACAAATTCAAGGGAAGTAGTAGGACAAGGTTTTGAAAAATGAGACAAATAAAAGACGGAGCTTTTTGTCTCATTTTTGTACAATTTGAGAGACATCTTCAGGGATTTATAGTAAGTTTTTAGATTTAAGCTTGTGCTTACCAGCAATTTGTCTACCCTTAATTTCCCTACGACAAATTGCTTAATCTAAAAACTTACTTATAATTTATATAATTTAAAACGGAAGAAGATAAGTAATTAAAAAATTTTACTTTAAGTGTATATTAATTTTATTGTTTTTCCTTTAAAAATCTTTTTAATAAAAATGTTAAGAAATAAGGAAAAGTATAAAATTTCCCATTAAATCCTATGTTTTTGTTACACAATTTTATTCCATATTTAATATCTTTATATAAATTACTATTTATGAGGTTATTAAGTGAAACGGTTGCATTATTATTTGCTTTTACTTCAACAGGAATTAGAGAGTTTTTATCTCTTACCATAAAGTCCATTTCTATTTTTTTACTGTCATCTTTATAAAAATATAAATCATATCCTTCTTTTACTAACATATCACCAACAATATTTTCAAATAAAGCACCTTTATATGTGTTCATATTTTCGTTATTTCGTAAATCATCTTGAGCTTCTTCATCTAAAGAACCAATTAGTAGTCCTGTATCTGCAAAATATAGTCTATAATTATCAGGGTTATAATTTCCTTTCAATGGAAGGCTTGCTTGTTCCATTGAATAAGAAATATTTACAATTCCAGCATTTGAAAGCCATTCAATAACACCTACATATTCTCTGTTTCTTGCCCCAGTTGCTATTTTTGATATTTGAAATTTTTTGTTTTCATTTCCTAAAAATACAGGTATTTTTCTATAACAATTTAATATTTTTGTTTTATCTAATCCTCCTGCATATTTTGTTATATCTTCTTCATAGTCTATTAAAATTTGTTGTTGCATTTTTAGGATACCACTAAAGTTTTTATTTTCAATAAATTTGCTAACTATGGCTGGCATTCCCCCAACTATCATATAATCCTTAAAATTAGACATCATAACATTATATTGTGTATTGCTTAAAGGTTTTAGTTCAAGCATATGTTTATATAAATCTTCAATTTGTTCGGCTTTATATCCCTTAGCCCATAAAAATTCTTCAAAATCTAAAGACCTCATAATATAATCTTCTTTATTTCCAACACTATTTGACTCGATTTCTTTATAATTAATTCCCATTAAAGAGCCTGAACAAATAACATCATATCTGCCATCTTCGTTAAATGCTTTTAATGAAGTTGCAGTACTTACACATTCTTGCATTTCATCAAAAAATATTAATGTATCATGTCCTTCAAGTTCAAGTTCAGGCATTTTTAATGTTATATTTTTTATTATATTATCAACTTCGAAACCATCTTCAAATATTGTTTTGAATTGTGGTTGAAGTACAAAATTTATTTCTATATATGTTTTATAATTATTTTTTCCAAAATTTCTAATTGCATTTGTTTTTCCTATTTGTCTTGCGCCTTTAATTATTAAAGGTAATCTATCTTTACTTTTTTTCCATTCAATAAGGTAATCATCGATTTTTCTTCTTAATCTTTCCATAATCTACCTCCTTATATAATAAGTTTATCACATTTTTGAAAAGATTTCAACACTAAATTATCACATTTTTAGAAATATTTTTTGGCAAAATATCACATTTTTCTATGTAATCACCTTTCTTTATATATATTTCATTTTTAATAGCATATACAATATATATGTTTCATTAAAATATTAAGCTAGTGTTAATTTTTTTCATTTAAACTTTCCTTTTCTTTTACATATAAAAATATAGTGTGCTTTAGAATTTACACACTATATTGTACACGCTCTTCTCCTTTTTCTTCTGCTCTATAATATATGAATTCTCTTCACTTATCTCTACACACATGCTGTTTAGTACAAAAACTCAAGAAGTATGGAACAAGAAATTAAAGTGTATAGCTATAAATATAAAGCTATTCGAAATCCAATGTCTTGTCTAATTTGGTCTGGATTAACACTATTTCTAGAAAAAATAGCGAAATCGGATAATTGATTAGCATAACTGACACCTCTATTTATTCTTCCAAATGTGTCATAAGCCTCCATTGTCCACTCCCAAACATTACCTGCTAAGTCATATATATGTTTTACTTGATACTGTTCATTATTTCCAGTTTTATCTGGGTTATTACTACTATCTTCATCTTTAAAATTTCCTTTTTCATTTCCAGATAACCATGTTTTTTCTTCATCTGTTCCTCTACTAATCCATCTCATTATTGCATCCCATTGTACCCCATATACTAGTGTACTAGTAACATTGGTATATCCACTTTTGCTATCAAATTTTCTTGCTTCCTCTACTGCTCCGCCTGTTTCATCATTCATACTATTAGCCCATTTTATATTGTTGTATACTTTTGAGTTCTTTTTTATTATCGTATTATTAGAATCATCTATTCCTGTTTCATATCTTCCAATATAAAATCCTCCATTGTTTTTAACACTATTATACATATTAGTTACTTCTATTGCTGTTTCATTAGTACATCCACCTGTATTATTTAAAACAGGTTCATACATACTGTAGCTAGTTAATTTATCACTTACAAAATCTCCTTGCCACCATATATAATCTTCTGATCCAAAGTTTTCTCTTATAAATTCACTAAATTTTGGTACAGGTACCCACACAAATTGATTTCCTATGTTTTGTGTATCATCTTCTATATCAGAAATTACTAACCCTGCATCTACATTATCTAATCCTGGAACTATATAAAATCCTTTAGGAATTATTGCTACCTTTCCATTATCATCAGTAAATACTGTATTTCCACTTTGAGAAGCATTAATATATTGTTCATTAATGTATTTTCTTCGTTTACTTGTGCATTTTCTGTTTCATTCTTTGCTCTTTGTGCCCCGAGTTAGTATTCCGTTTTCTCCTGTTAGCATTGAAATTGAAACTCCGGCTAAGATTAAAAGTACAATGATAGTGATAACTAATGCTATAAGTGTTATTCCTTTAATGCTTTGTTCTTCAATTTTTAAAATTCTATTATTTAGCTTTTGCATATTTAACATTCCTTTCTTTAGTTTATTTATCAAAATTCTATCAATGTGAATTATGAAAAGAAACATTGCTTTTTATAGTGCTTTTTGCAATGCTTATTTATTTTCTTTTTTGCAATACAATTTATTTGTATAGGAGGTAACGCAAATGGCATTTCAAATAAAACCATATAGAAAAGAAACAGAAAATAAAACAATAAGATTTCCAGTACCATTAATAGAAGAAATAGAAAAAGCAATAAGGAATAAAAATGTAACATTTTCAAGATTTGTAATACAAGCTTGTGAATATGCTTTAAATGATTTAGATGAAAGTGATGATGAGAAAAAGAAAAAATAGTATTCTTGAAATATAACCACAAATATTGTAAAATAAAAATGGTGATAATATGAAAGAACAAATATATGAAATAGAAAATGTAGATTCATTTGAATTAAAAGACATCTTTGATTGTGGACAATGTTTTAGATGGAATGAACAAGAAGACGGAAGTTATACAGGAGTATTTAAAGGAAATGTCCTAAATGTAAAAAAAGAAGGAAATAAAGTAACATTTAAAGGGATATGTAAGGGAGAGATAAAAGAGGTTGTAGAGGACTATTTTGATTTAAAGAGAGACTATGAAAAAATAAAAGAACATTTAAGTAAAATAGACGATAATATGAAAAAAAGTATTGAATATGGTAAAGGAATACGAATATTAAATCAAGACTTATGGGAAACAATAATATCTTTTATAATATCTGCAAATAACAATATTCCAAGAATAAAAGGAATAATAGAAAGATT
The DNA here is from genome assembly GCA_944387435.1 of uncultured Clostridia bacterium. Taxonomy (GTDB): domain Bacteria; phylum Bacillota; class Clostridia; order TANB77; family CAG-508; genus CAG-269. Next base: position 109,061 of record CALXEW010000003.1, on the reverse strand, counting down.
ATCTAAAAACTATGGAGAAGAAATAGATTATAATGGAGAAAAATATTATACATTTCCAACAGTAGAAGAACTAAAAGATGTAAGTGTAGAAAAATATAGAGAATTAGGATTAGGTTTTAGGGATATAAGACTTTATGAAACGACTAAAATGATACTAAATGGAGAAGTAGACTTAGATGAATTAAGAAATAATCCAAACACTATGGAAGTAAGAGATAAATTACTTACATTATCAGGAGTAGGACCTAAAGTTGCAGACTGTATTTTATTATTTTCAGACCTAAAGAGATTTGAAGTATTTCCAATAGATGTATGGGTAAGAAGAGTTATGAATGACCTATACATAAAAAATGAAGATGAAACAAAAGTAAATAAAAAACAAATAGAAAAAATAGCAAAGGAAAAATTTGGAGACTTAGCAGGGCTAGCACAACAATATTTATTTTATTGGAGAAGAGAAGCATAAATTTCGCAATGGGGACGTTTCATTTGCGTAAAAAAATTCGCATTTGGGACACATCTAAAAAGATAAGTGAAAATTAAAATCACTTATCTTTATTTTTTGCTATTTTTCTTATATGTTCTCCTATTTCTTCATTACTTAAATTTAAAGCAACTACCATTTTGGCATAGCTATCTACTTTTGGAACTGTTAAATCATTTTCAATTCTAAAAATAGTTTTTCTATCTAAACCGGTTTTTTCTGATAATTTTTCTTGTGTGATTTTAGCTCGCTTTCTATATTCTTGTAACATAAACCCACCTTCAATAAACAAATTATAATTAATTTTATAATAAATAATTTTATAAGTCATTGACATGTATGCCCCATTTTGCTATAATTTATTCAAAAGGGATATATATGCCTCAAAAATACAAGGAGGATAAAATGAGAGAAACGAATGAAAAAGGAATTACACTAATAGCTTTAGTAATTACAATAATTATTTTATTAATTTTAGCAGGTGTTTCAATTGCGATGCTAACAGGACAAAATGGAATACTCACTCAGGTACAAAAAGCTAAGACAGAAACGTATAATTCTCAAGAAGAAGAATTAAGAAAATTAACAGCAATAGAAGCAACAATCAATTTAGAAAATACAACATATGAAGATAGAAATGGACAGACAGTACCAATACCAGCAGGTTTTGCAGTATCACAAGTAGAAGGGGAAAATACAATAGAAGATGGATTAGTAATAATAGATTCTAAAGGAAATGAATTTGTGTGGATACCAGTAACAGATACTTATGAAAGAAATACCACTTATAAAGTTGTAGAAGTTTCAGAAACAGCCTATACTGACATAGAATATTTACCAGAAGGGATTCAACCTATGATATCTGAAGAAATAGTAGATGAACAAGAAATAGGATTGCTAAATGAAGCGGCAGAAAGACAAGTTGTATTGAAAGCTGGTGGATTTTATATATCAAGATATGAAGCAGGAATTGATGGCTCAGATAATTTAATAAGTAAAAAAGGAGCGACAGTTTGGAATGGTATATTACCATTAGAGGCAAAAAAAATATCTAAAACTTTTATTAATAATGAAAATGTGAAAAGTGCATTATGTTCAGGAGTACAGTGGGATATGACAATGAAATTTATAAATAAAAAGCAAGATGGGACAGGAAATACATATGATGTAGCAGAATATAGTGAACCTAGACATACGAAAAAATTGGATTTTTCAGGACAAAATATATCAGATAAAGTTTGTAATATATATGATTTAGAAGGAAATTGCTATGAGTATATAGCCGAAAAAAATTCTAGACATACATCAAATCCTTTTGTAACAAGAGGAGGACAATATGGATCAACAGGATCTTCTTCTAATCGAGGCTATTATTATGATGGAGCTAATACAAACCTGTATTCATTTCGATTCGTTCTTTATGTTATATAATAATTAAAGTTTTTAACAAGATTTTTATTGTATTTTAATGCTTTAGTAAATTAGCATCTTGTATTCAACAAAAATAATTATTAGACATAAATAGTAAGCTAGTAGCTTGCTATTTTTTGCTTTCTGTTATAAAATCTAAGGAAAGAAAAGAGAAGATGAAGATGTGTCCCCAATGCGAATTTTTTTACGCATAGGAAACGTCCCTAACGCGAAATAGGAGGTAAAGATGGCTTTTAGACTTATTTATGGTAAATCTGGTAGTGGTAAAAGTAGCTATTGTTTTTCTGAAGTTGCTAGATTAATTGAACAAGAACATGAAAAGAAAATATTTATAATAACACCAGAACAATTTTCGTTCACATCTGAAAGAAAATTAATGGACGAAATGAGTAAATTAGGTAGCAATGCAGCTATTTATGCTGAAGTAATAACTTTAAGCAGAATGGCTTATCGTGTCATGCAAGAAGTTGGGGGAGAAAATAGAGAGCTTTCAAAATGTGGAAAGGCTATGCTTATTTATTCAATATTAAGTAACAACCAAAAGAATTTAAAATTTTTAGGCAAGTCAGATGAAAATATTGATTTAAGTATGAGAGCTATTACTGAGTTTAAGAAACATGGGGTAGTAGTAGAAGATTTATTAGGTGAAATAGATAAAACAGAAGATGTTTATTTAAAAAATAAATTACAAGATATGGCTTGTATTTATCAAAATTTTGAAGAGAAAATCTCAGAAAGTTATATAGAAGATACAGATTTATTAACAATACTTGCTGAGAATTTAAGTAAGGTAGATTTAGTAAAGAACAGTATAATATTTATAGATGAATTTGCTGGATTTACTTATCAAGAATATCAAGTTATTAAAGAAATGCTTGCCTTAGCAAAAGAAGTAAATATAACAATGTGTGTAGACGATTTAGATTTTAATACTAATCCTGATATTGATATTTATTATCCAAATAAATTAACAGTAAAGAGACTATTAGACTTAGCTAAAGAAAATGATATTGGGACAGAAGAGTTTGTACATTTAGAAACTGATCCTCGTTTTAAAACAGAAGAATTAAAATTTTTAAGTAACAATTTATATAATCCTAAATCCACAAAATATGGAAAAGATGTGGAAAACTTAAGGTTATTCTTAGCTAAAAATGAATATTCAGAAGTAGAAGAAGTAGCTAAGAAAATTCAAAAGTTAGTAAGAGAAGAAAATATGCGTTATAACGATATATCAATAATAACTAAAAATATAGAAGGTTACTCATCACTAGTTAGAGCTATTTTTAGAGAGTATGATATACCTGTTTTTATAGATGAAAAAAGAGATTTAAACCAAAATGTAATAGTACAATATGTACTTTCTATATTAGAAATTTTAACTAAAAACTTTTCTTCTGAGTCTATATTTAGCTATATAAAACTAGGATTTTTTGATTATGAGAAAGAAGAGATTTTTAAGCTAGAGAATTATTGTAACAAATGGGGTATTAAATTAAATAAATGGAAAAAGGATTTTACATATGAACTAGATAATGAAAACAAGAAAAACGAAGTTCAGAGATTGAATGAAATAAGAAAAGAGATAATAAATCCTCTACTTAAATTACAAGATGATATAAGAGAAGAAAGAACTGCTAAAAATATTACTAAGGTTTTATATGACTTTTTAATTTCTCAAAATATCGAGGAAAAAGTATCTGATAAGATAAAAGAATTAGAAGAAATTAATTTAGTAGATTTAGCAAATGAATATAAAGAGAGTTATCAGATAATACTAGATATTTTCGATGAAATTGTTTTAATATTTGATGAAGACAAAATGACAGTTGATAAATATCAAAAGATATTAAAGATAGGGCTAAAAAATAGCGGACTTGGAAAAATACCAGGAACAGCTGACCAAGTGATTTTAGGTGATGTTGATAGGACAAGGAGTCATAAGGTAAAAGTTGTGTTTATCTTAGGTCTAAATGATGGAAGTTTTCCAAGCGTAAATAAAGATGAAGGATTTTTAGATGATAGTGATAGAGAGGTTTTAAAACAAGATGGAATAGAACTTGCAAAAGGCACAATAGACCAGTTATATGAAGATAAATTCAACATTTATAAAGCTTTCACAACAGCGGAAGAAAAAATATATTTATCATATAGTTCATCAGATAAAGATGGAAAATCATTAAGACCATCAATACTAGTTACGCAAATTAAGAAAATGTATTCAAAATTAAAAGAAGAAAGTGATGTAATAACTAAGAAATATGAACTTGTAAATAAAGAGGTTACATATGAAGAATTAATAGAAAATATTGCAAAAATAGGAAATAAAGAAGAAATAGACGAAGTATGGTATCAAATATATAATTATTATAAATCTCAAGAAGGATGGAATAAGAGACTTGAAGAAGACTTAGAAGGATTAAGATATACAAATATACCAGAAGACATAAAACAAGAAAACATTGATAAACTATATGGAAACACATTAAAAACAAGTATATCAAGATTAGAAAAATATAGAGGTTGTCCTTTTTCATATTACTTACAATATGGATTAAAATTAAAAGAAAAAGAAAGTTTAAAAATACAAAGTTTTGATACAGGTTCTTTTATGCATGAAACAATTGATAACTTCTTTGAATATGTTAGACAAGAAAATTTAAATCTAGCAGAAATAGAGGAAGAACAGATTCTAGAAATTGTATCTAAAATAGTAGATGAAAGTTTAAAATTAAATAAAAACTTTATATTTACTGCTACAACTAAATATAAAGTTTTGGTTAGAAGATTAAAAAAGATAGTTTCAAAAGCACTAAAATATATTATACAAACAATTATCTATAGTGATTTTTCTGTAGAGGGGACAGAGGTAGAATTTAGTGAAAAAGGTAAGTATAAACCAATTATTTTAGAACTAGAAAATGGCAAGAAAATAGAAATAACAGGAAAAATAGATAGAATAGATACGGCCTCTAGTGGAGACGGAAAGTATTTAAGAATTATAGATTATAAATCATCAGCAAAAAATATTGACTTAAATGAAGTATATGCAGGAATTCAAATACAGCTTTTAACATATACAGATGCAATATGTAGAGAAGAAGATGTAATGCCAGCAGGAATATTTTATTTTTCACTATTAGAGCAAATTGCTAATGCAGATAAAAGAATAGATGAAGACCAAATAGAAGAGTTAATTAGGAAAAACTTTAGAATGAAAGGCTTAATAATAGCTGATGTAAAGATTATAAAGATGAATGATAATACTTTACAATCAGGAAGTTCAAAATTAGTTCCAGCAGCGATAACTTCTAAAGGTAGTGTAAATGAAAAATGGACAAATGGTGTAAAGCAAGAAGAGTTCAAAGTTTTACAAGATTATATTTATAAGACTATAAAAGATATTTCAAGAGAGATACTAAGTGGAAAAATAGATTTAAAACCATATAATAAATCTGGTAAAACACCTTGTGAATATTGTGAGTATAAAACAATATGTGGTTTTAATCCACGTTTTAATAATAACAAGTATAATTATATAGATAAAAAATCAAAAAATGAAATTTTAATTAAAATGAAAAATGAGACAAAATAGGGACGGACTTTTAATGTCTCATTTTGTGAGATAATGTAAATTTGAGACAAAAAAGCCCCGTCCCCATTTGTCTCAAAGGAGGAAAGATGGATTTATCAAATGAAAATGTGATTCATGTAAAAAAAGATGGTATAGAATATTTACAATTTAGGAAATTGTTAGAATATAAAGATATAATAAATCATGCATATTCATTAGGAACAAACATGGATTTTAGAACTTCAAGAGCAAGTAGTGAATTATCTAAAGAAGAATATGCGAATTCATTAAATAATTATGATAAGTTATGTAGGACAATTGGTTGTGATTATAGAAATCTAATAAAAGGTATTCAAAGACATACAAATAATGTTAAAATCGTATCAGAAAAAATAAATAAAGATATTCCTGATTTCAGATGTAAAGAATATGAAGATATTGATGGATTAATTACTAATAAAGATAATTTTATTTTAGCAAGTACTAGTGCTGATTGTATTTCATTATTATTCTTTGATCCTGTAAAAAAAGTAATTGCAAATGTACATTCAGGTTGGAAAGGAACTCTTCAAAGAATATCTGTGAAAACTGTAGAAAAAATAGTAAATGAATTCACTTGCAATCCAGAAGATATAATTGTTTGTATTTGCCCATCAATTAGAAAATGCCATTTTGAAGTAGAAGAAAATGTAAAAGAACTGTTTGAGAATGAATTTCAAGATTTAGGAGAAGAAAATTTAAAAGAAATAATTGAGAAAAAAACGCCAAGCAGAAAATGGCTTATTGACACAGTTCTAATAAACAAAATAATATTAGAAAGAGAAGGGGTAAAAAGAGAAAATATAATCGATAGTAAAATCTGTACAATGTGCAACCCTGGAATGTTACATTCGTATAGAGTGGAAAGAGAAAATTATGGATTAAATACAGCTTTAATAGAATTAAAGGAGAAAAAATAATATGATAATTCCAAATAAATTAAAAAAAGGTGATACAATAGGAGTTGTTGCACCATCAAATCCAATAGTTGGAGATAATTTAGAAGAAATTATGAGAGCAAAAGAAAAGGTTGAAAAAGACGGTTTTAAAGTAGAGTTTTCAAAAAATCTTTTTTCTAATACATGTGACTACAGTAGTACAGCAAAAGAAAAAGCAGAAGATATAAATTATATGTTTTCTAATAAAAATATAAAAATGATATGGTGTGCTAAAGGTGGGGAAAATTCAAATTCTACTTTTGAATATTTAGATTATGATATAATAAAGAAAAATCCAAAAATTATTTGTGGATATAGTGATATAACATCAATTACAAATATAATAACTGCAAAAACTGGGATTGTTACATTTAGTGGAACAAACTTTAAAACAATTGCAACAGATGAGACGGATTTTAGTTATAATGAAGCCTTAAAGCGTTTTGTTGATTGTGATCTGAGTTTAGGAACACTAGAAGACTATAAAGTGTTAAATGAAGGAATGGCAGAAGGAGAGTTAATAGGTGGAAATCTTAGTTTAACAAGAGGATTAGTAGAAGGAAAATATAAGATAGATTTTAAAGATAAAATATTATTTTTAGAAGAACTAGGATTTGAAACAGGTCCTGCTATGGCTAGTAATTATTTATATTATATGAAACAAAATGGTGTGTTCAACAAAATAAAAGGATTATGGATAGGAAGTTATAACCACGAAAGTGGGATTTCTTTAGATAAAATAATTTTAGATGTAATTGGAGATGAATATAATTTTCCTATTATAAAATCAGATAATTTTGGTCATATTGAACAAAAAATAGTAATACCAATTGGAACAAAAGCGAAAATAGATACAACTTCAAAAGAAAAGATAACACTATTAGAAAAATGTGTAAATGAAATATAGAAGGAGAAAGAAATGTACGACAATTGGGAAGAGTTAGAAGAATCTATAAAAGGTTGTAATAAGTGTAAATTGTGTAATGGAAGAACCAATATTGTATTTGGAACTGGAAATAAAAATGCTAGATTAATGTTTATTGGAGAAGGACCTGGAGCAGACGAGGACAGACTTCGGGGAGCCTTTTGTAGGTAGAGCAGGTAAACTAATGAATCTAGCTTTTCAAGCAATAGGATTAAAAAGGGAAGAAGTCTATATTGCAAATATTGTAAAATGTAGACCACCGGGAAACCGTAATCCAGAAGAGGATGAATGTGAAGCTTGTATGAATTATTTAAGAAATCAAGTAATATTAGTAAAACCAGAAATAATAGTACTTCTTGGAAGTGTTGCACTAAAACATATACTAGGAAAAGAATATGGAATAACGGCTTCTAGAGGAAAATGGATGGAGAAAAAAGGAATTAAATATATGCCAACATGGCATCCAGCAGCACTTTTAAGAGATGAAACTAAGAAAATAGATTTTGTAAATGACTTACAACTTGTAATGAAAGAATTGAACAAGTAGTATAGCAATTGACGTAAATGTATATATGTAATAAAATATAGCAAAATGTTTATAGGGAGAATAAGATGGAAGGAATAAAAGAAAAAGCAGATTATTGTTTAAATTGTAAAGTGAAACCTTGCTCAAATAAAGGATGTCCACTTCATAATGAAATACCAGATTTTATAAAAGAGGTAAAGGAAGGAAATATTGATAAAGCATATGAAATATTATGTAAGACAACAGTCCTTCAAGGCGTTTGTGGAAGGATTTGTCCTCGTCAAAAACAATGCCAAGGCTCTTGTGTAAGAGGAATAAAAGGAGAACCAGTAGCAATTGGAGATTTGGAAGCTTTTGTTTTTGATAAAACTATGGAAGAAGGAAATTCTTTATCAAAAGTTTGGAGTGAAGAAATAAAAGAAAATAAGAAAGTTTTAGGAGATAAAAAAGTAGCAATAATAGGTGGAGGACCAGCAGGTTTAACAGCTGCAGCATTTTTAGCAAAAGGTGGTGTAGAAGTTACAATATATGAAAAATATGATTATTTAGGTGGACTTTTAGTACATGGTATTCCTGATTTCAGACTTGATAAAAAAATTGTTAAACAAACAGTAGATAATATTTTAGATTTAGGTATTAAAGTAGAATATGGAAAAGTACTTGGAAAAAACTTGAATTTAGATGATTTAGAAAAAGAATATGATGCTATATTTTTAGCTTTTGGAGCAAATTGTTCTTCAAAGATGGGAGTAGAAGGAGAAGAACTAGATGGTGTATATGGAGGAAATGAATTATTAGAATATGATATGCATCCAAATTATGAAGGAAAAGTAGTTGCTGTTGCAGGTGGCGGAAATGTAGCAATGGACTGTGCAAGAACTATAAAAAGACTTGGAGCAAAGGAAGTAAAAGTAGTATATAGAAGAGCGAGAGAACAAATGCCAGCGGAGAATAAAGAAGTAGAAGAGGCAATGGAAGAAGGAGTAGAATTTCTATTCCAAAATAATATAGTAAAAATTACTGGAGAAAATAAAGTAGAAAAATTAGAGTTAATAAAGACAGAGTTAGTTCAAAAAGAAGGAGACACTAGACTTTCTCCTGTAAACGTAGAAGGAAGTAACTATATAATTGATGCGGATTATGTTGTTATGGCATTAGGAGCAAATCCTGAATCTTTTGTAAAAGATTTAAACTTAAGTCTAAATAAATGGGGAAATATTGAAGTAAATGAAAATTATGAAACTTCAAGACCTAGAATATATGCAGGAGGAGATTTGGCAGGAGTAAGAGGAACGGTAGCATGGGCAGCGTTTTCTGGAAGAGAGGCAGCAAAAAAAATAGTAGAAAAATTAAAAGAAGCTTAGAGTTTAAGCTTCTTTATTCATTAATATTTTCTTTTGTAGTTTTTCCTAAAAGTAATCTTTTGATAGCTTTAAATATTGAAACAAAGATGTTTTCTTTTTTAGTAATTACTTTAATTGCTGTTTCAACTTCGCCATTTTCTATGCTATTATATTTCTTTTCTAGTTCCATCATTTTATTTACATAGTAATCATTAAAGAATGTATAGCCTTCCATGCATCCAAGACAGTCTTTAAAATTATATAATTTTCTCCTATAGTTTTCGACTTCTTCTAAATTAGAAATTGAATTAAATGATGCATCGAAATAACTAGAAATTATAAGATTTTGTGTTCTCATAAAAGTTAAAGAAATTTCACTTTTTAATTCATCAATTTTTTCAAGCATTCCATCGACTTTTTTGTTTCTATCATCAATAGCTGCTATTTTATTATTTAGCTTAATAATTTCTTCTTCATTATTTAAAATTTCGTCAATGGCATTTTGAATTGCCATGAAAGTTTTTGGAGATGTGAGATTTGCAAATTGTTCTTTAAAATTATCGTTGCTATTTAATGTGCTTTCAAACAAAACATTTTCACCAATTAAGTATGCGAGTTGGCTAACTAAACAGCATTCTAGAGGATAATAAGAAGGACTTGTTGTTTCGAAGCTAATTCCAAAATATTTAACATATTCTTTTGGTATACCATTAACTTTAGAAGCCATAAGCTGAACTGCTGCTTCATTTAATCCTAATCCATATATTTTAAATTCTGTATAATCACAAAGCCCCATTCTAAGTAAATAATTTCTTTTATCTTTAACTTCTTGTAAATAATGAATACATTCATGAATTGCAAATTCTTCCAAATCTTCATCTTGAATATGTTCATTAAAATAAATAGAGGTATTTTTATAAAAATAGTTAGCTTCGGCCATTCCTTCAGGCATTTTTGCTTTATACATATTTAATCTAGATAACTTAATAAATAATTCATTTTGATTTAAATTAAATTCAGGAAATGTATCACATAATTTTATTGAAACATTTCTTGCAATAGAATTAATTTTTAATGTATCTAGTTTTTCTGTTACTTCAATCCCATCTTTCCTTAAATCTGATTCTATGCTCATACTTAATCTCCTTGTAGTTTAATCTAATAATATTATACTATAAAAAAGTACTAATAATATTTCATAAGTATTAAATATTAATTACAGTTTAGTTACAAAGGAACTACTGGCTAATTTGTAGTTCTTTTAAAACAACTTGACATTTAAAAATAAAGCTACTATAATATCTTCATAATTTGATTTCAAATGTTAGTTAAGTTAAAAAGTCAATTTAGGAAAATATTTAAATAAGAAAAAATATGTAGAGTATGGAATAAAAATAGATTAGTTCAAAATTATTAATATCAAATTTTAAAATCAATATAAATTCGTTGAAAATAAAAATCAAAAGTATTAAAGAGTTTTTATCAAGTTTATTACCAAGTAAAATAGAACAAGGAAAAAATGACAATAGACAAAAAAATAGAAAAATGGAAGAAAAAATTAGAAGATGTAAGAATTTTAAATGAAAATTTTAAATCCTAGAATATTTTTTATTTGACTTTTTTTCTTGGAAAATTTATACTAACTATACATTTAATCGAATTATAAAATAAAAATTTATAAGGAGGATAAAAATGGACAATAAAGAAATTAATTCTATTATATTAAAAATTTATGAAGAACAAAAGAAAACAAATAAAAAAATGGGAAAAATGCAAAAGCAAATGAAGAGTATGCAAGAACAAATGGGAGGAATGCAAGAACAAATGGGGGGCATGCAAGAACAAATGGGAGGCGTGCAAGAACAAATGGGAGGCATGCAAGAACAAATAGGAAGCATGCAAGAACAAATAGGAAGCATGCAAGAACAAATGGGAAGCATGCAAGATAAAATAGGAGGATTAGAAAATAAATACGATGGATTACAAGGACAGGTAATAAAATTACAAGAACAAGTAAGTGAAATGCAAGTCTCAGTAAATGAAATACCCGAAATAAAGAAAGAAATAAGGACACTTAGTGGTAGAGTTGCAGTAATAGAAAAAGAACACGGAGATAAATTACAAATATTACTTGATGTTGTTACTGGAAATAGTGAGAAAAATAAAGAATTAGAAAAAAGAATTGAAAAAGATGAAAAAATTATAAATAGACATTCAGATGAAATTTATTATTTTAAAAAAGAAGTTCAAAATGGTTAAAAGCCTATTAGAACTTTTATCCTAATAGGCTTCTATCTTATTTTACAACGATATTATAAATTTTATTTTTAACATAAATTTCTTTCACAACTGTTTTACCTTCTAATTTTGAATCAATTGCTTCATGTACTTTTTGTTTAATAGAAGCTTCATCTTCATCTAGAGAAATTTGAACAGTTCCTTTTAATTTTCCATTAAATTGAATAGGTAAAGTGATTTCATCAGCAATTGTTTTTGATTCATCATATTCAGGCCATTTTTGGTAAGCCAAATCTTCTTTTTCACCTAATACAGATTGACTAAGTTCTTCTGTAATATGAGGTGCAAATGGATTTAATAATTGTAAAAATGTCTTGAATTCAGCTTTATTAATAGTTTTTTCTTTATAGAATTCATTTACCATTGTCATAAATGTAGATATGCAAGTATTAAATTTCATTTCTTCGATATCTGAAGAAACTTTTTTAATAGCTCTATGCATCATTTTTTCGAACTTAGGAGAATAGCTATCTCCATCAATTAACATTGTTTGCATGTTCCATACTCTGTCTAAGAATTTTGAACAACCTCTAATACTTTCCATAGACCATGGAGCTGTTTGATCAAATGGTCCCATAAACATTTCATAAACTCTAAAGCTATCAGCACCAAATTCATCAACAACTTCATCAGGATTAACAACATTACCTTTTGATTTAGACATTTTTTCTCCATTGCTACCTAAAATCATACCATGAGAAGTTCTTTTTTGATATGGTTCTTTTGTTGGAACAACACCTATATCATATAAAAATTTATGCCAAAATCTTGAATATAGTAAATGCAATGTTGTATGTTCCATACCTCCATTATACCAGTCAACAGGTGACCAATACTCTAAAGCTTCTTTTGAAGCTAAAGCTTTATCATTATGTGGGTCCATATATCTTAGATAATACCAAGATGAACCAGCCCATTGAGGCATAGTATCAGTTTCCCTTGTAGCTTTTCCACCACAATGAGGGCAAGTTGTATTTACCCAGTCAGTATGTTTTGCTAAAGGAGATTCACCATTTTTTCCTGGTTCATAATCTTCTATGTCAGGCAATTTTAATGGAAGTTCGTCTTCTGGAATTGGAACCCATCCACATTTTTCACAATGAACCATAGGAATTGGTTCACCCCAATAACGTTGTCTAGAAAATACCCAATCACGAAGTTTATAATTTACTTGTCTTTTACCAATATTATTTTCTTCTAAATATTCTATAACTTTTTTCTTAGCATCCTTCACAGATAAATCATTCAAAAATCCTGAATTAATTAAAATACCAGTTTCAACATCTGTAAAAGCTTCTTTTTGTACATCACAAACAACATCATCAGAATTTGATTTAATAACTTGTACTATTGGTAAATTAAATTTAGTTGCGAATTCATGGTCACGAGTATCATGACCTGGAACGGCCATAATTGCACCTGTTCCATAAGTAATTAAAACATAATCTGATATCCAAATAGGGATTTCTTTTCCTGTTAATGGATTTATTGCTTTAATACCTTTAACTTCACAACCTGTTTTTTCTTTATTTAGTTCTGACCTTTCAAAATCAGATTTTAAAGCAGTTTTTCTTTTATATTCTTCAACCTCAGTCATATTAGTGATTTTATTAGATAATTTTTCAATAATATGGTGTTCTGGTGCAACTACCATATATGTAGCTCCAAAAAGAGTATCTGGTCTAGTTGTATAAACTGTCAAAGTTTCATCAGAATCTGAAATTTTAAATGTAACTTCAGCACCTTCACTGCGACCAATCCAATTTTTTTGTTGAGCTTTGATTTTATCTAAGTAATTAACATCATCTAAATCATTAATCAACCTTTCAGCATATTCAGTTATTTTTAGCATCCATTGACTTTTTTCTTTTTGAACAACAGGGCTTCCGCATCTTTCACATACACCATTTACAACTTCTTCATTTGCTAGACCTACTTTACATCCAGTACAGAAGTTAATTGGCATAGTGGCTTTGTAAGCTAAACCGTGTTTATAAAGTTGGATAAAAATCCATTGAGTCCATTTATAATAATCAGGGTCTGTTGTATTAACTTCTCTTGACCAATCAAAAGAAAAACCAAGTGACTTTAATTGTGATTTAAAGTGTTCAACATTTTTCTCTGTTGTGATTTTTGGATGAATGTGATTTTTAATTGCATAGTTTTCGGCAGGAAGACCAAATGCATCAAAACCTATTGGGAATAAAACATTATATCCTTGCATTCTTTTTTTCCTTGCAATAACATCTAAAGCTGTATAACTTCTTGGATGTCCAACGTGAAGGCCTTGCCCAGAAGGATAAGGAAATTCAATTAATCCATACCATTTTTTCATAGAGTAATCATTTTTTGCATTAAAAGTACCTTCACTATACCATTTTTTTTGCCATTTTTTTTCTATTTCTTTAAAATTATAAGCCATAAAAAAAGCCCCTTTCGCTAGTTTATTTTCCCGTATTATATAACAAAAAATGGGATAAATCAAGGGTTGCATTAAAAAACGAAAAATGTTAAAATTGCTCCTAGAGGTGTAAAAAAAGTGATAGATATAACAAAAGCAAAAAAAGAATTTAAAAAATATGTAGAAAAATATGATATAAATAATCCAAAAATAAAATTAAAAATAGCCCATATAGAAAGAACGTCTACAATTGCAAGGAAAATGGCAGAAAGCTTGAAATTATTAGAAGAAGATATAGAACTTGCAGAATTAATTGGTTTACTTCATGATATAGGAAGGTTTGAGCAAGTAAAAAGATATGGAACATTTGTAGACCATTTAAGTGAAAATCACGCAAAAATGGGTGTAGATATTTTATTTAAAGATGGTTTGATAAGAAATTTTATAGAAGATGATAAATATGACAGGATAATAAAACTTGCAATAATAAATCATAATAGAGATAAAAAGCAAATAACAAAAGATATAAGTGATAAGGAAGATTTACATATTAAGCTAATAAGAGACAGCGATAAGACAGACATACTTTATGTACTTACATTCGAAGATGAAAAATCAGTATGGGAATCAGATAAATTAGAAGACGAAAAATTTACAGATGAAATATATAGAGAATTTATAGAAGAACATAGCATTATATATAAAAATAGAAAAACACATGCAGATGCATTAATTGGGCATTTCGCATATGCATTTGATTTTAATTTTGATTATGGATTAAAATGCGTGTTAGACAATAAGTATTATGAAAAATTATATAAAAGATTTAAGTTTAAAGATGAAGAAACTAATAATAGATTTGAAAAAATTTATAAGGTAACAAATAACTATATAAAAGAAAGATTGAAGGAGAGATAATGATTGATTTAGAAAAATGTAAAAAGGAATTTTTAAATTATACAGAAGGATTTGATTTAGAAAATGAAGGAATAAAAAGAAAACAGTTACACTCATTAAGAGTAATGGAAGAAAGTAAAAGAGTAGCAGAGGCGTTAAGACTAAGTGAAGAAAAGATAGAGCTAGCAGAGTTAATAGGACTTCTTCACGATATGGGAAGATTTGAACAGCATAATAGAGGAAATACATATCTTAACGAAATGCTATTAGACCATGCAAGGTTAGGAGTGGAAGTATTAATAAAAGATGATTATATAAAAAAGTATACAGATAATGAACAATATATTTCAATAATACTTACAGCAATAAATAATCATAATAAATTTAAAATAGAAGATGGTTTAAATGAAGAAGAAATGTTATTTGCAAAAATTATAAGAGATGCAGATAAATTAGATATTCTTTATGAAGGTGTAGAGATATATTGGAATACTCAAAGAGAAAAAGAAAATGTAGAAAATAGCAAAATAAGTATTAATATAGAACAACAATTTAAAGTAGAAAGACAAGTAAAAAAGTTAGGAAATGAAAGAAATGATACAGTAGATGGATTATTAATTTTACTATCATATATATATGATATTAACTTTAAAGAAACATTAGAAATAATAAATAAAGAAGACTATGTAAATAGAATTTTAGATAGATTTGATTTTAAAGATGAACAGACAAAAGAACGAGTAGAACAGTTAAAGAAGATATTACTTAGGTTCATAAGATTATCTTTAAGAAAAAAATAAAAAAGGATGATAAAATTGGGCAAAAAATTAATAATAACAGAAAAGCCGTCTGTTGCTATGGAGTTTGCTAAGGCGTTAAAGATAACAACTAAAAGAAAAGATGGATATTTAGAGTCAGAAGAATGGATAATTACTTGGTGCGTGGGACATCTAGTAACAATGAGTTATCCTGAAAAATATGATGAAAAATTAAAATATTGGAGGTTGGATACACTTCCTTTTATACCTGAAGAATGGAGATATGAAATTATTCCTCAAGTTCAAAAACAATTTAATATAGTAGAAGGCTTGCTTCAAAGAGAAGATGTTGAAGTAATATATAATGCAGGAGACTCTGGAAGAGAGGGAGAATATATACAAAGATTAGTATTTATGATGGCAAGACCTAATCCAAAAGCAAAAATGAAAAGAGTTTGGATAGATTCTCAGACGGAAGAAGAAATTTTAAGAGGAATAAGAGAAGCAAAAGATTTATCAGAATATGATAGTTTGTCTGATAGTGCATATTTAAGAGCAAAAGAAGATTATCTGATAGGAATTAATTTTTCAAGATTATTATCAATAATATATGGAAGAAATCTGGCAAATAAAATAAATGAAGATAAAGCATCCATTTCGGTTGGAAGAGTTATGACTTGTGTTCTTGGAATGGTTGTTTCTAGAGAAAGAGAAATTAGAAATTTTAAGAAAACAAAATATTATAAGATACAAGGATTATTTGGAAGCAGAGATTCCAGTTTTAAAGCAGAATGGAAAGTAAATGAAAATTCAATAATGTTTGAATCACCTAAGTTATATAATGAATCAGGGTTTAAGAAAGAAAATGACGCAAAAGAATTTATTAAAGGGCTAGCAGGTAAAAATGCTAAAATACTAGAATTAAAGAAATCAAAACAAAAAGAAAATCCACCACTTTTATTTAATTTGGCAGAAATACAAAATCAATGTACAAAAAGATTTAAAATAAAACCAGATGAGACGTTAGAGATAATACAAAATTTATATGAGAAGAAATTGGTTACATATCCTAGAACAGATGCAAGAGTTTTGTCAACAGCTGTAGCAAAAGAGATTACTAAAAATTTAAATGGTATTGCAAGAGGATATAAAGACGAAGAAGTTCAAGGATATATTAAAAAAATGGTAGAAGAAAAATATTCTACTAATTTAGTAAAAACTAAATATGTAAATGATAGTAAAATAACAGACCACTATGCAATTATTCCGACAGGACAAGGTTTCGAAAATTTTAATAATTTACCAGAATTACATAAGAAAGTCTATAAAGTAATTGTAAATAGATTTTTAGCAATATTTTATCCATCAGCTGAGTATCAAAAGATACAAGTAACGTTAGAGATAGAAAATGGAGAAAAAAAGGAAAATTTCTTTGCAAGTGAAAAAGTATGTATAAAACAGGGATTCTTAGAGATTCTAAAACCTGAAAAAGTAAATAACAAAAAGAAAGAAGAAATCAAAAAAGATAATGAAATAGATAATGAAGAAAATAATATAGAAATATTAAAGGGCTTGAAAAAAGGACAAGTTCTCGAAGTACAAAATTATGAACTAAAAGAAGCGGAAACTTCACCACCTTCTAGATATAATTCAGGTTCTATAATTCTTGCTATGGAAAACGCAGGAAAATTAATAGAAGATGAAGAATTAAGAGAACAAATAAAGGGAGCGGGAATTGGTACTAGTGCAACAAGAGCAGAGATTATAAAAAAGTTAGAGAAAATAAGATATATAGAGATTAATAAAAAAACACAAATAATAACACCTACTTTAAAGGGAGAAACTATATATGATATTGTATATCAGTCTATGCCAGATATGTTAAATCCTAAATTAACAGCAAGTTGGGAAAAGGGTTTAGATATGGTGGCAAAAAAAGAAATAAAACCAGATGTATTTATGGATAAGCTAACAAATTATATAAATTCTAAGTTCAATAAATTAGTTATAAAAATGTAAATTAATTTGTTAATCTAAGATAGAAATGCTATAATAAAACACATATAGCTATGCTATATTGTAAGGATGGTATTTGTAGCAAAAAGAAAGGAACGAGGATGGAACTGCATAATGGTGATTTCCCTAAAAATATTCTGTTGAGTGTACCAAAGGGAAAAGCACGGACTATTGGAGGACAGATATTCTCTACAGATGATTTACCAAAAAAGTTGCTTGCAACTTTTGTATCACTAGAGGATGTGAAATTGGCATGGAGGAAGGTAACTCTTGTAAAATATTCTGTTGAACCGATTTTTAGTATGCAGATAGCAATCAGGCAAGATGGGTATGGAAATGAATACTATGATGTCGAAAGTATAAACAGGATATGTGGTCTTATCTTACAGCCAGGAATGAAGATAGTAAGAAGTGCTATTCCTCAAGACGAATTTGTTGAGCAAAGAACAGACGAGAAGCCATACTGGCTATATAATCCAGATGATAAATATCATGCAAAATTCGTCGAGAAAGGTATGGTATGGACAACAAGTGTTTTGGGGTGTGATATTGGTTACTACTATGAATGTTATAGTAGTAAAAATGGAAATGTGATAAGAAAGGTTGGAGATAGAAGCCTTTTATTGGAAGAGCCAAGAGCAGTAAAACCAGTTGTCTTTTTTGATGCTAAGGCTTTTGTAAAAGCACGAAAGATGAACTTAGCGTTTGCTTAAGTACTAACAATAAAGTCCCTTTTTATAGGGACTTTATTGATTTAAATCATATATTTTTTTGATTAATTTATTGGATTCTTCTTTTAAATTTACTTTGTTTTTTAATAAGTTATTATCTAAAAAATAAGGTTCTCCAAAAATAACTTTAACTTTTGAGAAAAAATGAGGTCTTCTAGTAATAAATACAGGAATGATTGGTACATTTAATTTTGCGGCTATAAATGTTACACCATTATGAACTTTTTTACCAATATCCTTTTTTTCTTTTATAACTCCACCTTCAGCAAATATTAGAAGTTCACAAGGTTTATTATCTTTAAATACATTTAAAGAATGTAATAAACTTTTTATATCAACTTTTTTCCTATCGACAGGAAAAACATTATAATGTTTTAAAATTTTTGCAATTAATTTATTTTTAAATATTTCAGATTTTGCCATGATAGATAGATTTTTAGATACAGGATATATGAAAAAAGGGTCAAATATACTTGAATGATTTGGACATATTAAAAATCTATCATATTTTTGTAAATTTTCAATATTATAATAATGAACTCGAAATAATAATTTACAAAAAAGAATTTTTATAAATTTTTTCATAGAATGTAACTCCTCTACTTATATTATACTTTATTATATAAATAAGAAAATATAATGTCAATAATTGACAAAAGAGAATGAATTTGTTATAACATATATATACAAAAGAAAGGAGAGATACATATGAATGAAAAAAAGTACAAATCAGTTGTTGTAATATGGGGAGTAATTTTTTTAGTATTGCATACATTATCATTAATTAATGTGGTTGGACTATTTCCATCATTATACACATATTTAAGTAAATTGATAACTTCTTTTGTTGCATTAATTGTTTTAGCTTTGGTTATAATTTTTATGGGGCTTTCTTTGAAAAAGAAAAAATCAGGGCCTATTATAGGAATTGTACTTGGTGCAATTTATATTTTAAACTTTAACTTTACAAATATATTTATGAGTGTTGTAAACCTAGTAGCAGGTATTTGTTTTATAATATCTTGTGTGGGGTTATTAAAATATATTAGCAGAACTAAAAAAGCTACAGAACAAACTAAAGAAGAAAAACAAGATGAGAATGCTTAAAAATAAAGCTGGAGAATGACATGAACACAATACTTGGAGAGCTTGGAAAAAGCCAAAAATTTGTTGAAATCGTAAATAGAATAGAAAATAAAAAAAGTCCGATAGCAATATCGGGCTTAAATGACGTTGGAATGATAAGTATTGGAACAGCAATACATGAGTTTACTAAAAAACCAATTTGTATATTAACATATAATGAGATACAAGCAAAAAAGATATATGAAGATATTAAGTATTTTACTGATAATGTTGTATTTTTTCCAAAGAAAGATGTTGTAACATATGATTATGTTGCAGAAAGTAAAGAAAATTTATATGAAAGAATAGAAGTATTAAATAAAATAAAATCAAAAAGAGGTTTAATCGTTGTAACAACAATAGAGGCTTCAATGCAAAAACTTCCTAAAAAAGAAATTCTATTTAAAAATGAACTTAAGTTTAAAGTAGGAGAAGAATATAACTTAGAAGATGTAAAAAAGAATCTAGTTGATTTAGGATATGCTAGATATGACTTAATAGAAGGAAGAGGACAGTTTAGTGTAAGAGGAGATATTGTAGATATAGCAATAAACAATAAAACTGGTATTAGGATTGAATTTTGGGGAGACGAAGTTGATTCAATAAGAGAATTTAATATAGAAAGCCAGAGGTCAATTGCAAATAAGAGTGAAGCTACAATTTATCCGGCAAACGAATATGTTCTAGAACAAAGTGTAGATTTAATATGTAAAAAGATAAGAGAAAAATATAAAGAATATGAAAATAAAAATGTAATTGAAGAAGATATAGAACAGATAAAATTAGGAAATTATACAAGTAAGGTTGATAAATATTTTGATTGTTTTTATGAAAAACAAGAAACAGTTTTAGATTACTTAAATTCAAACTACGTAATTTTTGTTGATGAAATAGGAAAAATAGAGCAAAGAAGCAAAAATATAAAAACAGATAGAGAAAATTTAATAACAAGTCTAGTTTCAAAAGAAAAAGAAGTTCCAGAAGCAATTTCCAATGAATTAGATTTTGATGATATTTTAAACATTTTGGATAATAAACAATTAGTTTATATTGAAAAACAAGATAGTATATCAAAAATAGATTGTGAAAAATACAAATTAAACTATAGAGACGTTAATTACTATAAAAGTGAGATAGATAATTTATTTACAGACTTAAAAAATAATTTAAAGAAAGATAAAAATATTTATATATTAATAGATTCAAAAGAGAAAGCAAAAAAATTAAAAGAATTACTAGAAGAAAAAGAAATTACTTGCAAGATAGAGGAAAAATTAAATCAAACTATAGTAGTTAAAGCTAGAGAAAAAATTGTTACAATTTCTATAGGTAAATTATCATCAGGTTTTGAAAACTATGATATAGGTCAAATTATAATAGAAGCAAATGAATTAGTAAGTGGTGAAAAGAAAAGAAGAAGAGTTACAAATACAGCTTTTAAAGAGGGAGAAAAAGTTGTTTTTGCAGACTTAAAACAAGGTGACTATGTAGTTCACAGAAGATACGGAATTGGTGTTTATATTGGTGTAAATACTATTAAAGCTGATGGAATTGTTAAAGATTATATTAAGATAAAATATAGAAATGATGCTATTTTATATATTCCTACAAGTGATTTAGATAGTATAAGGAAATATGTTGGTGGAGATAGAATAAAACCAAAGATAAATAAACTTGGAAGCAAAGAGTGGGATAATACTAAGGCAAGAGTAAAGAAAAATTTAAGAGAGGTTGCAAAAGAATTAATAGAACTTTATGCTAAAAGAGAGAAGGCTCAAGGATTTGCTTTTAGTAAAGATACTCCTTGGCAAAAAGAGTTTGAAGATAAATTCCCATATCAAGAAACAGATGACCAATTAAGATGTATTGAAGAAATAAAAAAAGATATGGAACTACCAAAACCAATGGATAGATTACTTTGTGGAGATGTTGGTTATGGTAAGACAGAAGTTGCGATGAGAGCAGCATTTAAAGCAGCAATGGATGGAAAACAAGTTGCATATTTAGCACCTACAACAGTTCTTGCAGAGCAACAATATCAAGAATTTAAAGAAAGAATGAAAGATTTTCCAGTAAGAATTGAAATTTTAAATAGATTTAAGACTAAAAAATATCAAAATGAAGTTGTTAAGAAACTAAAACTTGGTGAAGTTGATATTGTAATAGGTACACATAGACTACTTGGAAAAGATGTAGAGTTTAAAGATTTGGGATTACTAATAATAGATGAAGAGCATAGATTTGGAGTAAAGCACAAAGAAAAAATAAAACAAATGAAAATGAATATAGATGTTTTAACTATGACAGCAACACCTATACCAAGAACTATGCATATGTCTATTGTTGGAATTCGTGATATGTCTGTTATTTATGAACCACCATATAATAGAAAACCAGTTCAAACTTATGTATTGGAATATGACCAAGAGGTTATAAGAGAGGCAATTACAAAAGAACTTGAGAGAAATGGCCAAGTATTCTATATATTTAATAATGTAGAAGGTATTGCAAGAAAGGCAGAAACAATATCAGAATTGGTTCCTGAAGCGAATGCTGCTTATGCACATGGACAGATGACAGGAAGTAGAATTGAAGATATTATGCAAGAGTTTGTTGAAGGAAATACTAATGTTTTAGTTTGTACTACAATTCTAGAATCAGGAATTGATATTCCAAATGCTAATACTATTATAGTAGAAAATGCAGATAGAATGGGATTAGCGCAGTTATATCAGATACGTGGTAGAGTTGGAAGGTCAGAAAGACAAGCATATGCATATATAACTTATAAAAGAGATAAACTTCTTACAGAGGTTGCAGATAAGAGATTAAAAGCAATAAAAGAATTTACAGAGTTTGGTTCTGGATTTAAAATTGCTATGAGAGACTTAGAAATTCGTGGGGCTGGAAGCCTACTTGGAGAAATTCAATCAGGACATTTAGAACAAGTTGGATATGATACTTATTGTGATTTATTAGACCAAGTTGTAAAAGAAATGAAAGGTATTGAAGTAAAACCTGAAGTTGATATTCAAATTGATTTAGATATTACAAGTTATATACCAGATACTTATATTGAAGATAGTAGTGAGAAAATTGATATTTATCAAAAGATTGCATTATGCAGAACAGAAGAAGATATTGGAAATGTTATTGATGAAATTATTGATAGATTTGGTAATATGCCAAAAGAACTAAATAACTTACTAGAAATTGCAAGGATAAAACAATTATGTAAAAATACAGCTGTTATAAAAGTTACAGAGAAGAAAAATAGAACTACTGGTTCTCAAAATGTAGTATTCTATTTTGATAAAGATAAATATGATCCAAATATCATAACCACACTTTTAAAGAAATATGGAACTAAAATTAAGTTTTCAACTGGTGTTGAGCCATATATTACTTTGCTTCTTAAAAATCAAACAGAAGGACAGCTTATTAAAGAAATAAAAGAGTTTTTGGATACAATAAAAATTTGATTTCACATTGGGGACACATCTCAAGTAAATAGGGGATTGTAGAAAGTTTTTAAATTTAAGCTTCGCTTAAGCGGCAATTTGCTACCCTTAATATCCCCTACGCAAATTGCCTAATTTAAAAACTTACTTATATTTTTCTTTTAAAATAAAAATACCTTAGATAAAATTGATATCAAAAGGTATTTTTATTTTTGTCTTGGATATGGTTTTGTCTCATTTGTTAAACCTAGTAAATAGTCTATACTAGTATTATAGAATTTAGATAATTTTATTAAAGAAGATATAGGAATATTTATTTTCCCTAATTCATATTTACTATAATTTGTTTGAGAAATATTTAAAAATTTTGCAACATCTTCTTGCTTTAAATCTTTATCTTCTCTTAAATCTTTTAATCTTAGCATAAAGCCTCCTAAAATATTTAATTTCATGAACATTTTATAATAGTTACAAAATGACTATTGACAAATAGTCAAGTTTTGACTAAAATTATTGTAGTTATATTATGACTATAAATAGGAGGTAACAAATGAAAGAAGAAAGAGGAATAACATTAATTGCGTTAGTGATTACAATTATTGTTTTACTTATTTTAGCTGGAATTTCAATGGCAATGCTAACAGGAGAAAATGGAATACTTACACAAGTACAAAATGCTAAGGAAAGAACAGAAGAAGCAGGAGATAAAGAAAAGATACAATTAGCAGTAAATGCAGCACAAATTGGAGATAGTGGATATCAAGATTTAAGTCAAAATAATTTACAAGGAGAAACTGATAGAGAATTTGGAGAGGGAAAATCAGTTGTAAGAGATAATGGAGATGGAAGTTTTACAATAAGTTTAGTAGATAGTAAAAAAGAATATACAGTAACGTCAAACGGAGAAGTTGAAGATGGAATAGACTGGAATGAGGCAATGACAAATGCAAAAACGCCAGAAGAACAAGAAATAACAAGTAAAAATGTAATAGGATTAGGGACAAATGGACAAGCAGTAAATATGGATTTATGGCTATATTGTTTTGATACAGTAACAAATGGCTATGGGTTAAATAGTCAGGAAGTATTTCAAAACACAGAATACAATCCGAATGGAACAAATACAGAAACAATAAGGACGGCAGGATATAAAGGAACAGAAACGAATGGAAAAGATATTATAATACCACAATATATAAGTGTAGATGGAGGAAAAACATATAGTTCAGTAACAAGCTTATATAGAACTTTTAATAATAATACAAACATTACAACAATGCCAGTTATACCAACAACTGTTATGAATATGAATTGTACGTTTGAAAATTGTACAAATTTGAAAGAATGTATTATTCCAAGTTCAGTACAAGATATAAATTGGTGCTGGAATAGGACAGGAATAGAAAAAATAAATGAAATTCCCGATAGTGTTATGTATATGATAGGAACTTTTGCTTATTGCAATTCACTAGAATATGTAAATCTAAAAATGCCAAAAAAAGTAATAAATATGGCTAGAACGTTTGCTGAGTGTGAAAATTTAAAAGAAGCAAACTTAATTTTACCAAAAGGACTAGAAAATATGAATATGACATTTTATGATTGCATAAATTTAACAAAAGGTCCGGATGTGATACCTGAAAGTGTAACAGATATAGGTCAAACATTTCGAAATGATGCAAAACTTACAGGAGAGATGACAATAAAAGCATCACCTACAGTATATGCAAATGTTTTTAAAAATGCTGCAACAGATGAAGAGGCTAAAATTGTAATAAAGGCAGGGAAAGAAAATTTAGAATTTTTGAAAAACATATTGCAAAAAGAAGGATATTCTAAGGATGATGTAGTTGGTGAATGGGAATTATAAAATCAACTAATACTAGTAAAAATGTTGCTAGAACTTAAAAAAGTTATAAAATATAATAGTACAGTAAATAATAAAAGTACTATTGTATCTTTTTATTAAAGTGAAAGATTTTTTTAAAAATATAAAATCTTTCAGTATGTGTAAAAATAATTTCAAGATAAATTTTTTAAATTATTGATAAAACCTAAAAAAAGTTATAAAATACAATAGTACAGTAAATAATAAATGTACTATTGTATTTTTTATAAGCTGTTTTTTGACCTCGTCCCAAAAAACAGTATAAGGAGATTTTTTTATGAATGTGATTTCAAGTAAAGATAATGAAATAGTAAAGTCAGTTAAAAAGTTAAAAGAAAAGAAATATAGAGATTTAGAAAATGCCTACATAGTAGAAGGAATAAAGATGGTAAAAGAAGCGATTATGGAAAAAGCTTCTATTAGGCAAATAATTATATGTGATGATTGCGAGAAGTCTGACAGCATACCAAAAGAATTAATGTATGAAATAGCGAAATATGAATGTACGTATGTAACAAGTAAAATCTTTAAATATATCTCAGAAGTACAAACACCTCAAGGAGTGCTTGCTGTAGTTGAAAAAAATAATGATGTGAATAACATTGAATCAGCTATTAATTATAATGAAGATATAATAGTAGCATTAGACGATATACAAGACCCGGGAAATTTAGGAACAATACTTAGAACAGTGGATAGTGTAGGATTGACACAAATATTAGTATCAAAAGGAACAGCAGATTGTTATAATCCAAAAGTAGTTCGTTCTAGTATGGGAGCAATATATAGAGTAAAAGTTATAGAATGTGAAGATTTATTAGAAATGCTAAAAGAAGTAAAGAAAAATAAGTTTAAAGTGCTAGTAACATCTTTAGGTGAAAGTAAGAATATTTATGAAATGAAATATAATAAAAAAGTCTTGGTAATTGGAAATGAAGCAAATGGTGTAGAAGAAAGAATAATGAAAATTGCAGATGAAAAAATAAAAATACCAATGCTTGGAAGAACAGAAAGCTTAAATGCAGCAGTAGCAACTGGAATAGTATTATATGAATATGTAAGGCAAAAGTTAGAAAAATAGTTTAAAGAATTAAAATTTTAGAAAAGAGGAATAAAAAGTGAAAATAAATATAGTAATGGTAGAGCCAGAAATTCCACAAAACACAGGGAATATTGCAAGAACATGTGCAGCAATAGGAGCAAAATTACATTTAGTGCATCCATTAGGATTTAGTATATCAGAAAAAGCTGTGAAAAGAGCAGGACTTGATTATTGGGATAAATTAGAAATAGAAGAACATGTATCATTTAAAGAATTTTTAGAAAAATATAAACCAGAAAAGAATAATATGTTTTTTGCAACAACAAAAGGAAAGCATGTGTATTCAGAACCTGATTATAGTAAAATGGATGAAGTATTTTTACTATTTGGAAAAGAAACAAAAGGACTTCCAGAAGTAGTTTTACAAAAATATATTAATAAGACAATAAGAATACCTATGAGAGAAACACTAAGGTCTTTAAATTTATCAAATTCAGTTTCAATAGTGGTGTATGAAGTACTAAGACAGAAAAATTTCGAAGATTTGGAAGAAATAAGTAGATATTTTGATAATAGATAAGTTATTTGTCGAATTTTGCGATGAAAAGTTTAAAAACTTTAAGAGAAAAGCTTGGCTTTTCTCTATTTTTGTGAGATAATTAAAAAGGATTTTTAATTCAAAAATTTTGTTCAAGATTTTTAAATCTAAAAAATGAATTTCAAAGAAAAATTTAAGTAAAAAAGAAAATAAATAGATGTGAAAAATCAATATGCAATTTACTTTTAAATAAAGTTTGATTAATAGATTAGACACACTATAATAAGGAGGAGAGAATTGGAAATATTTTCTTATAATGATTATATAAAGTGTATACACACTTTGCGTCTTAATGCAGTCTTTGAGCTAGCAGAAGAAAGTACAGAATATAATTTAGAAACAGGTAAACAAAAGGAGAATATAAATAATGCATATGATAGTATAATTAAAAAGATTCTAAAAAGTAAAAAAGAGATAGCAAATATAGTAAATGATTTTGTAGGAATCAAAGAAAAAATAAAAGGAGAAGATTTAATAAAGTATACAAATAATTTTATAACTAGGAAATATAAATCAAGACAAGATGGTATAGTATATAAATTAAAAGACAAAGATGTATTCTTTTTAATTGAACATCAGCCATCAATAGATAAGAATGTAGCTTATAAAATGTTAAATTATTGTGTTGACATTATTTATAATTGGAATACTTCAGTAAAAATAAAAAAAGGAATAAAATACCCAATTGTAATACCAATAGTTATTTATACAGGTACGGATAAATGGAGAGTATATACAGATTTTAGTAAAATACAGATTAGTGATTATATATTTCAAAATTATAAAATAGATTTTAAATATAACTTAATTGATATAAATAAAATATCGTTTAATACATTAATTCAGAAAAATACTTTATTTTCTCAAAGTATGGTTTTAAAGAGAAGCAGAAATTATGAAGAGTTTAAAAATATATTAGATAAAATATTAGTAGAAGCTAAAGGAGATATTGATAAAGAATTATATGATATTTCAGCCATCCTGCTTGAAAATTTAATGAAAGATAATTACAATGAAGAGTTTTTAAAAGAAATATATTTAAAAGTAGAAAGAGGAAAAGATAATACGTCCGTTTAATAGGGAAAACAAGTTCACAATGAAAATTACAAATTGAATTAGAAGAACTTGAAAAATAATTATCTCTAATAATAGAATTAAAAAAAATATGGGGTTTTAGGTTAATAACTAAAAGTTTTTTAATAAACCCATTAGTAAACATTATATCGTATGATTTACAAAAGTTAGAAAAATGATAAAAAAACGAGAAAACCAGAGAATTTATGAATAAAACTTTACAAATAAAGAAAAACAGGTTTTGACAGGTATAACCCATCATGTTAGATTTACTGATAAGGAGGAATGAAGATGGAAATAATAGATGCAAATATAGATTTTAAACTAATAGGACAAAGGATAAGAGAAGCAAGAGCTAAAAAAGGGTGGTCTCAAGAAAAGTTAGCAGAGACTATAGATGTTGCAACAGCATATTTAAGTAGAGTAGAAAGAGGGGGAACAACAATAAACCTAAAAAGATTAGGACAAATATCTGTAGCTTTAGATATTCCAATGGAAGAATTAATAACAGGGGTTATTAAAGAAGATTATAGATATTTAAATAGAGAGTTTGAGGAAATATTAAAAAAATGTTCAAAAGATAAACAAAGGCTAATTTATAATATTGCAAGAATAGTCGCAGGAGTTAAATTCGTATAGAAAAAATTTCTTTACAAAACAACAAAAATAGTATAAACTACTTTTAGGTGATAAAAATGTATTTAAAAAGACTAGAATTACAAGGATTTAAATCTTTCGCAGATAAAACGGTTTTAGAATTTATGCCAGGAATAACAGCAGTAATAGGTCCAAATGGTTCAGGAAAAAGTAATATATCAGATGCAATTCGTTGGATTTTAGGAGAGCAAAGCATGAAATCATTAAGAGGAAGCAAATCTCTAGATATTATCTTTTCTGGAACACAAAATAGAAAATCATTAGGCTTTGCTGAAGGTTCGTTAATATTTGATAATACAGATGGGAGTCTACCTATAGAATATACAGAAGTTACTATTACAAGAAAATTATATAGAAGTGGAGAAACAGGATATTATATAAATAAAGTGCCATGTAGATTAAAAGATGTATTGGAATTATTCATGGACACAGGTATTGGAAAAGATGGTTATTCTATAATAGGACAAGGTAAAATAGATGAAATTTTAAGTAATAAATCAGAAGATAGAAGAAACATCTTTGAAGAAGCAGCAGGAATTGTAAAATATAGAACAAGGAAGCAAGAGTCTGAGAAAAAACTAGAACGCACTAAACTTAATTTGCTTAGAATAAATGATATTTTATCAGAAATAGAAGGAAATATCGAACCTTTAAAGGTAAGTTCCGAAAAAGCTAAAAAATATTTAAACTTAAGAGAAGAACTAAAAAATATAGAAATTGGGCTATTTATATATAATATAGAAAAATACAAGGAAAATTTAGAAGAAATTGTAAAAGATGAAGAAATATATAAAAACCAATGTGATGAAGAAGAAACAAAAATGGAAAGAGTAAAGGCCCTTAAAGAAGAATTAAAGTTTCAAATAGATGAGATAACAATGAGAATAGAAGAAATGTCTAATATTGGTTTTGAAAGCCAAAAAGAAATAGAAATGCTAAATTCAGATATTAGTGTTGCAAAAACAAGAATAGAAAATAATAATGAAAACACAACAAGATATGAAAAAGAAATAGAAGAAGCTAAAATTAAATTAGATGATTTGAAAGAAGAAATGGAACAAAAGAAACAAAAGAAAGACAACTTAAAAGAAAATAGAGAAAAGTTCCAGAAAGAATTAGAAGAAAAAGAAGAAGAATTGAGAAAAATAACTGAAAAATTATCTAGTAAAGAATTAGAAATAGAAGGATACAAAACAAAAGTATCTGAGAATATAGATAAGAAGTATGAATTACAAGCAGATGTACACACAGAAGAAATAAATTTCGAAAATTTTGAAAAAAGAGAAAAACAAATTGGGGGAGAAATTGCTTCAAATATATCTGAATTAGATAATACAAGAATGCAAAAAGAAGATATAGCAAGAAAATTTTATGAAATTGATAGTAAGCGTAATAAAACAGTAAAAAGTTTAGAAGAAGTAAATTCTAAGAAAGAAGAAGCAGATAAAAAAATCAAATTATATGAAAGAAATATAAATGCATATCAAAGTGAAAAGAGAATAAAAGAATCAAGATTAAAATTTCTAGAAGAGACAGAAAGAGAAAAAGAAGGTTATATTAAAAGTGTAAAATCACTTTTAAAGGATTGTGAGAACATAAGAGAATTGGGAAAAGGTATGCATGGAGTATTAGCAAATATAATTGAAGTTCCAGAAGAATATCAAATAGCAATAGAGATGTGTTTAGGAGCAAGTCTCCAAAATATTGTAACAGACACAGAAGAAGATGCTAAAAAATTAGTAGAACATTTAAGAAAGAATAACTTAGGAAGAGCATCATTTTTACCTATAACTTCGGTAAGGGGAAAAAAATTAGATAAAATTAAAGGAAAAGAGCCAGGAGTAATTGGAATTGCATCAGATTTAATAAAATATAGTAAAAAATATGAGCAAATAGTAACTAATTTACTTGGAAGAACAGTAATAGTAGATAATATGGACACAGCAATTAAACTTGCAAAACAAAATGGCTATTCATTTAGAATAATTACTGTCGAAGGTGATGTGATAAATCCTTCAGGAGCAATTACAGGTGGTTCTGTTACCAAGAAAACAGTAAACATTTTAGGTAGAGGAAGAGAGATAGAAAAACTTCAAAAAGAGATAAAAGTTTTAGAAGAAAAAATAAGCAAACAAGAAAAAGAAAAGAAAGAATATGAAGATTCAATAGAAGATATTTTTGAAGAAGCAGGAAGTTTAGAAAAAGAACTTCAAGAAATTGATATAACATATGCAACAGAAAAACAAAAGTTAGTTTCGATTGAAGAAAATATTGAAAAAATAGAAAAAAGAGTAAATAAATTAAAAGAAGAAAAAGAAAAATTAAAAGAAGAAAAAGAAACTGCGATTAAAAATAAAGAAATAATCCAAGAAGAAATCAATAAATTAACTGAAGAAACAGAAAAACTAACTAATGTTATTCAAGAATTTGCCGAGTTAAACAAAGATAATCAAAAATATGTGGATGACTTGAATTTTGATATAACAAACTTAAAAATATCAGTATCATCATTTGATGAAAGTGAAAGCTCTATTGAAGAATTACAAGAAAGAATAAATTCAGAAGTAGAGAATACAAAACAAAGTATAAATAATAAAACAAGACAAATAGAAGAAATAAAACAAGATAATATAGCTTTAAATGAGTCAATAAAAGATATAGAAGAAAAAATTGAAAAGATAAAAGAAGAAGTAAAAACAAGTGGAAGTAAAATAGAAGAATTAAAACAAGATAGAATAGACAAAAATGAAAAATTAAAAGTTAGAGAAAATGAAATTAATGATAAATTTAAAGTTATAGAAGATTTAAAATCACAAATTGTAAAAATAGACGTTAAAAAAGCCAAAATAGAAGATGATATAAATGGAATTATTAATAAAATGTGGGAAGAATATGAACTAACACCAAATAATGTAAAAGACTGTAGAAAGCCTGAAAATGTAGCAGAAACTCAAAAACAGGTAAATAATCTAAGAAAAGAATTAAGAGAACTTGGAAGTGTCAATATAGATGCAATAGAAGAATATAAAAACGTGAAAGAAAGATATGACTTTATGTGTGAACAAAGAGTAGACTTAGAAAATACAATGGCAAAATTAAGAAAAATAATTGCAGATATGACAACTACAATGAAAGAACAATTTAAGGAACAATTTGAATTAATTAATAAAAACTTCCAAGAAGTATTTAGAGAATTATTTGGTGGAGGAAATGCTTCGCTTAAATTAGAAGACGAAGATAATATTTTAGAGTGTGGTATTGATATAAATGTTCAACCACCAGGGAAGAAATTACAAAATATGATGTTATTATCAGGAGGAGAAAGAGCATTTACGGCTATAGCATTATTATTTGCAATATTAAAAATAAATCCAGCACCATTCTGTGTATTAGACGAAATTGAAGCGGCATTAGATGATGTAAATGTATATAGATTTGCAGATTATTTGAGAAAATTTTCTAAAGATACACAATTTTTGGTAATAACGCATAGAAAAGGAACAATGGAAGCAGCAGACACAGTATATGGCGTAACAATGGAAGAAAACGGAATATCAAAATTATTATCAATGAAATTAGCAGAAGTGAAACAATAAGGGATACCCCTTATTTGTTTCACTTTTTACATTAGGAATTTAAGAATCCCAAGAAGTATAAGTAAAATACCAGAAACTATTGACCATATATTTGATGGTAGCTTGGAAAAATCATATAGTTTTTTTCCTAAAAAATTTCCTGTTCTTAAGAAAAATAATTGAAGGAATCCTACTAAAAACGGAAAGATATAAGTATTAATTCCTATAACACTTCCACCAATTCCAACACATAAAGAATCTATTGAAAGTGCGACCCCAAGAAAAAGAGCTTCTTTACTATCTACTTTATTTGAATTATCAAAATCTGATGATACAGGATCTTTTATTATCTTAATTGTAATTCCTAAAAAATTAATAAAAAATGAATATGTTTTTTGATAATTATAGTTTTCCATTTTTTTGTTTTCAAACTTTTCTTCTTTTTTATCCTTTTTTAGAGCTTGAAAGCAAATAAATATTCCCATTAAAATAAATAGAAAACTACCTAAGTAATCTATTATAAAGTTAGGAAATATGAGCTTTAAAATATTTCCTAAATATAAAGATATTAATGTAATTATAAAAGATATAAAGAAAATAACTAATTTTCCTTTATTTGAAATAGATATATTTTTTATTCCATAAGTAATTCCAATGCCAAGAGAGTCTATACTACTAGATATAGCTAAAAGAATTGTAGTAAATAACATAATAATACCCCCTATAACATATTATGACAAAATTTTTAATATGTTAGGGGGAATTTTAGTTATCTAATTTTCTACTTGAAAAATCAGAAGTATCAAATAATTTTTCTACAGGTATTTCTAGCACCTTGCTAATTTTCCATAAGGTATATACACTTATTCCTTGTTCTATATGTTCACTTTCTAAGTTCCCTATTAATGCAGTTGAAACATTTGCTTTTTCTGCAAGTTCTGCTTGTGTTAATTTTCCTTTTTTTAGATTATATAATTTTCTATAATATTTTATATTTCCTCCAATTATTTTAAACAATTCTTTTGCTTCATAATCTGCCATTATAGACCTCCAAAATTATTTTATATAATATATTTTCCAATTTTAAGAAAGAAAATACAATAAATACAAAGTGATAAATTATCATTGACAATGATAAAAATAAATGCTATAAATTAATTAGAAAATATTATGGAGGTAAAATAAAATGAACAAAAGAGTAAGTGAAAAAGGAATAACATTAATAGCTTTGGTGATTACAATAATTGTGTTACTGATTTTAGCACGGAGTTTCAATTGCAATGCTAACAGGAGATAACGGAATATTAACACAAGCACAAAATGCTAAAACTAAAACAGAAGAAGCAGAGGAAAAAGAAGGTGTTAATTTAGCAACAACAAGTGCAATGGTTGGGAAAAATGGTTATCAAGAATTAAGTCAATCTAATTTACAAGATGCAATAGATAATCATTTTGGAAATGGGAAAGCAACTGTTGTAAGTAATGGAGATGGAACTTTTACAGTTCATTTTATTGATAGTAAAAGAGATTATAATATAACTTCTAATGGAATTGAAAAAGGAATAGATTGGAATGAAGTTATGTCAAATGCGGTGGCTCCAGAAAGTCAAGATGAAGAAAGAAACGATGGAGTAATAGGAATTGGTACAAACGGTAATAGTATAGATATGGATTTATGGGAATATATCAAACTAGACGATGGTACATATAGCGTAAGATATATATCACAAGAACATACTAATGAAGGAGAAATTATTGGTACAGTACCACAATATGTAAAAACACAATCTCAAAATGAATTTTTACCTGTTACAAGTATGTTAGAAGCATTTATGAATGATACAGCATTAAAAATTGCTCCTGTAATACCTGAAACTATTACTAATATGCAGGGAGCTTTTAAAGGTTGTACTAGTTTAAAAAAAGCACCAGCAATTCCTGGAAATGTAACTAATCTAATGGCAGTTTTTGAAAATTGTTCAACTCTTTTAGGAGCTCCTGTTTTACCAGATAATGCTGAAGATATTAGTTGGGCATTTCATAATTGTACTAATTTAGAAACAGCGCCTACTATACCTAATAAAGTAAAAGATATGCATGCCACATTTAATCAATGTTATAATTTAGTAAATGGTTCAGACATTCCTGAAAGTGTTGAAGATATTACTTTTGTTTATTTTAGATGTTATAAGTTAAGTGGAGAAATAGAAGTAAATGCTAATGTTTCGGGAAAAAACGTTGATGACCATGATTATATAGATTATTATGAATGCTTTTATGATGCAGCAACTGATGAAAATGCAAATCTAACTGTAAAATGTTCAGAAAATGTTTATAATTTATTTACTGCTAATAGTTCATTAGTATATAGTTCTAATTCACACATAAGTTTAAGACAAGTTAGTGTAAAATAAAAACTTATCTTTTATTTTTGCAAAAAAATTTAGTAATAAAAACAGTATGTCCCACATAGATATTAAAAGAAACAAATGAAAATTTGAGGAAGTGTCCCAAATGCGAAATTTTTTGCGCAAAGGAAACGTCCCCAATGGACAAGGAGGATATTTATGTGGGAAACATTAAGAAAAGAAGAAGTTGTAAGGAAACTTAAGACAAACATAAGAAGTGGTTTGAATGAAGAAGAGGTAGTTTTTAGGCGAAGTAAATATGGAAAAAATAAATTAGATGATAAACCTAAAGAGAGTTTACTAGTTAAATTTTTAAAACAGTTTAATGACTTTATGATTATTATTTTAATAATAGCATCAATTGTATCAGCGGGAATTTCATACTTTCAAGGGGAAAATGACTATATAGATTCAATAATTATAATTGCAATTGTAATATTAAATGCAATTATGGGAGTTGTACAAGAGGCAAAAGCTGAAAAGTCAATTGAAGCTTTAAAAGAAATGACACCACCTAGAGCAAAAGTTGTAAGAGATGGAATAGTAAAAGAAATAAATGCTGAAGAATTAGTACCTGGTGATATTATAATTTTAGAGTCAGGAAATTATGTACCAGCAGATTGTAGATTATTAGAAAGCCATAACTTAAAAATAGAAGAATCAAGTTTAACAGGAGAAACAGAAGCTGTTTTAAAAGATGCAGATATGATAGCTAAAAAAGACGTGGCTTTAGGTGATATGAAAAATATGGCTTTTATGGCAAGTATAGTTGTGAATGGAACTGGAAAAGCAGTGGTAACAGACATAGGAATGAATACTAATGTTGGTAAAATTGCAGGTATGATAATTGAAGATAAAACACCAGAAACGCCAATACAAAAGAAGTTAGGACAAGTAGGAAAAGTTTTAGGACTTGTATGTTTAGCAATTTGTATATTAATATTTTTAATTGGAATGATAAAGAAAATAGATCCAATAGAAATGTTTATGACATCAGTAGGACTAGCAGTAGCGGCAATTCCAGAAGGGCTTCCTGCAATAGTTACAATTGTACTATCTATTGGTGTAACTAAAATGGCTAAAAACCATGCTATAATTAGAAAATTACCTGCTGTTGAAACACTTGGAAGTAGTAGAGTAATTTGTTCAGATAAAACAGGGACTTTAACACAAAATAAAATGGCAGTAGTAGAGATAAAATCAAATAACGACGATTTTGCATTAGAACTTGCAAGTATGTGTACAGATTGTGATATTGTATATGAAAAAGGAAAAACAGAAGTAAAAGGAGAACCGACAGAAGTTGCTATTGTAGAAGGAGCTCAAAAATGTAATAAGAATAAAATAGAATTATATCACATGATGCCAAGAGTGAATGAAATATCATTTGACTCAAATAGAAAAATGATGACAACAATACATAAACTTGATAAAGGTTATAGAATAATAACAAAAGGAGCTCCAGATGTTTTGATAAATAAATGTAATTTATCTATTGGAGAAAAGAATAATATAGAACGTCAAAATGAAATGATGGCAGGAAAAGCTTTAAGGGTAATTGCTGTTGGATATAAAGATATATCTGTATTACCAAAAAGAATAGAATCTAGTTTTGTAGAAACAGGACTAAAATTTGTAGGTTTGATTGGAATGATAGACCCACTAAGAGAAGGTGTAAAAGAAGCGGTAGCTACTTGTAAACGAGCAGGAATAAAGACTGTTATGATTACAGGAGACCATATAGTTACTGCAAAAGCCATTGCTAAAGAATTAAATATTTTAGGAAAATATGATAAAGCAATAACAGGTAAAGAGCTAGATAAAATACCACAAGAAAAGTTAGAAAAGGAGATTAAAGATTATTCAGTATTTGCAAGGGTAACACCTGAACATAAAGTAAGAATTGTTAAAGCTTGGCAAAACACTGGGGCAGTTGTTGCTATGACAGGTGATGGAGTAAATGATAGTCCAGCACTTAAAAATGCAGATATAGGAATTGCTATGGGAAAGAACGGGACTGATGTAGCCAAAAGTGCATCTGATATGATACTTACAGACGATAATTTTGTAACAATTGTAAAAGCTGTAAAACAAGGAAGAAATATATATGATAATATAAAAAAAGCAATTCACTTTTTAATTGCAACAAATATAGGAGAAATAGTAACAATTTTTATGGGATTAGTTCTAGGGTTTAAGTCACCACTTCTTGCAATACAATTACTATGGGTTAATTTAGTAACAGACTCATTCCCAGCAATTGCAATAGGATTAGAACCACCAGAAAAAAATATTATGACTAGAAAACCTGTAGATAGTAAAAAAGGAATTTTTACAGATGGTTTGTGGAATAAGATTATAGTAGAAGGAATAATGCTTGGAATGCTAACTCTAATAGCATTTAGTATAGGAAACAAATATTATGGGCTAGAAGTTGGAAGAACAATGGCATTTATTGCTTTAGGTGTATTAGAACTTGTCCACAGCTTTAATATAAAAAGTGAAGAATCTATTTTTAAAGTAGGAATTTTGGAAAATAAATTTTTAATAGGAAGTTTTATATTAGGTGTTATTATACAAACTATTGTAGTTATAGTTCCAGTTTTTGCAAATATATTTAGTTTAGTTCCACTAAATAGCATTCAATGGCTAATAGTAGCTATTATATCAATACTTCCAATACCAATTATGGAATTACAAAAGAAAATAAATAAGAATAAGTTTGGAAAGGTACTGTTTTTTGGGACGGGGTCAAAAAACAACATTTAATATATATAATTATTTAAGGTCCATTACGAAAAAAGTTCCATAAACGGAAAAATTCGTAATGGAAATATTTTTATAATAATAATTATTATAAATAAAGTGGAAGAAGATCTCTACCACTTCATTATCATTTATTGCCAATATAAAATAGGATAATAATTATTATTTATACCTTTTGTGTTTTCTTTAAATTTATTTCCTAATAAACTATATGCATTTTTTAATTCATCACTACTTAATACTTTTATTCCACTTACTGCATTACTATAATTTCCACCGCTCAAGAACATAACAATTATTTACAGTTGATACATTAATGAATCCTATTGCTGAATTTATCCCGGTCGCATTGTCACCATTAATTATTCCAATATTATAACAGTTTTCAGCACTACTGTTTTGAATTAGACCCACTAAACCACCAATATAATCTCCATTTCCTGTCACTTCGCCAATATTATAGCAATTTCTTACTATACAATTAGTAAAAAGTTTTCCAGCTATTCCTCCTGTATCATCAGATTCTCCATATATAGAACCTCTATTATAAGATGTCTCTATTATTGATGAATTTTGTGCTTGACCTACTATTCCACCAACCCAGCTTTGACTTGCTGTTATATTACCGTTGTTGTAACAATTACTAAGCACTGATGAAGTATTTAAATATCCTACAATACCTCCAACATTTATTGTCCCATCAATTTTACCTAAATTATAGCAATTTGAAACTTGATTGTTTTCATGACTAATACCAACAACTCCTCCTGTATGATTATCATTTCCTTTGATTCTTGCTTTATTATAACAATTATATACTTTAGTTCTGTTATAAATATAACTAACAACTCCTGCTGTTCCAATACCTCCATTAATGCTTACGTTTTCTCCTACACCCAAATTTGCAATTTTTGCATTATTTACTAATCCGAATAATCCTTGAACTTTTTCTGTAGTATCTATATAAAAATTATTTATTTCATATCCACAACCATCAAAAATTCCTTTAAATGGTTTATTAGTATTGGCATTTGGTGAATCAACATTTTCTGGAGGATAATATCCAATTGGTTCCCATTCTTCTCCTTGTAAATCTATATTGTTAGTAAGTAATATTGCTTTTTCTTCATAAGTGTTTCCATTATTTACATCATTTCTAAAACTTGCTAATTCTTCTGCTGTACCTATTTCTATAATGTTATCACTATTTATAACTGTTTTATCATCATTAACATAGTATTTTCTTTGTGTATCTTCTATAGTTATTATAAAACTTCCATCTCCATTTGCCACTACATCTAAACTTTGACTTCCAAATTGGTTTGCTAACTCCTGCTTAAAACTTGTCTCATCTAAAATAGCATTATAGCCACTATCAGTTAAGCTGCTTCCTAACACTGCCATCTGTATTTTTTCTTCCTCTGTTGCTTTATTTGCCTTTTCCTTTGCACTAGTTGCTTGAGTTAATATTCCGTTTTGTCCAGTAAGCATAGCAATTGAAACTCCCGCTAAAATTAGTAAAACAATGATAGTGATTACTAATGCAATTAAAGTGATTCCTTTTTCTTTTGAATATTTCATAATTTTTTTCTCCTTTTCTACTAAGCGTTAACACTTATAAATATAGCATAAAAAAATAATAAAATCAATATGTAAAAATAAAAAAGTGGAGAGGATATTATGTCTTTAATTGCAAAGTTCAACAATAATATGAATGTAATAGGAAAAAGATTAAAAGAATATAGAACAAAAGAAAAAATGTCATATGAAAAATTAGCAGGAAAATTAGAATTAATGGGAATAAGTATACACAAACAAAGTTTATATGATATAGAAAATAATAAAAGAACAGTAAAAGATTATGAACTATTTGGATTGGCATATGCATTAGGAATAGATGTTAATGATTTATTAAAAGATATAAAGAAAGAGTTTGAAAAAGGAGTATAAAAATAGATATTTAAAATTAATTTAAATATCTGTTACTTTTTTATAAATTTTATAATTTCATCGTCTGGTATATCTAAAGCTTTTACAATCTTTTTGAAGGTTGAAACTCTTGTGTGTTCTTCATTACGTTCTAGACGTTGTAAATGTCTTGAACTTATACCGATTTCTTCTGCAAGTTCTTCTTGTGATAGGCTATGTCTTTTTCGATATTGTTTTATCATCTTTTACCTCCAACATAAGATTTTAATTATTATATTATAGTTATAGTTGAAATAGAACGACATTTCTGTCGTAAGGGTTGATTTTTAAAGATTTTTAACTACTTTATAAAGAAATATTTTATGTAAAAAGAAACAAAAAAATACATTGAAATGCTTGCAAAAAATTAAAAAATGTGGTAAAATAGCTATGCTTTGAAAATTAGTGTAGCTATTTTTCAAATCTCTACTTACAGTAAATGTAGGTTATAAATCCAAAGGGAGGTGAAAATAATGAACAAATACGAAAGTATTATCATTGTTAATCCAAATGTAGATGAAGAAGGTTTAAAAGCTTTAGAAGAAAAATTTACAGGATTAATTAATGAAAATGGTAAAGTAGAATCAGTTGAAAACATGGGAAAGAAAAAATTAGCCTATGAAATTAAAAAATTTAATGAAGGTACATACCTATTATTCAATTTTGAATCACAACCATCAGCAATAGCTGAAATAGAAAGAATTTACAGAATTACAGATGAAATTTTAAAACACATTGTTGTAAAAAAAGATGAATAATTAAAAAGATAAGGGCCTATTATTTTAAAGTAGGAAAGGTGATAAAAAATGAACAAAGTTATATTAATGGGAAGATTAACAAGAGATCCAGAAGTAAGATATACACAAACAAATAATACACTAGTTGCTTCTTTTAGTTTAGCTGTAAATAGAAGATTTGTTAGACAAGGAGAAGAAAGACAAGCAGATTTTATAAATATTGTTGCTTGGAGTAAACTAGGAGAATTTTGTAGTAAATACTTTAAAAAAGGTCAACAAGTAGGAATAATCGGAAGAATTCAAACAAGAACTTGGGATGATGACCAGGGTGTAAAACATTATGTAACAGAAGTAGTAGCTGAAGAAGCTTATTTTGCAGATAGTAAAAGAGAACAAGAAGCAGGAAGTTCTACTTTTGAAAATACATTTGGAAATACTGAACCAGGAAGTATGGGATCAGATTTTGAAATTTCTTCAAGCGATGACCTACCATTCTAATAAGATTAGGGGGGAATAATAAAATGTCAGATAAAAAGCAAAATAAAAGAAATAAAAACTATGATGATGACTACAATCCAAGATTCAGAAAACAAAGAAAAAAAGTATGTTTATTATGCAGTGATAAAAACTTTGTATTAGATTATAAAAATCCTGAACAATTAAGAAAATTTATTAATGATAAAGGAAAAATATTACCAAGAAGAACAACAGGGGCTTGTAGTAAACATCAAAGAGATATTACAAAAGCAATAAAAAGAGCAAGACATATTGCTTTATTACCATATACACAAAACTAATAAGAAAGAAGAGATAAAACGTTTATAAATATAATTTTTATAAGCGTTTTTATTTTTTTTTAGGAATATTTTTCACTTTACTTTTAAAAAATCCTATGATATAATTTTTCCATAATAGACAAAAGAGGTGAAAATTTTGAATCAAATATTAAGTGTAGAACCTCCAAAGCCTAAAAAAGAAAAAAAGCAAAAAAATAATAATATGGGATATAATAGCGGAGGAACAATAGAAATAGATAAAATTGTTAGATTTTTTGCTATAGTACTAATAGTTTTTGGCATAGTAATGATAGGTAGTGGTTCATACTCTATGTATCAAGGAACACAAACAGGAAACAGTCAAGCAAAACCTACAATTTCAGTTCAAGAAATTTCAGAAACACAATTAGAATTAGAAGTAAGTCATGGTAGCCAATTACAAAGAGTAACATATAATTGGAATAATGAAACGCCAACAGAATTAAATGCTTCAGGGAAAAAATCTGTTATAGAGACAATAGAAATTCCAACTGGAGAAAATACATTAAATGTATATGCTGTTGATGAAGAAGGAAGAGAAACAAATTATTCAAGAGTATATACAAGACAAGGAGACATAACTGTTGATTTTGAAGTTGATGGAGGTAATTTAATAGTTACAGCAAATGGGAAAAATCAACTTTCTTATATGACATATAGATGGGATGATGAAGAAGAACAAAGAGTAGATATAAATGATATGGCAGTAGAATATTCAATTGAAATTCCAGTGGGTCAACACACTTTAACAGTTTCTGTCGTAGACATTAATAATGCAACAGAAACAGAACAACAAGAGGTAAGGGGTGTTATGAGACCAACTCTAGAAGTAACAACCGATGGATCTTCAAATTTTGTTATTAGAGCATCTGATGAAGAGGGGCTTACAAGAGTAGAAGTTACTATAGATGAAGATGAGAATCAAAAATATGCATTTGATTTAGAACAAATATATTCTATAGACGAAAGAAAACAGTTTGAATATAATGGATTTCCATTACACGATGGAGAAAACAAAATAGAAGTAACAGTTTATAATGAGAGTGGAGTAAGTGAAACTGCAAGAGTTATGGTAAATAAATAAGATTAAACCTCCTACAATTTGTAGGAGGTTTTTATAAAGAGGATGATATGGAAGAAGAAGTATTTTTTATTTTAACATATTTTTTAATTTATTCATTTTTAGGATGGGTAATGGAATCAATATTTAGGTCAATTATAGAAAAGAAAATTATAAATACAGGTTTTTTAAAAGGCCCAATTTGCCCAATATATGGTTTTGGTGCAATTATAATGTTTACTATTTTAAATAAACTTTCAAATAATATTATTCTATTATTTATTAGTTCAATGATAATACTAACATTTTGGGAATATGTTGTAGGAGTTCTATTAGAAAAGCTATTTCATACTAAATATTGGGATTATTCTGATCACAAGATTAATTTTCAAGGAAGAGTATGTTTATCGAATTCAATATATTGGGGAATATTAGGAGTGATATTTACTAAGTATATTCATCCGTTTATGCAAGAGATTGTAGGAAGTATAGATATTGATATAATACGTTTTGTGGTGGTTATTTTGAGCATGGTATTTGTTGTTGATGTGATAACAAGTATTATTAAACTTAAGAGTATAAAATTAGCATTAGAAAGAATAGAAGAATTAAATAATGAAATAAAAGAAAAATTAAAGGAAATAGCAAAAGAAACAGAAAAAAGTACAGAAAAATTGGATATAGTTGAAAATATACAAAAAATAGTAGATGATTTAAATGAGAAGAGAAACAAAATAATTTTTAGATTATACAAAAATGTATATAGATTAAAAAAGGCATTTCCAGCCATAGATACTAAAGAAATAAGAGAGATATTAAATAAAAAAATAGAACTGAAAAAAATAAAGAAAAATAAAAATTAAAAAAACTTGAAAAATATGAATAGCTTTGTATATAATAAAGGCAAATAAAATAAAGGAGCAAAAAAATGGTACAAGAGATATATATTATAGACGATGATGATTCTTCAATTGTAATTTTTAGAGAACTATTTAGAAATGATCCAGAATATAAATTTATTAGTGTAAAGACGGAACAAATAGATATAGCACTTAAAAATATTCCATCTTTAATAGTAATAAATGAAGATGCGATAGATAGAGATGTAATAGATTTGTGTAGAAAGATTAGAAAGGATGAAGACAACAATATAACTCCAGTAATTGTAGTATCATCAAAAAGGAGCAGAGAGCATAGAGTAAGGATTTTAAGAGAGTCTGTAGAATATTTTATAAAAAAGCCAGTAGACGAGCAATATTTATATTATACTGTAAAGAATTTGAATAGACTTCTTTCAAGTAACAGAAGAGTAAGTCCGTTAACTGGACTTCCAGGAAATGTACAAATACATGCCGAGTTAAAGAAGAGAATTGTAAGAGGAGAAGCTTTTTCGGTATTGTATTTAGACTTAGACAACTTCAAGGCTTATAATGATGTTTATGGTTTCTTAAAAGGAGACCAAATAATAGAGTTTACAGCAGATACAATAGTAAGCTTAGTTCATAGTGATGAATTAGAAAATACATTTGTTGGACATATTGGAGGAGATGATTTTGTGGCAATTGTACCTGGAACAAATTGTGAAAAATTATG
The DNA here is from genome assembly GCA_944387435.1 of uncultured Clostridia bacterium. Classification (GTDB taxonomy): domain Bacteria; phylum Bacillota; class Clostridia; order TANB77; family CAG-508; genus CAG-269. Next base: position 65,933 of record CALXEW010000003.1, on the reverse strand, counting down.
TCAAAACATAATATCTCATTTTGATGCAAATGTAGTGAAATATTTTACAGAAGAAGATATTGAGAAAGGTTATATAGAAGTAGCAAATAGAAAAGGAATAATAGAACAATTCCCATTAACATCTTTATCAATAGGTGTAGTTGTTGCAGATGTAGGAAGATTTCACAATATATTAGAAATAGGAGAAATAGGAGCACAAGTAAAACATGCAGCAAAATCAGTTATGGGAAGTAGTTATGCAATAGATAAAAGAAGATAATAAAACTCTGAAAGATTTTAGTTAAAGCTAAAATCTTTTCTATTTTTTGTTCTAAAATCAAAAAGACCTTCATAAACTAATATAAGAAAAAGTTTAGGAGGTCTTTTTATGGACAAGGTTAGTTTGTTAGAAAAAGTAGAAGAGCTAACATTATATACAGGAACTTATGGAAGAAAAAGATGTACATGTTCTTGTATAGGATGTACTCAAGAAAGTTATGGAAGAAGACATAAAGATTATCAAGGAACTTTAGAAAAGATAAATGTTATAGTAAAAAAATTACCAAATTTAAAAAATGCATATATATTAGGAAACCCAGACGTGTCAGTTGATACAGGATTTTGTAACAAAGCCGCGAAGGAATTTATAAAAGCAGGAAAAAAAGTAATGTTTTCAACATCAGGATTTAACGGAATAGAAGTAATAAAAAAATTAACAGAAGGAATTGAAAGTCAAAGCATTAACTACATAAGTTATAGTGTTGATACAATGGATAATAAAAAATTACAATATTTAAAAGGAAACAAAAAAATAAATCTAAACGAAATAAATGAAGCAATTAAATATTGTTTGGATAAAGGAATAACAGTGAAGATACAGCCGACTATATGGGAAATAAATCAAGATGATTATAAAGAAATAATAGACTACTATTCTAAACTTGGTATAGAATGGTTTACATTTCATGCTGGAAGTTTTGAAGCTTTACAAGGAAGAGATATTCCGCTAAAACATGTATCACCAATAAAATGGATGGAAATTGTAAAAGAGATAAATCGTTTAGCTATAAGAAAAAATTTAAAAATAAAAGCTCCTAAAATATTTTTGAATGATGAGGAATGGAAAACGTACAAAAAAGAAAATAAAGTTTACTGTCAAAATGGAGGAAGAGGACTTCAAGTATGGATGCAAGGAGATGGTTTGAAAGCTACATTTTGTCCTGTTTTATCAGAAGTTATGACAGAATTTACATTTGATTTAGAAAAAGAAGAACCAAAGATTTTAAATAATGAAAAAAATAATTGTACAGTATGTAGTAAATGTATAGATAATGAAGTGAAGGATATGTCTATAAAAAAAGAAGGAAGAGAATTTTTATTAAATAACCAAATGGTACATAATGTATGTAGATACTATTCAGAAAAAAGAAGATATGGATAGGAGAAAAATATGAATAATACAAAAGATATAAATATAAAGGATGTTGTTTATAGAGCAAAATTGAAAAATAGGAATATTGACAAAAATAAAATAATAAAAGCATATGAATATGCAAATAAAATGCATAAAGAACAAAAAAGAAAGTCAGGAGAACCTTATATAGTTCATCCTTTAAATGTAGCATATATATTAGCAGGACTTGGATTAGATACAACGACCATATGTGCTGCACTTCTTCATGATGTTGTGGAAGATACGGTTGCTACTTATGAAGATATAAAAATGACATTTGGAGAAGATGTAGCAACTTTGGTAGAAGGAGTAACTAAACTAAGCAAGCTATTCAAATCAGTAGAAGAAGCACAAGCAGAAAATTATAAAAAAATGTTTATTGCGATGGAAAAAGATATTAGAGTTATTATACTAAAATTAGCTGATAGACTTCATAATGTGAGAACTTTAGAATATTTAAAAAGAGATAGACAAATAGCTATAAGTAAAGAAACAATAGAACTTTATGCACCAATTGCACATAAACTTGGAATGTATGATATGAAAATTAAATTACAAGATGGAGCATTCAAATACCTGTATCCTGAAGATTATGAGAAAATCTCAAAAGAATTAGAACAAAAATTAAAAGAAAATATAGTTTTTTTAGAGAAAACAAAAGATATTATAATATCGGAATTAAGAAGACAAAAAATACCAGCAAATGTAAAAATTGAAACAAAGCATTTGTTCTACATATATAAAAAGCTTAAAGAAAAAAATCTTGGAATGAGTGAGTTAAAAGATTTATTTTCTATAAAAATAGTAGCAAAAGGAAAAGCAGAGTGTTATAGAATATTAGGAATTTTAAATACAATATATTCTATAATTCCAGGAGGGTTTAAAGACTATATAGCGTTACCAAGAAAAAATTTATACCAATCAATACATGAAATTTTGTTAGGTGAAGCTGGAGTAATATTTGAAGCACAAATATGTACTTATACAATGAATAAAATAAATAAATATGGGATTACAAATTATTTTTCTTATATGATGTATGAAAAGGATAAAAATAAAGAGGAAATATTTGAAAATAATTTATCAGGAATTAAAGATAGTTTAGAATTAGGAAATTTAATTGAGAATCCAAAGAGATTTTTAGAAACTTTAAAAGATGAAGTGCTAGATGACGAAATTTATGTATTTACTCCAAAAGGTGATATTAAAGTACTTCCCAAAGGTTCTACAGCAATAGACTTTGCCTATACTATACATCAAGAAATTGGTGACCATATAAAAAGATGTATTATAGACAGTATATCTATGCCATTTATAACTAAATTAAAAACAGGAAACATAGTAGAAATAGAAGTAGGAAAAAAAGAAACAAATTTTCAAGAAGAGTGGATAAAAGAAGTAAAAACAGCAAAGGCAAAAACAATGATGGTTAAATTGTTAAATAAAAATGAAGAAAGAGTAAAGAAAAAAGAAATTTTTAAAATATTTGCAAAAGATAGAAAAAATTTAGCCTTAGAAATAACAGATATATTTACGAAAAATAAAATAAATATAGAAAGTTTAGAAGCAGATGTTTTAGATAAACAAGCCAAAATAAAACTTACGATTGAATCAAAATCAAAAATAGATTTAAAATATATAATTGAGAAAATAAAGAAAATAAAAGATGTAAAAATAGTAGAGCTAGAATAAATACAAAATTAGTTCTAAAAAGGGTAAATAGATAATATACATATTATAAGAGAGGTATGTATATGCTTATTATAAGTCAAAAAAGAATAAAAATAATATTGGGATTTTTGCTAATTTCTTTATTTGCATTTTCTTGTAGTGTTGTAAAAAATCAGAATAATAATATAAAAAATGAAACAGTAGAAACAACGGCAACGCCGGTATCAGGAAAAACTGTTATATTAGATGCAGGACATGGAACACCAGATGAAGGAGCAGAAGCAAAAGATGGGACAACAGAGGCGGAAACAAATTTGAAAATAACATTAAAAGTGCAAAAGTTATTAGAACAAAGTGGATGTAATGTTATTTTAACTCGTTCAGATAATAATGCTATTTATGATTTAGATAGTAAAACATTAAGACAGAAGAAAGTATCTGATATTAAAAATAGAGTAAAAATAGGAAATGAATCTTCGGCAGATATATTTGTATCTATTCATTTAAATAAAATATCTCAGTCACAATATTATGGGTGGCAATGTTTTTATAATACTAAAAATGAAAAAAGTATTGATTTAGCTAAAAGTATTCAAGAAAGCCTAAATGAAGCAATAGAAAAAGAAAACAATAGAGTTGAAATGAAGCTAAATAGTGTATACATTATGAAAAATGTTGAGATACCTATATCTATTGTAGAATGTGGATTTTTATCAAATCCAGAAGAAGAAAAACAACTTTTAGAAGATAATTATCAAGAAAGATTAGCTTGGGGAATTTACAATGGAATAATAGAATATTTTTATGAACTTTAAGCAAAATAAGTGCAAGAGTACACAAATTTTGCTTTTTTTTGTTAAAAGTGGTATAATAGAAGTGTAGTAATATGCAAAGGAGGAAGCGGTTATGGGAGAAGTTATAGATTTTAATAATAGAAGAAAAAGAAATGAATTTAAAGAAGGATTAAAAGTAGATACAAGTAATTATGACAGAAGACAATCAAGACATACTGATGAAAGAATAGGTTATATAGGTCATAGAATAGCTCCGGGAACTCCTCAGCAAAGACGAAATCATGAAAGATTAAGAGCAGAAGCGGAAAGAAAATATTATTCAAAATCTCCAGAACAAAGAGCAGCAGACTTGAGAGAGATACAAGCAGTATTTGAAGACGAAAGAAGGGGAACTCAAAGAAGAACAGTAAGAAAACCAACGTTAAGAAGAGAGCCTAAAAAATTTAAAGGTTCAAGATTAGCAATAATAGGAGCAATAGTAGTTGCAATAGGTGCTGGTTCATTAGCAATTGGAGCAAATATGAGTAATGCAAGCCAAGAAAATCAACCAATAACATTAGAGCAAGTAGTAAATTCAGGAAAAAATATTGCAGAACTAGGAATTGATAGTGATACATTAGAAAGAATAACAAATCTTGAACAAAGACTAGAAGGAGATATAAATGTTGAAGAATTAGTAAGTATTGGAGAAGATTTAGAAAATTTACAATTAGACATTATAAAGTCAAAAGTAGCTAATACTTTAGGAGTAGATATAGAAGATGTTACTATTAGATCAAATTGGACAAGTGACGATGAACCTACAGTTGAGTCTATAAGAATTAATCAAGAGGACGAAGAACTTGTATATGGAGATGAAAGCTATTCGGCCAATAGAGATGGAACAATTTCTAATACAATAGAAGAATATATACAAACTGTTGTAAATACACAAGTAAATGAGAGAAATGTAAAGGATGGAGATTTCAATAAAGAAGATGTAATAGAAAGATATAGACAAACTCTTACATTAACATCTGAATTTGCAGCAGGGATAATGGTACGTAATGATGATGGAACTATAGAAATTGAGCAAACGACTCAAAAAGAATTAGAAGAACAAATTAATCGTGAAATATCAAACGATGAAGAAGAAAGATAAGTTAATAAATGCATAAAATTACCACTCTTTGTAAACAATATGTATAAAACATATTTACAAGGAGTGGAATTTTTTTGAGAGTAGATAAAATATTAAAAATAAATGGAACGCCTTTGGATAAGAAACAATTGGAAAGTCACTTACAAAAAATTGCTTCAAGTCATAACTTGGTTGGTAAATCAGAAAAAAGCACTTATCCTGTACCACATCTATTGGAGAGTTTTAAGGTTATACAAGATGTATATAATTTGTTAAATGAACACTTGAAATTAGGTATAAGTATACATCCAGCTGGAGAATGGCTTTTGGACAATTTATATGTTATAGAAGAGTGTGTAAAACAGATTGAAAAGGAGTTAACTCTAAAAAAATATACAAGTTTTTTAGGGATTGCAAATGGATCATATAAAGGATTTGCAAGAATATATGTTTTAGCATCTGAAATAATAGCATATACAGACAATAGAATAGAAAGAAAAGATCTAGAAAATTACCTTGCTAGCTATCAAACTAAAAAAACACTTAGTATGGAAGAAATATGGAATATAGGAATATTCTTAGAAATTGCAATAATTGAAAATATTAGAGAAGTTTGTGAAAAAATTTATATATCACAAATGGAAAAATATAAAGCAGAAAATATAGTAGAAAGATTAATAGAAAATAAAACAAAGCAGGAACAGACTTTTAAAAATAATACTTTCAAAAAAATAGAAAAGAATGTATTAAATGATATGCAATATTCATTTGTGGAATATATGTCTTATATACTAAAAAGATATGGAAAAAAAGGATATAGCTATTTAAAAGTGCTAGAAGAAACAATAGAGCTTACAGGAACTACAGTATCAGAAATTATAAAAAAAGAACATTTTGATATTGCAGTAAGGAAAGTATCAATAGGAAATAGTATAACGAGTATAAAAAAGATACAAAGGATTAATTTCTTAGAAATATTTGAAAAAATAAATGGAGTGGAAGATTTATTAAAACAAGATCCTTGTTCTGTTTATGAAAAAATGGATAATAAAACAAAAGAATACTATAGAAACAAAATAAAGGAAATATCAAAGAAAACTAAAATATCAGAGATATATATAACAAGAAAATTATTAGAATTAGCAAATAAGGATAAAGAAAAAGGTAAAAAAAGTCATATAGGATATTATTTAATAGATGAAGGAATAGAAGAATTATATAAGATTTTAGGACATAAAAAAAGGAGTTCTAATACTATAAAAGAGAAAACTAAAATTTATATTAGTGTGATATTAGTATTTAGTTTAGTAATTTCTTTTTATTTAGCAAAAGTTCTAAATGCTAATATAAATAATGTAGTTATATTAATTGTTTCTTGGATATTATTTTTTATACCAGCATCAGAAGTTGTAAATCAAATTATATCTTATGTATTAAGTAGAATTATTAAACCCAAATTAGTTCCAAAATTAGATTTTTCTAAACGGAATAGATAAAGAAAATAGTACAATGGTAGTAATACCTACCATTGTAAATTCAAAAGAAAAAGTAGAAGGATTAATAAAAAAATTAGAAATATTTTATTTGGCAAATAAATCTGATAATATATATTTTTGTTTACTTGGTGATTGTACGGAAAGTAGTAAAAAAGAAGAAGAGTTTGATTTAGATGTAATAGAAGAAGGAAGAAAACAAGTAAAGATATTAAATGAAAAATATAAAACAAATAGCAATATACCTATATTTAATTTTATATATAGGAAAAGAGAATGGAATGAAAATGAAGGTTCATATTTAGGCTGGGAAAGAAAAAGAGGAATGCTTATGCAGTTTGGTGAGTATTTACTCGGAAATATTAACAATCCTTTTAGAGAAAATACAATAGAAAATTACGAAGATAAAGAAGAGATAAAAAATGAATTAAAAAATATTAAATATATAATTACGTTAGATGCTGATACAGATTTAATATTAGATTCAGCTTTCGGATTAATAGGCGCCATGGCACATATTTTAAACAAGCCAGAAATAGACGAAAAAACAAATGTTGTAACTAGTGGATATGGAATTATGCAACCAAGAGTTGGAATAAATTTAGATGTAAGTAATTATAATTTGTTTACAAAAATATTTGCAGGAGCAGGAGGAATTGACTCATATACAAATGCGATATCTGATTTATATCAAGATAATTTTAAAGAGGGAATATTTACAGGAAAAGGAATTTATGATTTAAAAGTATATTCTAAAGTATTAAAAGACCAGATACCAGAAAATACTGTTCTTAGTCATGATTTACTAGAAGGATGTTATTTAAGATGTGCTTTAGTTTCTGACATAATGCTTATGGATGGATATCCTACAAAATATAATAGTTTTATGAATAGGCTTTCTAGATGGATAAGAGGAGACGTTCAAATTGTAAAATGGGTATCTTCTAAAAAACACTTAAATTTACTTTCTAGATATAAAATTTTAGATAATATTAGAAGAAGTTTATTAGAGATAAGTATAATGTTTTCTCTAATTTTTACATGGTCAATAGGAACAATTTATAATAAAAATATAGTTGGAATAATCTTAGGATTGATTTTAGTAGTTATACTTCCATTTGTATTGGAGCTCACAAATTATTTAGTATTTAAGAAAAATGGAGAACAAAAGCAAAAAACATTTACTCCAAAGATATCAGGAATAAAGGGTTCTTTTTTTAGAGGAATATTAACTTTAGGTTGTCTTCCATATAAGGCATATGTATCATTAAAATCTATTTTTATAAGTATTTATAGAATAGCTTTTTCACATAAGCATTTATTAGAATGGATGACATCAGAAGAAGCAGAAAAACAGGCAAAAGAAGATGTGTTCTCATATATTAAGCAAATGATAATAAATATTATTATAGGATTGATTTGTATATTTGTTGGAAATATCTTTAGTATTTGTTTAGGAATCTTTTGGATAATTATACCTTGTTTAATGTGGTATATAAGTAGAGGAAAAAAAGAAGAAAAAGCTGTAGAAAAATTGGATAATAATGAAAAAGAATATGTAAAAGAAATAGGACGAAGAACTTGGGATTTCTTTGCTGGTTATTTAACTAAAGAAAATAATTATCTAATTACAGATAATTATCAAGAAGATAGAAAAGAAAAGGTTGTTCCAAGAACTTCTTCTACAAATATTGGTTTGTCACTTCTTGCAGTTATATCAGCAAATGACTTAGGGTATATTGATAGAAAAAGGGCTTTGGAATTACTACATGAGATATTATTAACAATAGAGAGTCTTCCTAAATGGAATGGACATCTATATAATTGGTATCAAATTAGAACAAAAGAACCATTAATACCAAGATATATATCAACCGTAGATAGTGGTAATTTCGTAGGATATCTTTTTGTTGTTAAGTCATTTTTTAAAGAAATGTTAGAAACAAAAAAAGAGGAAAATGAACAAGAGATAAAGAACGAAGAGATAGAGAAAAATAAAGAACAAGAAGAATTAAAAAATTTAATTATGTTAATAGATAATTTAATTAAAAATACAGATTTTTCAGTATTATATAATAATGAATTACAAATGTTTTCTATTGGATTTAATGTAGAAGAAAATAAACTGACAGATTCATATTATGATTTATTAGCATCAGAAGCAAGACAAGCAAGCTTAATCGCAATTGCTAAAAAAGATGTACCTTCTAAACATTGGAATAGCCTAAGTAGAACGTTAACAACTTTAGGAAAATATAAAGGACTAATTTCTTGGTCAGGTACAGCTTTTGAATATTTGATGCCAGATATAAACATACCAAGGTACCAAGGAAGTCTTCTTGATGAGTCTTGTAAATTTATGATTATGAGTCAAAAAGAATATGCTAAAAAGCTAAACATACCATGGGGGATATCTGAAGCAGCTTTTAATGTAAAAGATTTAAAATCAAACTATCAATATAAAGCTTTTGGTATACCGTGGTTAGGATTAAAAAGAGGATTGGGAGACGAGCTTGTTGTATCTAGCTATGGAAGTATTTTAGCAATTTCGGATTGCCCAAAAGAAGAAGTAGAAAACTTGAAAAAGTTAGAGCAAGAAGGTATGTACGATAAATTTGGGTTTTATGAATCAATAGATTATACACCAGAAAGAGTAGAAAAAGGAAAAACATCTAGTGTTGTGAAAACTTATATGGCACACCATCAGGGATTGATTCTTGTTTCAATTAATAATCTATTTAATAACAAAATAATGGCAAAGAGATTTATGGAAAACCCAGAGTTAGTTGCAGTAAGTATATTATTACAAGAAACAATGCCAGAAACAGCAATTATAACTAAAGAAAAGAAAGAAAAAATAGAAAAATTAAAGTATAAAGATTATGAAAATTATATTAAAACAACTTATAACAAAATAGATGGCAGATTGATTGCAGGAAATATTATATCAAGTGAAGATTATGTAATAGCAATGAACCAAAAAGGTGAAGGAGTAAGTAAATATAAAGATATTTATATAAACCGTTATAAGCCAACGGAAGATTATTCACAAGGAATATTTTTTGTTATGAAAAATATTAAGACGAAAAGATTATGGAGTTCCAATTATTCGTTTAACGATAAAAGTAGTTATCAAATAAGTTTCATGCCAGATAAGGATGAACAAGAAATATTAGATGGAAATATAAAAACTAAAATAAAAACGACAATTAGCTCAAATGAACCGGTAGAATTAAGAAGAGTAATATTAGAAAATCAGGGAAATGAAGAAGAAATAGTAGAAATAACTGTGTATTTTGAACCTGTATTATCAAAAAAAGAAGAGGATTATGCACATCCTGTATTTAATAATTTATTTTTAATAACGAAATATGACGAGGAAACAAATGGATTAATAATAAAAAGAAAAAGAAGAGAACAAAATGCAAAAGAAATATATTTAGAAGCTACGTTATCCACAAATAGTCAAACAATTGGGTATTTAGAGTATGAAATTAGCGAATCGAAGTTCATTGGAAGAGGAAATCTTGGAGTTCCTAAAATGATAGAAAAGGGAATTCCATTATCTAAAAATATAGGATTAGTTACAGAGCCGATTGTTGCTTTGAAAAGGACTGTTAAAATAAAAGCTCAAGATAAAGTATATGTTGATTTTATACTAAGTGTAGGAGAAAAAATAGAAAAAGTAAAACAAAACTTGGAAAAATATAAAGTATATGAAAATGTGAAAAATGAATTTGAATTATCAAAAGCAAGAGTAGAAGCAGAAAGTAGATATTTAAGAGTAAAGGGAAAAGAAATCGCCATATATCAAAAAATACTTTCTTATATAATATTTGATAATCCTGTAAAATCTGAAAAGTTGAAAAAGATAAATCCAGGAGAGTATAAACAAAGTAATCTTTGGAAATATGGAATATCAGGAGATTTGCCTATTATATTAGTAAAAATTAAAGATGTGAATGATAGTTATATTATAAAAGATGTGTTAAAAGCATATGAGTTTTTTAGAACAAAGAACGTAGATACAGAAATAGTTATTTTAGACGAAGAAAAACACAGTTATGAAAATTATGTGAGAGAAGAAATAGAAAATGAAATATTAAACCATCATATGTCATATTTAAAAAATATAAAAGGTGGAATTTTTACGCTTATAAAAGGAGAAGTGGATAAAAAAGATATTTGTTTGTTGGAATTAATTGCGACTGTGACAGTTGACGGAACAAGAGGTGGATTAGAAAATAATATAAGAGATTTAGAAGAGGAATATTTAGATAAATATAAGTTAGTGAATGACAACGAAACTAATTTAGTAATTTATGAAGAAGAAAATGACGATATTGATATTTTAGAAAACAAAGAAAAGTTAAAATATTTTAACGAATATGGAGGATTTTCTGAAGACGGAAAAGAGTATTTAATAAGAGTTAATAAGGAAAATAGGCTTCCAACTGTTTGGTGCAATATTCTAGCAAATGAAAAGTTTGGAACAGTTGTAACAGAAAATATGGGTGGCTATACTTGGTTTAAAAATAGTAGATTAAATAGAGTAACAGCATGGGATAATAATCCTAGTTTAGATATACCAAGTGAGATTATCTATGTAAAAGAAGAAAATGGAAAAGCTTGGTCATTAGGCTTAAATCCGATGCCAGACAATAGAAATTATAATGTAATATATGGATTTGGATATGTAAAATATATACACAAAAGTTCAGGAATAGAACAAGAGTTAGAGATGTTTGTTCCAAAAGAAGATTCTTGTAAGGTAAGTATTTTAAATTTAAAGAATACGACTCCAAATAGAAAGAAATTAAAATTATATTATTATATAAAACAAGTAGCAGGAGAAGATGAAATAAAAACAGATGGATATTTAGAAACAAAGTTAGATAGGAACAACAATATTTTATATAGTAAAAATCTTTATAAAAGAGAAGAAGATTATTTTATATATTTGTCTTGTAGTGAAAAAATAGAATCTTTTACTGGAGATAAAAATTCATTTTTAGGTATAGGTGGACTTTCGAATCCACAAGGAATAAAAAAAGTAAGGTTAAATAATGATAGTGGTTTAGGCAAAAAATCTTGTATGGTGATTGAAGTTGATGTAGAGATTGAAAGCTTCTCAAATAAGGAAATTGCATTTGTATTAGGTGCAGATGAAAATTTAATTGATTGTAAAAATATTGCTTATAAATATAGTAAGTTGAATAATTGTAAACAAGAATTGCTATCATCTAAAAACAATTGGAAAGATATTTTAGAAAGATTACAAGTTTATACTCCTATAGAATCTACTAATATATTATTAAATGGTTGGGTTATGTATCAAACAATTGTAAGTAGGCTTCTTGGAAGAAGCGGATATTACCAATCAGGAGGAGCTTTTGGTTTTAGAGATCAACTTCAAGATACTTTGGGTTTGAAATATTTGGATAGTAATATTATGAAAAATCAAATAATAAAACACAGTAAACATCAATTTATAGAAGGAGATGTAGAACATTGGTGGCATGAAGAAACAGGAAGAGGTATTAGGACAAGATTTTCAGATGATTTATTATGGCTTGTATTTTTAACAATTGAATATATTAGATTTACAGGTGATAAGAGTATATTAGACATTGAAACACATTTCCTAAAAGGGGAAAATTTAAAAGAAGGAGAAGATGAAAAATATGATAAATATCTGGAAAGTGAAGAATTAGGAAGTATATATAGTCACTGCATAAGAGCAATTGAAAGGTCATTAAATTTTGGAGAAAATGGACTTCCGAAGATTGGTTCTGGAGACTGGAATGATGGATTTAGTACTGTAGGGAATAAAGGTAAAGGTGAAAGTATTTGGCTTGGATTTTTCTTATATAATATCTTGGATAATTTCATTCCTATATGTAAAAATAAAGGAGACGAAGAATTAGCAAATAAATATGAAAAAATAAAACAAGAACTAAAAAGAGCTTTAAATACAAAAGGATGGGATGGAAGATGGTATAAAAGAGCATATATGGATGATGGAAGTATATTAGGAAGTATGGCAAATGAAGAATGTAGAATAGACAGTATTGCACAAAGTTGGAGTATTATTTCAAACGCAGGTGATAATGATAAAAAATATATTTCTATGGAAAGTTTAGAAAATCATTTAGTAGACAGGGAAAATGGAATTATTAAATTATTAGATCCCCCTTTTGAAAAAGGAAAACTAGAGCCAGGTTATATTAAAGCGTATTTGCCAGGAGTAAGAGAAAATGGGGGTCAATATACTCATGCAGCTATCTGGGTTGTTATTGCAGAAAGCATGCTTGGTTTTGGAGACAAGGCTTTAGAGTTTCATAGAATGATAAATCCAATAGAACATTCAAGAACTAAAGATGCTTCTAATAAATATAAAGTAGAACCATATGTTATAGCAGCAGATATTTATGGACAAGGAAATCTTGTGGGTCGCGGTGGATGGACTTGGTATACAGGTTCTAGTAGTTGGTATTATAAAGCTGGAATTGAATATATTTTGGGGTTAAAGGTTGAAAATGGTTATCTTACGATTGACCCTTGTATTCCAAAAGATTGGAAAGAATACCAAATACAATATAAGTGGAAAGATAGCATATATCATATAAATGTAAAAAATCCAAATGGAAAAAATAGAGGAGTAGAAAAGGTAATTTTGGATAACAATGAAGTAGAAAATAAAATAAAATTAGATGGTTCAAGAAAGATTTATCATATAGAAGTGATACTATAAAAATTAATAAAAAATGCTAAAGTTATTTACAAAAGCATATTAATTGATAAAATAACTATATAAGAAAGACAAAAGAGAAAGGAAAACAAAAATGAAAAAAGTAGAACATGTAAGCCTTGAGGCTGTACACACACACACACACACACACAAGTAGGTTATTAGAAAATAAAAATAGAATAAATATAAATAGAAAAGATAGTGATGAAACCTAAAATATAGGCTTTGTCGCTGTCTTTTTTGTGTTTTTAAAATAGTTATTAAGTTTTGAAATATATAAATAAAATTAAAGGAGGAAGAAATAATGAAAGAAAACAAAAAAATATTAAAAAGAAAGGAAAAAGGTATAACACTTATAGCATTAGTAATAACTATAATTGTACTTCTAATACTTGCAGGAGTATCTGTTGCAATGCTAACAGGAGAAAATGGAATACTTTCGCAAGCACGAAGAGCAAAGAATGAAACAGAGCAAAAAGGAGAAGAGGAATTAAGGAGATTAACATCATTAGAAGCAGCAACAAATTTAGAAAATACGATATACAGTAGTGTTGAAGAGGAAAAAACAGTAATTATACCCGCTGGATTTGCGGTATCAAAAGTAGAGGGAGAAAATACAATAGAAAATGGATTAGTAATAATAGATTCTAAAGGGAATGAATATGTATGGATAGAAGTTCCAAAAACAACAGAGATATATAATACTGCTGGAACAGATATAGTAGATTTCACCGAGAGCGATTACGAAAAAATAGAAAATGATTTACATGCATATACATATTTATATCGTAATGGAACAAAGTATAGTGATAAGTATTACTCAACTGAAACAACAGGGTTAACAGAGACAGATTATAATTCATTAAAGAAAAAAATGTTAAGGAGTGTTTACCAAAATGCTGGATTTTGGATAAGCAGGTATGAAATAGGAGTTTTAGAAAAAAGAACTAGCCATTCGGATATTTCGAATCTGGTACCATTATCACAGAAAGGTTTGTATCCATTAACATACGTATATTGTAATGAAGCTGAGGAAATTGCGGCAAGAAATAATGTCGAAGGATATTCAAGCAATATAATGTTTGGGGTTCAATGGGATTTAGTATTAGTTTATTTAGAAAAAAACGCAGAGTGGGAAACTTCTAATTCGAGCATAATTCAAGAATACTTAAAAGAAGACAGTACAAGTTGGGGAAATTATTATGACTCTACTTTTATGATGAATAATGGTAAGTATACACAAATAAATAATCTTGACATTTGGAATATATATACTGACAACTTAGAAGGATGCGTAAAAAATAAAATAAAATTGTCAACAACTAATAGGGATAATTATTCTGTTTTATGCACGACAGGTATTACAGAACAAAATTGCAAACAAAATATTTATGATTTGGCCGGAAATGTTTGGGAATGGACTTTAGAATATTCAGGTGACCCGGATAATCCATGTTCAATAAGAGGAGGTGGATTTTACCATTCAGGAAAAAATGCTACAGCAAACTATAGAAGTTATAATCCATATGTTTTTGAGCATAATTTATTCTGTGCTGGTTTTAGGATTGCAATGTATTAATATAAAATTATTAATTTATATTAATAGAAATAATACAGGTTAAATTTTATACATCAAAATTAGATATATCTAAATAACTATAAAAAATAGAATTTTATGTTGATTTTAACATTCTCTTGCTAATTCACATAAAATGGAGTATAATAAGTAGGATGGTCACTTATGTGGCTATGTAGGCAAAGGTGCTAGAGAAAGGAAGTGTATGGACGAAAAGAGGACTGCAACTCTTAAGGGTATTCCAAGGGTTGTAACACCAGACGAGATTCAGAATGGAATCTCGATTCCGAATCCAGCAAAAGAGGAAGGAGAACGTAGAGAATACGTTAGCAAGGAGGTTGCAAACGGTTGGAAAGAACAACTGTTTACGAGCAATGAGTATCCGGAGAAAATTCCTGTAATCTATACAGGAAAGATGGAAGAGGATCCCGGAAACGGGGAGAAACACCCACTTTTTGTGATTCCGATAATCACAAAGCCCTTTGAAATTTACGGTAGGGCTGGCTGGTTTGTCTGGAAGGAGTTCAGTAAAATTCCTAGAAAACTGCTGTCACAAAAGGGGATAGCAAACATCAGGTGTGCTGAGGAGTCTGACTTTGAATTTATAGAAGTACCTAATGGTAGGTTTTGGCTTCCATCCCCTACTTTCTCGAACGACACAAATGGTCGAACTCATTTCCTAATGAGGTATATGAATAACGGCCGAATTGGTACATGCGACCTATATCGTCAGGACGGAGAAGAGTATGGAGGTAACACTGGCTGTGGAATCCTAGCGGCAGTGTCTCTTAATATTCAGATAAGAGACAAAAGTGAAAAAGCAAGGGGATTGTGGAATTAAGCCTTTTTAAAGCACTTTTATTGGGAGCCCTGTGGTCTTAGGGCTCTCACTTTTATATTTTTTCATTTTGTGTTAAAATAAATTAGATAAAATTTTAAGGGATGATATTATGACAAAAAAAGAATTAGTAGAAAAATTTAAGAATGAAATGCCAGAGTTTTCAGGAACAGAAGAAGAAAAAGAAATAAAAACAGCATTATACATATATATTGAGCTTGGAAAAATGAAATCTTTTGATGAACGTTATTATTTTGGAAATAGTAAAATGGTAAGACAGGCAGAAAAAGAAGCTTTATCAGATAGTAGTAATCCTGATAAAATTGCAGGAAAAAGGAAAATACTTTGTATAACAATGACACATTTATATAAAGCTATACTTGCTGACTTTGGTATAGAGAGTGAAATAATTACAGAAATGACAGAAAGAAATACTATCGATCATATGACAAATATAATTGAATTGAAAAATGGAAAAAGAATATTAGCAGATGCTCAATTAGATATGTATAGAGTCCAAACAGGATTATCATTAGCTCACTTTGGTTGTGAAAGTGAGTATGATACAGAGGTTATAGCCCCTGAAGAGTTAACGAGGATGTTAATTGAATTAGGGTATATAAATAGTAAAGATGATTATAGAGATAAAAAAGTAGAAGAAGTAAGAAAAAGAATTCAAGGATTAAGTGTAAATGAAGCAGTAGAAATTATTTTAAATTCACCAGAAATTTATGAAGGTGCTAAACTATCAGGAGTAGAAGCTTATAAATATTACTATTCTACATTAAAGACTTTAATACCAGGAGAATTTAGAAAAAATGTTTGTCAATTTATATGTAGCAAGAAAGAAAAAGAGGTACCAGATTATTCATTTGGTTTATATACTACTGATAGAAGAAGAGAAGGAGAAATACATACGTACTTATATTCAAAAAAAGAAGGTAGACTTTTGAGATGTGATTTAGACAAATTAGTAGAATTAGAAGATCAAGGATTAAAGATAGGAAAAAACGATGTTGAAAGACCAGTGAAAACATTAAAGAAAGCAATGAAAGCTTTTAGAACGAAACAAAAAGAAAGTGGAGATGAAACAAGATAATATGACGGCAAAAGAAATGATGGACAAAATAATAGATGGAATCCCCGAAAGTGTATATACAGGAACACCAGAGGAGATTGAAATAAAACTAGCTTTGTATGTTTATATACAACTAGGAAAGATGAAATCTATTGACGAAAAAATATATTGGGCAAATGGAAATATAGCTTATAAATTAGTACAGCAATCAAGAGAAGATAGTAAAGACATAGAAAAGCTAGCAAAAAAAAGAAAACTTATATGCATATCAATAGCAAATTTGTATAAGAAAGTACTTAATAGATTAGGAATTGAATGTGAAACAAGAAGAGGAGAGCCCCCAGATGTACATTTGGATAATGTTATTATTCTAAAAAGTGGGAAAAAGATATTTGCAGATTTGCAATTAGATTTATATAATATAAAGACTAAAAGAAGATTGGAATGCTTTAAAGCAATAGGAAAAGAAGATTTTTTAAATGATGATACATTAACTCATTACTTAATGAATGTTGGATATATATTTGATAGAGAAGGATATAGAGAAAATAGAATTGAGAAAGTAAAAAGAAGAGTAAAGTTTTTACCAGTAAAAGAAGCTTTAGCAAGTATAGTAGGAAGTGATGAAGTATATAAAGGAATTGAAGGTGTAGATGTTGCAGAAGCTTATATATATTATAAAGAAACAATCTCTCAAATATTAGGTATGAAGAAATCTCAGAAAATATATCGCTTTCCATGTTATACGAAAGATGAAAATAGAGAACCTATATATTCTACATTTTGTATGTTTACAGATACAGGAAATTATAAAACTCTAGTACCTTATTTGTATTCCAGCAAGTATGGAAGAATGCTTGTTTGCGATTTGGATAAATTAGAAGAGTTACAAAAAGATGGATTGCATTTAGGAAATTCAGAATTTTCTATTGGTAGAAGAAAGTTAAGAAAATATATGAAAGATGCAAGAATGGGGAAAGAGTTAAGAGAAAAAATGGAGATTGAAAGATAAAATGGACATACAAAAATTTGTTTTGTATGTCTATTGACTTTTTACGATTAAATATATATAATTAGCAAAGTTAGAAGAGGAAAATATGAGGTGATAAAATGAAAGAGGAATTTTTGAATTTATTAAGACAAGTAAAAAGAGATGGAATAGAAGATGTAATAAATTTTTTAGAAAAATCAGATTTTTTTATGGCTCCAGCAAGTACTAGATTTCATGGAAACCATGAAGGAGGACTTGTAGAACATAGCTTAAAAGTTTATGAAATACTAAAACATAAAGTAGCAAATTGTATAATGGATATAGATATTCCAGAAGAGTCCATAATAATTATTGGACTATTACATGATATTTGTAAAACAAACTTTTACAAAATAGACTATAGAAATGCCAAAAATGCATTAGGAGTGTGGGAGAAAGTTCCTTATTATACAATTGAAGACACTATACCATATGGACATGGAGAAAAATCTGTTATGATGATAACAGAATACATGAAATTAACTCCAGAAGAAAAATACTCAATTAGATGGCATATGGGATATACAGAACCAAAAGAAAACTATAATGCAATTGGAGCAAGTTATACTAAATATCCAATAGCATTATTAACACATGAGGCAGATTTAGAAGCAACTTATTTTTATGATACATAAGAAAGTAAATAAGAAAGAGAGAATGTAAATGTTAGCATATATTAAAGGAAAATTAGAAATGAAGATGACAGGATATGTTGTAATTGATGTAGGAGGTCTTGGTTACAAGGTATTTATGTCAGAAGTAGGAATTGAAAATTTAGGTAATATTGGAGATACAGTAAAAGTTCATACTTATTATAGGGTAAGAGAAGATGATATTAGTATATATGGTTTTAATACATTAGAAGAACTTAAAATGTTTGAATTATTATTAGGAGTAAGTGGAGTAGGAGCAAGAACAGCTCTAACAATGCTTGCAACATGTAGCCCATCAGAATTTGCTTTAGCTGTAGTATCAGAAGATGTAAAAGCGCTAACGTCTATACCAGGAATAGGACCAAAATCAGCAAAAAGAATAATATTGGAATTGAAAGATAAAATAAAGAAAGAACAAGAAGTAGAAGCAATAAGAGAACAAATCGATAAAAAACAAAAAGATGATAATAAATTCAATGAAGCAATTGAGATAAGAGAAAAGGTAAATGAAGCAATGGCAGCACTTCAAGTTTTAGGATATAATAAAAAAGAAATTGAAAAAGTATTTGAAAAACTAGATTATAAAGAATTATCAACAGAAGAATTAATTAGAAAAGGACTAAGTTTATTGAGTAGATAAGAAAGAAAAAACATTGGGGTTAGGAGGAAAAGTAATGGATGCAAATGAGCCTTTGGCTTTTCGTATGAGACCAAAAACATTAGATGAGTATGTTGGTCAAGAACATGTTTTGGCAAAAGATAAAGTATTATATAGAACTATAAAAGCAGATAGATTATCAAGTATCATATTATTTGGACCTCCTGGTTGTGGAAAAACATCGCTTGCAAGAGTGATTAGTGAAACAACTAAATATAAATTTTACAAAATAAATGCAGTTACAGCAGGAGTTGCAGATATTAAAAGAGTAATTGAAGACACTAAAAACTTTATGCTGAATCCTGCAGGGAAAAGTATATTATTTATAGATGAGATACATAGATTTAATAAATTACAACAAGATGCACTTCTTCCATATGTGGAAAATGGAACAATTATTTTAATTGGAGCAACAACTGAAAATCCTTATTTTGAAGTAAATAAGGCTCTAATTTCGAGGTCAATGGTAATTAAATTAAATCCATTAACAGAAGAAAATATATACCAAATATTAAAAAATGCACTAACAAAAAAAGAAGGTCTTGGAGAATATAATATAAAAATAGAAGATGAAACGTTGAGAAAACTAGCTATAATTAGTAATGGAGATGTAAGAACAGCTTTAAATGGTTTAGAGGTTGCGACACTTACAACAGCTATGAATGAGGATGGATATATTCATTTGACAGATGATATAATAAAAAATAGTGTGCAAGAAAGAAAAGCTGTATTTGATAAAAATGGAGAACAACATTATGATAATATAAGTGCTTTTATTAAATCAATGAGAGGCTCAGACCCAGATGCTGCAGTATTTTATTTAGCAAGAGCTTTAAATCGGTGGAGAAGATCCAATGTTTTTAGCAAGAAGAATTACAATATGTGCATCTGAAGATGTAGGTATGGCAAATCCAAATGCTTTAGTTGTAGCTAATAGCACAATGCAAGCAGTACATATGATAGGTATGCCAGAAGCAAGAATATTACTTGCTGAAGCAGCAATATATGTTGCAACATCTCCAAAGTCAAATGCATCATATATGGCAATTAATAAAGCATTAGAAGATGTAAAAAATAAAGACACAGGAGAAGTTCCAATGCATATTAGAAATGCACCAATAGAGCAGATGAAAAATTTAGGGTATCACGAAGGGTATTTATATCCTCACAATTTTCCAGGGCACTATGTAGAGCAACAGTATCTTCCAGATGAGATGGTGGGAACTAAGTATTATGATGACAGTGATATACCAGAAAAAATAGAAAAACAAATAAAAAGCCCAAGAAAAGTAAAAAAAGAAGAAAAATAAAATAAAGATTAATAAAAAAATAAAAATTGGAAAACCTACTATAAAGTAGGTTTTTATTATGTTGAGAAAAGGATTAATTGGAATAATTGCAGGAATAATTAGTGGATTATTTTCAACTGGTGGAGGAATGATAATAGTTCCTGCATTTATTTATTTATTAAATATGGAAGATACTAAAGCTAGAGGAACATCAGTTTTTTGTATTTTACCAATGGTAGTAACAAGTAGTATTTTTTATTATCAGGGAAATTATATTAATTGGAATACAGCACTACTCTGTGCGATTGGAGGAACTATTGGCGGATATTTTGGAGCTAAATTATTAAAAAAATTACCAGAAAAAATATTAAAAATTGCGTTTACTGTTTTCTTAGTTTATGTGTCTTTTAGAATGATAACAAGTTAAATGAAGGATGATTATTATGCTTGAAGTATTAATTGGTGTTGTTTCTGGAATAGTTTCAGGAACCGGAATGGGAGGAGGAACTATACTTATATTTCTTCTCACATTTATTATGGGAGTTGAACAAAGAGTAGCACAAGCTACAAATTTAATTTTTTTCATACCAACATCTTTAATTGCAATTATTGTGAATTTGAAAAATAAAAATTTGGATGTAAAAGCAGGAGTTATAATTTCGGTTTTTGGAATATTTGGTGCAATTATAGGAGCAAATTTAGCAATTAATATGGATGTGAAGATTTTAAGAAAATGTTTTGGGATTTTTCTTAGCATAATTGCTATAAATGAAATATATTCCATAACAAAACAGTATAAAAAAGTAAAAAATAAAGAATAATAAATAAAAAAGAGAGGTGATTTTATGAAATTTATTAAAGGTGTTATGATAGGCGGATTAATTACAACAGGTTTAGTTATGATGTATGCCGAAAGTGGTAAAATGAATAAAAAAACAGTTATGAAACAAGGTAAAAAGATGGCTAAAAAGATTGGGATTATATAAAAAATATAATGTATAAATAAGCACATAATAAAACAGAAAGGAGGTAGTGACGTCATGCTACCTCCCAGGACATTATGTCCTTCTTCTGTCTAGGTATATTGAAGAAACTTCTTCTTCTATTGATTATTGGAGGTGCTGGTTATAATAACCAACTTTTAAATAAAATGCCGAGTTAGGCTACAACCAATAATCTCACTTCCTCAACCTAGCTTTAAAAGTCTTTTTGACTTCGGTTGCAAACGTGTGCAACCCTTACATATAAAATGATAACATAAAATGACATTACTGCCAATAGTATACATAAAAAATTTAAAAATAAATATTACTAAAATATAAAATTAAGGAGACACTTTCGCCAAAGTGCCTCCAATACCTAAAAGTGAATATACTTTCAGGTATCCGATAAGGAGAATTAACTAGCTGTACGTAAGGTGGTCAAAGAGGAGAGATGCCAATCTAATTCTCCAAAAATCGGTAAATACAAAGTTGCAATTAGCAACCTAGAAATCTATAATACTACAAATAAATACTTTTGTCAAATTAGGTTAGAAGTTTAAGTCTTTAAAATCTTCTTCTTTTAAAAATGTTTCTTTATCTTTTTTACAGTGACAGTTTTCTTTTCTATCATCTATATAGCAATCACATTTATCGTGTTTATCACCTTTTAAACATTTTCCTTCATGATGACATTTAGCACATATTTTTATTTTTTTTGTATTATTTACCCATATTTGGATAGCATATTCTTTACCAGGACATAAAGGACCAAATACAAATTCTCCTTCTTCATCTGTGAAAGTATGACCTATTGGTCTTCTTTCTTCTTTTCCGTTTTCACAAACAATTTCTACTAATTTTATGACAGCATTGTCAACTGGCTCTTTAAAACAGTCTTTAACAACACCATATATGACATCACGATTATCTTCTGGTAAAGTGATGTCTAAATCAAATTGTTTTCCACCTGATATAACGCCATCAACATCTAAAATTGGACAATAAGGTTTTTTGCAATCTTCTTTTTCCATAATTATCAATCCTTTCTAAATAAACAACATATATGCTGTTTATATATAATATGAAGAAAAAACAATAAATTTGACAACTTTTGTCAGATTTTAAATAGATATTTCTTGTAAAAATGTCATAAATATAGTATAATAGAATTATGATTGGAGGAGATAATATGGATGATAATAATAAAAAAGAAGAATTAGAAATAAACGAAGTTAAACAAGAAAATGTAACACCAGAAATACCAGTAGCCGAGAAGAAACAAGAAGAACCAAAAGTTGAAACTAAAGAACCAGTAAAAGATAAAAAAGGATTAGCAATTGCATCAATGGTATTAGGAATTATTGCACTAGTACTATTTTGTATATGGTATATATCAATACCTTGTGCAATTTTATCTTTAGTTTTTGGTATATTATCATTAAAATCTAGCAAAAGAGGAATGGCTATTGCAGGTATTTCAACAGGTGCTGTAGGGTTTGTACTAATGATTCTACTTTATGTATTTATATTTTTTGTAATAGGAGTAGGAACATTTTCAGGAATAAAAGATGCAATAGAATACTACGAAGAGTATGATAATAATTACTTTTATGACTCATTTGATGATTATGACTATTATGATTATAATAACACTAAATGGTTTTAAAGTAGTAAAAAGGATATTCAAAAAAGAATAT
Source organism: uncultured Clostridia bacterium (assembly GCA_944387435.1). Classification (GTDB taxonomy): domain Bacteria; phylum Bacillota; class Clostridia; order TANB77; family CAG-508; genus CAG-269. Next base: position 42,870 of record CALXEW010000003.1, on the reverse strand, counting down.
CCTTTTACTATTTTTTGATATAATTGTAAAAAAAAGTAATATAATAACAAAAATATTAGAAAAATTAAAAGTTTTATTGAAAAAATAATCTATATATTGTAATATAATTCTAGGAGGGGATGAAATGGAAGAAGCAAAAGAAAAAAATAAAGTAGAAAAAAAGGATAAACAGGGGTTATCGATAGCATCATTAATATTAGCGATAATGTCAATAATATCAATATTGTTAGGTTTTTTATTTGATACATTTTTATTGTTATTTATTATTCCAATAATATGTATAGTTTTAACTATAGTATTAGGAGTGGAGTCATTAAAATCTACAAAAAGAAAAATTGCAATAGCAAGTATAATAATAGTTGTTATATCATCGATTGTTTATATATTTTTACTAGGAGTTATGATACATAATCAAATATCAAATACTATAAATGCTAATAATATGTATAGAGATTATCAACAAGAAGGAGTCTTTTCAATAGATAAAAAACCAATAATATATTTATATCCAGAAGAAGAAACTGAAGTTTCAGTAGAATTACCATATAGTGATAGATTAATTGTTTCATATCCTAAATATGTAGATAGATGGAAAGTACTTGCAAAAGAAAATGGAGATTTGGTAGATTTAGATACAGGAAGAAACTTATATTCATTGTATTATGAGAGCAAAAGTGCAATTGATTTTAAAGTAGAAGATGAAGGCTTTGTAGTAAAAGGAGAAGATTCAGCAAAGTTTTTAGAAGAAAAGTTAGCAGTATTAGGACTTAATGAAAGAGAAGCAGAAGAGTTTATTATATACTGGTTACCAAAATTAGAAAGTAATAAATATAATTATATAAGATTTGCAAGTGAAGAGGAGATAAATGAAAATATGCCATTAGAAATAAGTCCAAAACCAGATACAACCATAAGAGTGTTAATGGTGTTCAAAGGGTTAGATAAACCTATTGAAGTAGAAGAACAAAAATTAGAAACAACAGAAAGAAAAGGATTTGTGGCAGTTGAATGGGGAGGAACAGAAATAAAATAGTTATTTAAAAGTCTAGAGTTTATCTAGGCTTTATTTTATGATATAATAAATATCATATTTTAAAAAGTAATTCTTTTTGCATATTAGTGTAACATTTCTTTAGGAAAGTTTGTATAACTAATGTATAAAGAAATAAAAGGAGGAGCACATGGAAATAAGCGACAAAGAATTGTACCAGAAGTATCTTGCAGGGGATAAGGTGGCTTTTGAAGAAATAGTAAAAAGATATAAAGAGCATATAATATATTTTATTGCAAGATATACAAAAAATACAGATATTGCAGAAGATATATCTCAAGATGTATTTGTATATTTACTTCTTCATAAAGACCAATATGATTTTAAATATTCATTTAAAACTTATCTATATATGATAGCAAAATGTAGGGCAATAAATTATTTGAAAAAAGAAAAAAGAGCTATATCTGGGTTAGATTACAATAACTTATATATAGAAGATAATGATTTAGAAGAAATTGTTTATAAAAATGAGACTTCTCAAAATATAAGAAAAGTAATAAATAGATTAAAACCAGATTATCAAGCTGTTATATGTCTCACATCTTTAGAAGGTTTTAAATATAAAGAAGTTGCAAAAATTATGGACAAAAATGTAGGACAAGTTAAGGTAATGTTAAATAGAGCTAAAAGAAAATTAAAAGAAGCTTTAGAAAAGGAGGGATTTTCTTATGAAGTCTAATAAAAAATATTTAGAAGATATTTATGATAAAAAAATAGAAGTATTAGAATCTAAAGAAAAAGATGAGTTTTACAGCATAAGATTTAAGAAACAAAAGAAAAGTCCTTTAAGAATAGCATCCACATTTATATTAGCATTAAGCTTAACTGTTGGAGTGGGATATTGTGGAACAGTAGCTTATCAGAATATTTGGAATGAACCTAAGAAATATACTATAAATCAAGAAGTATCTGAAGAAGAAAAAGAAAAATGTATATCAGCAGAAGAAGCAAATGAACTAGGAAATAAGTATTTAAAATTAGTAGGGTTAGAGAATGAAGAGATTTTAAACCAAAATCTAAATAAAGAGTTTTTATCTGATAAAAACGAATGGAGTATGGCATCTAAAAAAGCTACAATTACAATAGATGCAGAAACGGGAAATTTAAATTCAATACAGGTTCCTACATGGAATTATAAAATACCATACAATTATGGAATAACAAGAGAAGAAGCAAAAGTGGTGGCAAATGAATTGTTTAAAAAATATTTGCCTGATATAGAAGGCGATTATGAATTATTTAAGCTAACAAGAAATATGGAAACGGACGAAGCATCATATATTTGGTATGCAGAATTTTATAGAAAATATGGAGAAGAAATAAATTTCCATGAAAAAGTATTCATTGGCTGGGTTCCTACAATAAATGGAATATATCAATTAAATATAGAAAGAGATACTTTTGAAAATAATGAGATAGTGAAAACAAAAGAAGAAGCAATTGAAATTGCAAAAAATAAAGATAAAGAAATAGAAAAAAATAGAAAAATAGAAAATGTAACAGTAGAAGAATCAATAGAAAGAATGAATCCAGAAGTATATTTGAGGGAAACACAAAAAGATGCATATGAAAGTGGAAAAATATCATTAAAAGATGGATATTATGTAACAGAAGATAGAGTAAGAAGAGTGTGGATTGTAAATATAAAATATGAGGAAGAAGAAAATAAAATAGATTCTTATAGTTATTTTGTGGATTGCACAACAGGGGAAATAATTGGAGGTGCAATGTATAATCCATTAGATACTATAGAAAATTTAAAAAATGATCCAAATAATTTTGCATAGAATGAGGGAATAGAAAAAGTAGAATGAAAAATAATATAAAAAATAAAAGGGGAAAAAATAATATTAAAATAATACTTATACTTATTTTAAGTATAAGTATTATTTTAATGATTCTTTTGTATAAAAAATTTAAAGAAAATAAGAGTAATATAGAAGAAACATTTAGTAATAATAATTATATTGAAAAAAACAATGTAATAGAAGTTGTATTACCAAATAAAAAGAAAATAGAAGATTGGAAATTAGTGTTAGTAAATAAAGAAAATCCATTACCAGAAAACTTTACAATAGAACTTGAAAATATAGATTCAACAAAACAGTTTGATAAAAGGGCAATTGGAGAATTAAAACAAATGATACAAGAAATGAAAAAATCCGGGGTAAATAATATTTGGGTTCAGTCAGCGTATAGAAGTACAGAATATCAAAAAACATTATATGATAATAAAATAAATGATTATTTAAGCAAAGGAGCTACAATAGAAGAAGCTGAGATATTAACATCAGAATATATAAATAAACCAGGAGAAAGTGAACACAACTTAGGACTAGCAGTAGATTTTAATAATGTAGACAATGATTTTGAAAACACCAAAGCATATACATGGTTAAATGAGAATGCAAAGAACTATGGGTTTATAATGAGATATCCGGAAGAAAAATCTGAAATAACAGGAGTAGAATATGAACCATGGCATTGGAGGTATGTTGGAAAAGAACATAGCTATAAAATGGAAGAATTAAATATGTGTTTAGAAGAATATATAGAATTTTTAGAGACAAACTAATTTGACAAAAATCTTAAATGAATGTATTATTTACAATATAAAATATAAGGGGAGCAATATAGTGAAAAAACAAAGTATTGAAATGCTACAACAAATATGCAAGGAAATGAATATAGAAATAAAAAATCTGTCTTATGGATGGATTTTTAAACTTTCTAAAAATGATAAAATAAGATATATCACAGGTAATTTCGATATAAATAAAGCAGCATCAAGTAAAATTGCTAGTGACAAATATGCAACATATGAGGTGTTAAAGTCACAAAATATTCCAGTAATAAAACATACAATGGTTTTTAATCCAGAGGAAAGAAAAGAGTATGTAAAAGAAGAGGAAGTTTGGGATATTGTTTATAAGGAGCTTGATAAAGAAAAAAAGATAGTTGTAAAGCCTAATTATGGATTTGAAGGAAAAGGTGTGTTTTGTTGTAATAGTATTGATGAGGCAGAAGAAGCAGTTAAGTTTTTATTAAATAGAAACAGTTCTATTAGTGTATGCCCTTTTTATGATATTAAAAAAGAGTACAGAGCTTTTTATTTAAATGGTAAAATTCTATTGATTTATGAGAAGGAAAAGCCTTTTGTTATTGGAAACGGTAAAGATAATGTTAGAACTTTAACAGAGAAATTAAATCTTCCAAATAATGATGTAGTGAAAAATAATTTAAAGAAAATAGATATGAACTATATACCAAAAGAAAATGAAAAAATAGAACTTTCTTGGAAGCATAATCTATATGGTGGTGCTACTGCTAAAGTAATAGAAAAAGAGAATGAATATTATAAAAAAATAGAGAGCTTAGCAATTGAAAGTGGAAAAGCACTTGATATGACATTTGCGACTATTGATATTATAAAAACTAAAAATGATGAATTATATGTATTAGAAATAAATTCAGGTGTTGCAGCAAGTATATTTTCAAGAGTAGTAGAACACGGAAAAGAATTAACTAAAGAGATATATAAGAAAGCATTGATATATATTTTTAAATAAGTAAGTATTTTTCTCCAAGAACAAGCATATATATTATAGGATTGTTCTTGGAATTTTTTAACAAACAAATAGGTAGCAAAAACTTAGTTGAAAATGTAAGTTTTTGCCATAAAGAGCAAAAACTTGACAAAACAAAATTGTTATTTTATAATAAATGTGGTGATGAAATTGAAATCAAAAATTATATATAGAGAAAATTATATGAATAAACTTAATTCATATAAAGATAAGAAAATAATAAAAGTTTTGACAGGAATAAGACGCTCAGGAAAATCAACAATTTTAAATGAATTTAAAAAAGAATTAATAGATAGCGGAGTTTTAGAAAAAAATATAATATCCATAAACTTTGAAGATAATGATAATAAAGAATTATTAGATTACCAAAAATTACATGATTATATAATAAAGAATACAGATAAAAAATGTATGAATTATATTTTTTTAGATGAAATACAAAATGTAAATGAATTTCAAAAATGTATAGATAGTTTGTTTTTAAGAGAATATTTAGATATATATATAACAGGATCTAATTCTTATATGTTATCAGGAGAACTTGCTACACATTTAACAGGTAGATATATACAAATACACGTATTACCTTTATCATTTAAGGAATACATAAGTTATTACGGCGAAGGGGACGAACTAAAAAAATATAATGAATATAGTATGTATGGAGGATTTCCATATTTAATAAACTTAGAAAATCCAAATGAGAAACTAGAGTATCTAGATAGTATTTATAGTACAGTAATAATAAAAGATATAATAAACAGAAAAAAAGTAAAAGATGTAATGATTTTAGAGAGTATATGCAGGTTTTTATTTGATAATATAGGTTCAAATGTATCTACAAAAAAAATAAGTGATACATTGGCTTCGAATGGAAGAAAAAATTCAGTGCATACAATAGAAGAATATTTGAGTAGTTTATTAGAAAGTTATATATTGTATAAAGTAAATAGGTTTGATATAAAAGGTAAACAGTTATTAAAGACACAAGAAAAATATTATTTATCAGATTTAGGATTAAGAACATATTTACTTGGAAGAAATTATAATAGAGATTTAGGACATATTTTAGAGAATATAATATTTTTAGAGTTAAAAAGAAAAGGCTATAGAATTTATATAGGAAAAAATGATTCCAATGAAGTTGATTTTGTAGTGGAAACCAATGAAGAGTATATTTATATTCAAGTGGCGTTATCTGTTAGAGAAGAACAAACGTTAAGAAGAGAATTAAAACCATTAGAGACAATACCAGATCATTACAAAAAATATTTAATAACATTAGATTATGATACAAATAATTATAATGGAATAAAACAAATAAGTGCTATAGATTTTCTACTAGGAAGAGCCCAAATATAGAAAATAAAAGTAAAAAACAATAAATAAGTATTTTTCTCCAAGAACAAGCATACAATTAAAGTAGCTTGAACTTGGAGGTTTTTTATGTTTTTAGTATTTAACAAACAAAAAATAGTAACATATTTTATATCAGTGCTTACAGTTGTCTTTTTGTTCTTTGTTGCAAGTACGTTAAATAAAGAAAGTGAAACTGTAGAAACGTCGGCATCTGGAGAGAGATTATTACCAATATATAATGTAGAAACAGATGAAAAAAAGGTAGCTTTTACGATGAACTGTGCTTGGAATGCTGATGATATTGATAGTATATTAGAAACATTGGAAAATGAAAATGTAAAAATAACTTTCTTTATGGTAGGAGAATGGATAGATAAATACCCAGAGGCAGTAGAAAAAATATATAATGCAGGACACGAAATAGCAAACCATAGTGATACACATAAACATGTAAATAATTTAAGTTATGAAGATAATGTAAAGGAAATAAAATCAGCAAATGAAAAAATTAAAAATATAACAGGAGTAGAAAACAAACTTTATAGAGCACCATATGGAGAATATAATAATACAGTAATAAAAGCAGCAAAGGAAAATGGATACATACCGATTCAATGGAGTTTAGATACTATTGACTATACAGGAATAACAGGAGAAGAAATGTGGAATAGAATAGAAGCAAAAATAAAAGAAGGAGATATAATACTTAGTCATAATGGAACAAAACATACAGCAGATTCATTAGAAATGTTAATAAAAAATATAAAAGAAAGAGGCTTTGAAATAGTAAAAGTGTCAGATTTGATATATCAGGATAATTATAAAATTGATATAAACGGAACACAAATAAAAAATAAATAGTATAAATTGGGAAAAATAGGGAAGTATAAAATTATAAAGAAATTAAGGGGTTAGAAAATGACTTTTATTGGAATAATTTCAGATTATAAAAGTTTTGAAAACATCAAAGAAATATTAAAGAAAAATTCAAAAAATGATATTAATTTAATCCATGTAGGGAAAAAGAGTATTGGCAACATGAAAAATATAAGGTTTGAAACTATAATTATAGATTCCTCATTAAATGACTTTAAAGAAGAAATATTACTAATAGAAAATTTATGCTTACATGCGAAATATATAGCTATAAATACAGATATAAATATAAAAATTCCTGATAACATAAAAAAGTCCAAAGCGCATGTTATCACATATGGCTTAAATCAAAAAGCAATAGTAACAATATCTAGTATAACAGAAAATAGTATTTTAATATATCTACAAAAAAGATTAAGAAATGTAAAAGGAAAGACTGTAGATATAGGGGAAAAAAGAATAAAAATAAATGAAGAAAATAAATTAAAAACATATGAAGTTTTAATAATATATATAATTTTTTTAATAGAATCCAAACCCATAATTGAGCAAATACAGGAAAAATCTAACTTTTTTGAATAAAATTAACTTTTTATGTAGACAAAACCAAAAAAATGGTGTATAATAGAAAATGTAAGTTAAGCGCGTAAGGAAAAATATACAATTGATAAATTATAAAAATAGGAGGAAAAGAAGTTGAATACAAATTATTTAGAAAACAACTATTTAACATTAGTTGGAAAAGTTACAGGAGAAAAAAAATTTAGTCATGAAATTTACGGAGAAAGTTTCTATGTATTTAATTTAGAAATACCACGTTTAAGTGGAAATAGTGACATAATTCCAATAACTGTTTCAGAAAGATTAATTAAAGAAGATACATTGACTGAAGGAAAAAAATTATTAATAAAGGGTCAATTTAGATCTTATAATAGTTACGAAAATGAGAAAAACAGATTAATCCTTACTGTTTTTGCAAAAGACATAGTAGAAGTAGAAGAAAATGAAGAAGACGAAGAAAATGAAATGGTAAAAAAAGATACTATAACAAACGAAGTAGTGTTAGTTGGTTACATTTGTAAAAAGCCAATATATAGACAAACACCATTTGGACGCGAAATATCAGACCTATTACTTGCAGTAAATAGAGCATATAACAAATCTGATTATATCCCATGTATAGCATGGGGAAGAAATGCTAGATTTTGTCAAAACTTAGAAGTCGGAACAGAAGTAAAAGTAGTAGGAAGAGTTCAATCAAGAAATTATGAGAAAAAACATGAGGACGGAAGTGTAGAAACAAGAGTGGCATATGAAGTTTCTATTGGAAGTCTAGAAGTAATAGAAGAAAAAAATGATGAAAAAGAAATAGATACAGAAAATCAAGAAGCTGTTTAATATAAAAATTCAAAAAAGTTTCAAAAAGCTAGTCTTTTGGAACTTTTTTATGTTATAATAAAAATCAGAATTTTTATTAAAAGGAGACATTTATGGAAAAACAGCTAATTAGAAATAAAGATAAAAAAGAAAAGATGAAGTCAACTACTAAATTTACAATAATAGCAGTAGTGTTAATTGCTATTTTTTGTGTTGCTCTTACACCAGTAACATTGCAAAATGATACATTTTATACAATAAAAATAGGAGAACATATTGCAAATGATGGTATAGATATGCAAGACCCATTTTCTTGGCATGAGAATTTATCATATACATACCCACATTGGCTATATGATTTACTCACATATTTAATATACAATACATTTGGAATGACGGGTATATATATTGTGACTTGTGTATTGTCTATAATATTAGGATTATCTATTTATACTGTAAATAAGAAACTTTGCAAAAATCAGTTATTTTCGTTTTTATTAACAATAGGTGTAATGTATTTAATAAGAGGATATATTACAGCAAGGGCCCAATTAGTTACATTTATATTATTTGTATGGACAATATATTTTATTGAAAAATTCTTAGATACAAAAAAGAAGAGATATGTAATTGGATTAATAATAATTCCTATACTTATTGCAAATTTACATACAGCGGTATTTCCATTCTATTTTGTATTATATTTACCATATATAGCTGAATATATAATTGCAAGCATATCTGAAAATATTATATATAGAAAATCAGAAGTAAAAATATTAAAATTTAAAATTAAGTTATTGTCTAAGAAAAATGAGAACAAGGAAAAAGTAGACAAATTAAATAAAGAGCTAAAAGTATTATTAGAAAATATTGATAAGGTAAAAGTAAAAAGGACAAAGGAATTACAAAATCCATATAAATTGAAATTAGCAAAAAAGGATGCGACAAAATGGCTAATTTTGATATTTATAATATGTTTGTTTACAGGATTATTAACGCCAATAGGAAATGCTCCATATACGTATCTATTTAAAACAATGGAGGGAAATACTACCCAAAATATAAATGAACATTTACCAATGACACTTGCAGATGATACAGACGTAATTTGTACACTTATATTATTCTTGGCAATAATGATATTCACAAAAGTAAAAGTAAGACTATGTGATTTATTTATGATTGGAGGATTATGTTATTTAATGCTTGCTACTAAAAGACAAGTTACAATGTTTGCTTTGATTTGTTCAATAATATTAAATAGGATGTTAGTAGAGTTGACTAGAATATATACTAAAGAGAGCATAGAAAAGGCAGTAGAAAAGATAACAAAAGCCTTTGGAATAGTGGCAATTTCAGTAGTAATGATAGGATTTAGTTATTATATGGCAAAAGATAAGTTTGATGATAACTATATAGACGAAACAGCATATCCAGTACAGGCATGTGATTATATAATAGAAAATATAGATTTAGGAAAAGCAAGATTCTATAATGAATATAATTATGGAAGTTATATGCTCTTTAGAGGAATACCAGTATTTATAGATTCTAGAGCAGATTTATATGCCCCGGAATTTAGCGGAAAAAAAGATGATATATTTATGGATTTTATAAATACTTCAAATATAGGAACTTTTTATGAAGATACTTTTGAGAAATATGATATAACACATGTAATTACTTATAAAAATTCAAAGATGAATATGATAATAACAAAGACTAATGATTCAAATTATAAAGAATTATACAGTGATAGATATTTTGTTGTTTATGAAAGACTTCAAGATGTAGGAGATTAAAAACTTTAATAGAAAGAGGCAAAAACATTGAAAATATTTATAGTAGAAAAAGAATATGAAGGAAATAGAATAGATAGTTATTTAGCAAAAAAAGATGAAGAACTATCTAGAGTTACAATTCAAAGATTAATAAAAGAAGAAAAAATATTAGTAAATGGTAAAAAAATAAAAGCATCTTATAAAGTACAAGAAAATGATAAAGTAACATTAGAGAAAGAAGAACCTAAAGAGGTAGAGTTGAAAGCACAAAATATACCAATTGAAATACTTTATGAAGATAGCGATATAATAGTTGTAAATAAACCAAAAGGATTAGTTGTACACCCTGGAAACGGAAATCCAGATGGAACTTTAGTAAATTCCTTAATGAATATTTGCAAAGATTCTTTATCAGGAATAGGAGGAGAAATAAGACCAGGAATTGTTCATAGATTAGATAAAGATACATCAGGGGTAATTGTTGTTGCTAAAAATGATAAAGCACATATAAATTTAAGTGAACAAATAAAAAATCACGAAGTAGAAAAAACTTATATTGCATTAGTTAGAGGAATAGTAAAAGAAAATGAAGCAACAATTAATATGCCAATAGGAAGAAATAAGAATGACAGAAAAAAGATGGCTGTTGAAAAGGATGGTAAAATTGCAATAACAAACTTTAAAGTATTAGAAAGATTTCCAAGGAATAATTGTACTTTATTAGAAGTAAAAATAGAAACAGGAAGAACACATCAAATAAGAGTACATTTAGCTCATATTGGTTATCCTGTAATTGGAGATACTACGTATTCTAATGGAAAAAATAAATGGGGAGTAGTTGGACAATGTCTTCATGCAAAAAGGTTAAAGTTTAAACACCCGACAACAGGAAAAGAAATGACCATAGAAGCAGAATTACCAGACTATTTTAAAGAGATTTTGAGACAGTTGGGGGACGGGCCTTTTTTGTCTCACTAATGGAGGGAAAATGGAAGAAGTAAGATTACAAAAATATTTAGCAAATTGTGGGATAGCTTCAAGACGAAAAGCAGAAGAGTTAATTACAAGTGGAAAAATTAGTGTAAATGGAGAAGTTATTGCAGAACTTGGAACAAAAATAAATCCAAGTAAAGATAAAGTTGTATATAATGGGAAAGAGGTAAAAGTAGAAGAGGAGCATGTTTATATTCTTTTAAATAAACCAATAGGATATGTAACAACAGCAAAAGACCAATTTGATAGAGATTCTGTAATGGATTTAGTAAAAGTAAAAGAAAGAGTAGTTCCGGTAGGAAGACTTGATATGTATACTTCAGGAGTGTTAATTCTAACAAATGATGGGGACTTTGTATACCAAGTAACACACCCAAAACATGAGATTGAAAAAACTTATACAGTTACAATAAAAGGAATTGTAACAGATAAAGAAGTAGAAAGATTAAGAAAAGGTATTAGGATTGATGATTATATAACTAAAGAAGCCAAAGTAAAAATCTTAAAAACAGATGAAGAAAAAAGTCAATCAAGATTAGAAATAACAATTCATGAAGGAAAAAATAGACAAGTAAGAAAAATGTGTGAAGCAATTGGACATAAAGTTTTAGCATTACATAGAAGTAAGATTGCAGGGATAGGAGTAAAAGATTTAAGTTTAGGAAAATGGAGATACTTGAGCAAAGAAGAAGTAAATAAAATTTTAAATCAAAATGTTGAAAAATAAATATATTATATATATAATAAGATAAACATAAGATAAAAGGAGAATTAACAAATGAATACATTAAAATTTGAGCCAGAAGGATGGAATAATGAGATTACAAAATTAGATAGAGATAATTTTAAAATTTATATGGAAAATAATAAAACTATACAAGGATTAGTAAAAAGTTGTGATGATGATTATAATTTATATGTGAACTTTGAAAATGGATTAGTAGGTAAAATACCACGTGAAGAGGTAGAGGCTATAAAGACAGAAGAAGACGGGCTTCCAAGGGAAAATTTATGTATAGGAAAGGTGCACAAATTTGTACAGTTCAAAATAAAAGATATAGAAGATAATGAATTAATATTGTCTAGAAAACAAGTTCAAAAAGAAGCAATCAACTGGGTTAAAAATGATTTAAAAATAGGACAAAAGGTAGATGGAATAGTAAAAAACATAAAACCATATGGAGCTTTTATTGAAATAGGTGGAGGAATTGTTGGGTTAGTTCACATTGAAGATTTATCTATCGCAAGGATAAAATCACCCTATGAAAGATTGAAAATTGGACAAAAGCTTGAAGTTGTGGTAAAATCTATAAATAGAGAGCAAGGAAAAGTAATTTTATCATATAAAGAATTATTGGGTTCATGGGAAGAAAATGCTTCAAAGTTTAAAACAGGAAGTAAAGTTAGAGGAAAAGTAAGAGAAACAGAGAAAAATAAAAACGGTATTTTTATAGAACTTACACCTAACTTAGTTGGAATGGCAGAATATGAAGACGGTTTGGAATATGGACAAGATGTAGATGTTTATATAAAGAAGATAGATTATAATAGAAAAAAAGTAAAATTACTTATTGTATAGAACAAGAGGAGGAAGGAAAATGGTAGAAGATCAAGAAATAAAAACTAAAGTATCACCATTTGCGATTAGAGAAGGAGAAATAAAAACATTTGATGGTAAAGATGGATATGTCTCAATGAATCAAATTGTACACAAAATAAATATTGGGCATATTAATGAGATTCATTTTGCTATTTTGGATTTAGTTAATGAATTTGAATTTATAACATCAAGACAAATTTTTCAAATGTTAGAGATAAAAGGCGTTGAAATTAAAACTCAAGATAAATTAAATAATAAATTAGAGCAACTAGTAAAATCAAAAATTTTAACTAGATATTACTTTAATTCAGAAGAAGGTAAAGGGATTTATCGTATTTATTGTATGGAAAAAATGGGTAAATACCTATTAACTTCTCAAGAAAAAGAATGTAAGTGGCAACCATCTGATAACACAAAACCAGTAGCTATGATTAAGAAAAGACTAGCAGGAAACCAAATTCTAATTGCTTATTTAAGAAAAGTAAAGGCATTTGATGAATTTACTGTAAAACCAACATTAACAGCAAAAGTTGTAGGTAAAGTATTTAAAGCGTCTGGTGGTAGTGTAAAACTTACTAAAAATAAAAAATCTATTCAATTTGTATTTGAAGTTATTAGAAGAGAACTTGACTGGGAAAAAAAATTAGTTGAAAAGATGAAATTATATAAAGATTTTTATGAAAACTTTGTTCCAGGTGATTCTGGATTTTCAGGTATGCCACAGTTAATACTTGTTTGTGAAGATGAAAGACATATGGCAGAGACTTTCAAGGAAATTGTAACAAATCAAGTAGAAATACCTCAAATAAAATTATATTTTACAACTGATTTAAGACAAAATGAGGAAACTCTTGAAAATACTCTAGTAGAATTTAAATTAGTAGATGGTAAATACAAAATGGGAAATGTTGAATTAAAATTATTAGGTATGTAAATATGTGTTGATGTTTTTTGGGACGGGGTCAAAAAGCATCATAAAAGAAATGCATCTTGAAAGAGATGTATTTTTTGTGTGAATTTTTATAAAAACTATTGACAATTGAGTAAGTACTCAACTATAATATAAGTAACAGTTGAACATTTATTCAATTATCTATACATATAATTGATTAGAAAGGAGAAAAAAGTTATGTCAAAAAATGAATTTATATGTGATTGTAATATAATCCATGAAGATATTGTAAAAGATACATTAAGCAAAATGCCAGAAGATGATTTATTTAATAAATTAGCAGAGTTCTTTAAGATTTTAGGTGATACAACAAGAGCAAAAATATTATTTGCATTAGACCAAAATGAAATGTGTGTATGTGATATTGCAAATGTATTAGGTATGAGTAAATCATCTATATCACATCAACTTGGAACATTAAGAAGAATGAGTATCGTAAAATGTAGAAGACAGGGAAAAGAAGTATATTATACAATTGATGATGACCACGTAAGAGGCTTATTTGAATTAGGAATTGAACATATAGAACATAAATAGGAAGGTGATTTTATGAAAAAAAGTTTTAAATTAAAAGGATTAGACTGTGCAAATTGTGCAGCTAAAATAGAAGAACATGTAAAAAAGATAGATGGAGTAGAAGATGTATCTGTTAGTTTTATGACACAGAAGATGACTGTGGAAATTAGTAGTGAAGATGAAGAAATATTTAAGAAAATAAAAAAGGTAGTAAAAAGAGAAGAACCAGATGTTAAGGTTGATGAAAATTAAGGAGGATATTATGAAGAAGAGCTTAATACAAATAATAATTTCATTTATTCTTTTCTTAGTAGCAATGGCCGTTCCTTTTGAAAACGATTTAATAAATAAAGGACTTTATATAATTGCTTATTTAATAGTTGGATTAGAAATTGTATGGAAGGCTATTAGAAATATATTTAGAGGAAAGGTATTTGATGAGCATTTTTTAATGGCGATAGCGACAATTGGTGCTTTTGTTATTGGAGAATTTCCAGAAGCTGTTGCTGTTATGTTATTTTACCAAGTAGGAGAATTATTCCAAGATTATGCAGTAGATAAATCAAGAAAATCAATTACAAGCCTTATGGATATAAGACCAGATATAGCTTTTGTAAAACGTAATGGAAAAGTAGAAAAAATATCCCCAGAAGATGTAAAAGTTGGGGAAAACATAGTTGTAAAACCAGGTGAAAAGATACCTTTAGATGGAATGATAGTAGAAGGTAGTTCCATGATAGATACATCAGCATTAACAGGAGAGTCAATTCCTAAAGAAGTAACTGTTGGAGATGAAGTACTAAGTGGTTGTATTAACGAAAATGGATTACTTACTATAAAAGTAGAAAAAGAATTTGGAGAATCTACTGTAAGCAAAATATTAGACTTAGTAGAAAATGCAAGTAGTAAAAAATCTAAATCAGAAAACTTTATAACTAAATTTGCAAAATATTATACACCAATTGTAGTTATAATAGCAGTACTTCTTGCAATTATCCCACCATTTGTACTAAACTTAGGAGAATTTACAGAATGGTTATATCGTGCTTTAACATTCTTAGTTGTGTCTTGCCCTTGTGCTTTAGTAATATCAATACCACTAGGATTCTTTGGAGGAATTGGAGGAGCATCTAAAACAGGAATTTTAGTTAAAGGAAGTAATTATTTAGAAGCTTTAGCGAATACAGAAATAGTTGTTTTTGATAAAACAGGTACATTAACAGAAGGTGTTTTTGAAGTACAAAAAGTAGAAGCAAATGGAATATCTAAAGAAGAATTATTAAAATATGCAGCATATGCTGAAAGTAACTCAAATCATCCAATTTCACTATCATTAAGAAAAGCATATAATAAGGAAATAAATCAAAGTAGTATTTTAAAAACAGAGGAATTAGCAGGTAGGGGAGTATCTTCAAATGTAGAAGGAAGAGAAGTTTTGATTGGAAATGATAAATTAATGGAAGAAAAGAATATTTCTTATACTCCTTGTAATGAAATAGGAACAATTCTCTATGTTGCAATTGATAATAAATATGCAGGATATATATTAATTGCAGATAAGATAAAGGAAGATTCTTTTAAAGCTATAAAAGAATTAAAGGCAAATAACATTAAAGAAACAGTAATGCTTACAGGAGATAAAAAGCAAGTAGGAGAAAGTGTTGCAAATGAATTAGGTTTAGATAAGGTATATACAGAATTATTACCAGATGGAAAAGTCGAAAAAGTAGAAGAGTTAATGAAAGATAAATCTGAAAAAGGGAAGTTAGTATTTGTAGGAGATGGTATAAATGATGCTCCAGTCTTAGCAATTTCAGATATTGGTGTTGCAATGGGAGGACTTGGTTCAGATGCAGCAATAGAAGCAGCAGATGTAGTCATTATGACAGATGAACCATCAAAAATAGGAACTGCAATCAAGATTTCTAAAAAGACAATGAGAATAGTAAAACAAAATATCATATTTGCAATAGCAGTTAAAGTATTAGTTTTAATATTAACAGCATTTGGAATAGGAACTATGTGGGAAGCAGTTTTTGCAGATGTGGGAGTATCAGTACTTGCAATAATAAATTCATTAAGAGCATTGAAAGTAAAATAATGTTGTTTTTTGGGACGGGGTCAAAAAACAGCAGATATATAAATAAAAAGATGTATAAATTTTAAATATATAATTTATACATCTTTTTCTATGTTAAGTTTTTGGTATTTTATTTTAAATATAAAATAGGACGGAATGAATAAACATCACTATTATTTGTAATTCCCCAATCACCACGTACAGAAGCATAGAAATAACTTTTTCTAAAATTACCTCCTCTACGAACACAAGGACTATCTGGCTTGTAACAAGTTTCTGTTGTCCATTCAAAGCAATTACTTGCTATATCATATACATTACATATAACATCTTTTGTAACTAAATCATTAGTTCCTTTGGGTGCTAAAATGTCATTATTTAAACTCTTTTGCCTTGAATATGGTATTACATTATTTTCTCTATTATCAAATGTTTGGAAAAATACTATTGAAGTATCCCACGCATAACTATTTATTAAATCACTTGTGAAATTATTATCATTATACATATTTCTACTTAATGTTGCAGCTTGAGACTGAGTTATATAATTATAAATATATTCACTAGGTTTTATTGTTAACGATGTTAAAATGTCATTTCCATTTTTTCGTTCAACTGATGTTCTGGCTTCATATCTTCCTATATAATACCCTTTGTTAATTGTACTATCATTTTTAAAATCTTCTATATTTATTGCAGTTATATTTCCTTTATCTGATTTTTCTAATTCTTGATTATTATAAATCCCTTCTGAAACAGCATTTTCTTCTGGTTGTATAATTGGTTCGTTATTTCTAGCTGTTTCTTTTCCGTTCTCATCAAATGTATACCTATTTAATGTTACTGTTTTAGTATTTCCTTCTTTATCTATTTTTATATCTCCAAGTGGAATCCATACAAATTCACTACCTATTGTTTCAGTATGACTTACATCTTGAATTATTATTCCATCTGTTACATTATCACTAGGATTTAATACCTTAAATCCTGAAGGTACAATTATTTGATTTCCTAAACTATCTTCTGTTAATATATTATTATCTTCATTTCCTGTTATTTTGTCAATTTCTTTAATTTCCATTGTGTTTCCGTTAGCATTTACAGCAGTTTCATAATCTTTTATATTTACTATTACTGGAAATGTATTACCAGTTACAGTTCCACCTTGGTTTTGTATTTCTGTTTTAAATTTATCTAAACTTAGTTTACCAGAATTATCATAACTTCCAATTATTGATATTTCAATTATTTCCTTTGCGGTTGATAAATCTGTTTCTTCTTTTGCTTTTTGTACTTGTGTAAGTATTCTGTTTTCTCCTGTTAGCATTACAATTGAAACTCCAACTAAAATTAGTAGAACAATTATAGTTATCACTAATGCAATTAATGTAATTCCTCTATTTTTTTCTTTTGAATAATTCATTTTATCAAATCCTTTCTTTTTAAAAATTAGTTTGGCAAATTGAAGTACTTTTAGTATAACACAACAAAAACTTCAATGCAACAAACTAGTTCGATAAATTGAAAATATTTTTACTTTTTTCAATTAGCCAAAGTATAAAAGATAAGCATTTATATATAATTTCATTAGAATTTAAAGGTTTTTGGAGGAGAAGAATGAGATTATCAGATGCTATTAGAAAAAGAATAAAATATTATTTGGAAGAAAAAAATATGAATGTTTGGAAACTTTGTAAAATGTCAGGAATACCTTGTTCAACAATTTCAACTTTTATGAGTGGAAAAACGGAATTATTAAAAATAGATACTTTACTTCATATTTGTGAAGGCTTTAATATAACATTAAAAGAATTTTTTTCAGATGAAATGTTTGACACGGCAGAGCAAGACTAAATTTATTTGTAAAACTTTATATAAATATTGACAATTAAATTGAATTTTGATATATTATTAATCGGTTGAAGCAACTCTCTTGAAGTTGGGTGCATAAATTAGTATTTTGTATCCAACTAAATATTAGTTTATGCACCTGACTATACGTTAGGAGCAAATTTACTAAAGAGGGAGGTTAATCCTATGGAAAAGTACATAGGAATAGGATTTATTATTCTTTGTTTAGCTGTATTGGTTGGCATAATTGGAATTGTAAGATATCAATTCTATATAGACAAAGAAAAAGTTAATATCAGCCCTACCAAGACTGATATTAACAATAAATCCGAAAATGTTTTAACTAAAGAGTAAGGCTTTGCCTTACTTTTTATATTATATGTTTAAAAACAAATAATATTTATCTTACAAATTAATTATAATATTTTAAAACGTAAAAGTCAATATTTATTAATAATTTTTATAAAATGCTTCTGATGTTTTTTGACCCCGTCCCAAAAAACATCTGTTAATTAATCCCTAATATTTCTTTTGCTCTTTTTACATCATTATTATCTGCTTGTCTAACACCTTCTAGAGGATAAGTTAAACCAAGCTCTTTCCACTTAAATTCTCCAACACTATGATATGGTAAAATTTCTACTCTTTCTACAGTTTTAAGAGAATTGATAAAGTCTTTTAGTTTTAATAAATCTTGTTCGTCATCTGTATATCCTGGAACTAATACTTGTCTAATCCATATAGGAATGTTATTATCACTTAAATATCTAGCGAAGTTAAGTTCTAATTTATTTGATTTTCCGACTAGGTCTTTACACTTTTCATCATCAATATGTTTGATGTCTAATAAAAATAAATCAGTTATATTTATCAATTTTTTAATATCATCAGTTAGTGCGACCATACCTGAAGTATCTATACAAGTGTGAATATTTTCTTTCTTTAATTTAGTAAATAATTCAAAAATAAACTTATGTTGAAGTAATGGTTCGCCACCGCTGATAGTAACACCACCTCTTGGATATATATAATTTTTATATCTCATAATTTTATCAAAAATTTCATCAAGTGATTGATAACTACCAGAGTTAATATCCCAAGTGTCCCTGTTATGACAGTATTTACACTCTAAATGGCATCCTTGTAAAAATAATACGAAACGAATACCTGGTCCGTCAACTGTTCCAAGTGATTCTACTGAGTGAACTTTTGCATAATATCTTAAATCTTTTTCTTCGTTATTCATAATTGCTCCTTACAGTATTAAAGGGGAAATAAATTCCCCTTGTACTTTTAAACTTTCTATTCTTTATTTATCTCTCTTTTAGTTTATATCAGTTATATTCTTTCATGAATTGTTCTATGGATTACATCTAATTGTTGTTCTCTTGTTAGTTTTGTAAAGTGAACAGCATATCCAGAAACACGAATTGTAAGTTGTGGGTAATTTTCTGGGTGTTCCATAGCGTCTTCAAGTAAGCTTCTATCAAATACATTAACATTAATATGATGACCTGTTTGTGTAAAGTAACCATCAAGCATATTAACTAAGTTATCTATTTTTTCATTGTCTGTTTTACCTAATGTTCCAGGTGTAATTGAGAATGTGTATGAAATACCATCTTCTGCACTATCAAATGGAAGTTTTGCAATAGAGTTCATAACTGCTAATGCTCCATTTGTATCTCTTCCATGTAGTGGGTTAGCTCCAGGTCCGAATGGTTCTCCAGCTCTTCTTCCATCAGGAGTATTTCCTGTAGCTTTTCCATATACTACATTTGAAGTAATTGTTAAAATAGATAATGTATGTTTTGAATGTCTATAAGTTTGATGTTTTCTTAATTTATTCATAAAGTTTTTAGTAATATCAACGGCTATTTTGTCAACTCTGTCATCATCATTTCCGAATTTAGGAAAATCTCCTTCAACTTTGTAATCAACAGCAAGTCCTGTTTCATCACGAATAACTTTTACTTTAGCATACTTTATAGCTGATAATGAGTCTGCTACAACTGAAAGTCCTGCAATACCACAAGCCATTGTACGAATAATTTCTCTATCATGTAATGCCATCTCGATAGCTTCATAGCAATATTTATCATGCATATAATGAATAGCATTTAAAGCTTTTATATAGATTTTTGCTACATAATCCATCATTTGATTAAATTTTTCCATAACTTCATCATAGTCTAAGTATTCAGAAGTAATTGGTGCATATTTAGGCGTAACTTGTTTTCCTGAAACTTCGTCTCTACCACCATTAATTGCATAAAGTAGAGTTTTAGCAAGGTTAGCTCTTGCACCGAAAAATTGCATTTGTTTACCTATTTTCATTGGAGATACACAACATGCAATACCATAATCATCACCTAAAGTAATTCTCATTAAATCGTCATTTTCATATTGGATAGATGATGTTTTGATAGATAAGTTAGTTGTAAATCTCTTAAATCCTTCAGGTAATCTTGTAGACCATAGAACTGTCATGTTTGGTTCTGGCGCAGGTCCTAAGTTTTGAAGAGTATGAAGTAATCTGAAAGAGTTTTTAGTAACTAAAGTTCTACCATCTATTCCCATACCACCAATACTTTCTGTTACCCATACAGGGTCTCCGCTGAATAATTCATTATATTCAGGTGTTCTTAAGAAACGAACTAATCTTAATTTCATAACAAAGTGGTCCATGATTTCTTGAGCTTCTTCTTCTGTTAAAGTACCATTTTGTAAGTCTCTTTCAAAATAAATATCTAAGAATGTAGAAGTTCTACCTAAGCTCATTGCAGCACCATCTTGTGATTTTATAGCTCCTAAATATCCGAAATATAACCATTGAACTGCTTCTCTAGCATTTGAAGCTGGTTTTGAAATATCAAATCCATATTTTGCAGCCATTTCTTTTAATTCATTTAATGCATTGATTTGTTCACTAATTTCTTCTCTTGATCTTATAACTTCTTCAGTTAATTCATCTGTATTTAAAACATCTAATTCAGATTGCTTTTCAGTAATTAGAACATCTACTCCATATAGAGCAACCCTTCTGTAATCTCCAATTATTCTTCCACGTCCATATCCATCAGGAAGACCTGTAATTAAGTGTGAACTTCTAGCTAGCCTGATATCTGGTGTATATACGCTAAATACTCCATCATTATGAGTTTTTCTATATTTATGGAATATGTTTTCTACTTCATCATCTACTTTTCTATCATAAGCAGCGCAAGCCTTTTCAACTATTCTTATACCACCAAATGGCATGATAGCTCTTTTTAAAGGGGCATCAGTTTGAAGTCCTACTATATCTTCTAAATCTTTATCAATATAACCTGCATCATGAGCAGTTATTGTAGATATTGTTTTTGTATCTATATCTAATACTCCACCTTTTGCATCATGTTCTTTTTTGTAAAGGTCTAAAACTTCATCCCAAAGCTTTTTAGTTTTTTCAGTTGGACCAGCTAAAAAATTGTCATCTCCCTCATAAGGTGTGTAATTATGTTGTATAAAATCTCTAACATTTATTTCTGATTGCCAATCACCTTTTTTAAAATTTTTCCATTGTTCAAAATCCATTTTTTACCTCCTTTAAATTTCTTATATTATTCTATTAGTATAAACAATTTGCCATATATTATAATACCATATTAGAAAAATATAAGCAATTGTTTTTAATATATTTATGCAAATAATATATAGTTTATTTAAAAATAAAACTGTTGCAAAAACAACAAAAAACCAATATTTCTAATATTGGTTTTTTGGTTAGTTTTATATTTTATTTTATAATGGTTCATGTGGATCATCTTCAGCAATTACTTTTGCTACATTATATATAAGTCTTTGTGTCTCTGGTGAACAACTTTTTAATAATTCTGAAAACTCTTTTGTTAAATAATTTTCAGAATTACTAGAAGCACCATTTAAAATATATCCTTCTGAAACATCTAATAGACGACATAATTGATTTAATCTCTTTAAGTTGATGTGAGAATTTCCTCTTTCTACTCTACTTAAGAAAGCAACAGAAATATCAATTTGTTCAGCTAAATCTTCTTGAGTTAAATTTTTTGCTAATCTTGCTTGTTTTATTCTTTGTCCAATTACGTTGTAATCTAAAGCCATTTTTATCACACTCCTATTTTTCTTATAGGCATATAATAGCATTTTATGGTTTAAATTTACAGTAACTAAAAAATCTAAATAGAACATATAAGTAAAGTTGATAAAACTTTAGCACATATTAATTCTATGTAATGTTAAATGGTATTTAATAAAAACATATATGCATAATAAGAAGGAAGTAATTTGATTGAATATTTAAATATAAAAGAATAAAGAATTATTTTTTACTATTTTTGAAATTCAACAACAAGAAAAAGCGAGAAAAATGGAGAAAAATGGAGGATGTTAAAGAAAAAGATATAAAAACAAGAAAAATAAAGTAAAGAGTTTTACTAAAATTGACAAATTACGATTAAAAATGTATACATAATTTGATTTTGGCAAGAATATATAGTATAATAGAAAATGGTCGCGTAAAAAAACTTGCAATAAAAAGGAGCGTGAAGATATATTATAAATAAAAAATTAAAATACTATACAAAAGAAATTTTTAAGTATTTTAACATAGCTGTTATAGGATTTGGTTTTATTATCGCGATTATATTAATAAAATACAAACCAATCTATAAAGTAAATATATCAGGAGAAGAAATAGGATATGTACAAAATAAAGAAGCATTTGAAGAATCTTTTAAACAAAATGTAGAAGAACAAGAAAATGTGGACACAGTAGACTTAAAAGAGTCTCCTGAATATGAGTTAAAATTTGTAGATAGGAATTTAGAGATAAATGAAGATGAAGTGGCGAGCAAATTAGAAGAAAATTTAGTTGTTACTTATAAATATTATGAAATAGCGCTTAATGATGAAGAATTAGAAAAAGTAAATACTATTGAAGATGCTGAGGAAATAGTAAATCATATTAAAGAAGAAAATAATGAAAATGATTTAGATTTAACGATTTTAGAAAAATATACGCAAAATGAAGAAGAAGTAAATACACAAGATGTAGAAGTTGCAAAAGCTGAAATTCAGACAAAAGTAACAGAAGTAATAGAAAAACAAGAAGAACAAGAAAGAATAGATGCAATGCCTGATATTAACGGAATAAAGTTAGCAACAGCGCCAATTACAGGAAGAATTACTTCTAGATATGGTGTAAGTAGTAGTATAAGAAGTTCAAGACATACCGGTTTAGATATTGCAGCGACTAAAGGAACACCTATAAAAGTAGTATCAGATGGAACAGTTACATTTGCTAAATATAATGGTTCATATGGTAACTTAGTAAAGGTAGACCATGGAAACGGTGTTGAAACTTGGTATGCACATACAAGTAAAATGTATGTTAAAGTAGGAGAACAAGTAAAAGCAGGAGATGTAATTGCAGCAGTTGGGTCTACAGGGAATTCGACAGGACCGCATTTACATTTTGAAATTAGAATAAATGGGGAACATGTAAACCCACAATTATATCTATATAAATAATATATATAAAACCACCGACATCGGTGGTTTTAATCATGTATTTTCAACAATTTTTCTGGCTTCTTCAAAACTTTCTACTTTGGTTAAATCTATACTTTCGAAATCTGCATATATTTTATTTTTATAACAATAGACATCTATAGGAATTTTTTCTACTTTTTTTGTTGGATAAGTTTCTAATAATACTTGTAATATCTTATATGAAATGCTATTTCCATCAAATTTATATATGTTTTTAAGACTTCCATTATATAAGATAGTAATATAAAACAGTTTGTAAGTGTATCTATCGCCACCCATGCTATCTGTTTTAGAAAAGTCACCACTTTTAATTAATTTACCATAGTCAAAAATAGAAACGCCACTTCGCTTAAAAATTATTCCTCTTGCATTACCATGACGACTAAATCCTGTATCTACAATATATGCTTGTTCTTTTTTTCCAATATCTTTTAATTGTTTGTATTCTGTATTGTTCTTAGGAAACAAGTAAATAGTTAATGCAAGTATTCCAAAAATACAGCTATATGCAAATGCAAATATGAACCAAAGGAAAAGTTCGGTTATATTTAGTATTGATATAATAATTACACCAATTAACCAAATAATGAATAATGTTCTTTTTAATGTTTTGTTTGTAAAAATATCATTTGTTTGTAATTCTTGTAATTTATATTTTTCTTCCATAGGATTCTCCTAAATATCCATATATTAATATTTATACCAAAACGAAATTATTTAATCAATTATTAGGATAAAAATCTTCAGATTTTTAAATAAAAAATTAATTTTATGATGTATTTTTTCTATTTTAATGATATAATTAAAAAGAATTTTAGAAGGAATTAATCTTCTATCTATAGAATTATATATATAGAAGATTTTAAGAAAAAGTATTATAAGGATAAAATTGGTTAAAATAAGCAAAAGAAAAAGGAGGATAATTATGTCTGAGGTGCAAGAAGAAACTAAGGTAAAAGAGATGATTGATAATTTAGTAAAAAGAGCTAAGAAAGCATCAGAAGAGTATTTAAAACTTGACCAAGAAACAGTAGACAACATTACGAAAGCAATGTCGATGGCAGGATTAGAACACCATATGGAACTTGCAAAAATGGCGGTAGAAGAAACTGGAAGAGGAATTTATGAAGACAAAATTACAAAGAACATGTTTGCAACAGAATATGTATATCACAGTATCAAATATGAAAAAACAGTTGGAGTAATTAGTAAAAATGAAGAAGAGGGATATGTTGAAATTGCAGAACCTGTTGGAATAATAGCAGGTGTAACACCAGTAACAAATCCAACTTCTACAACAATGTTCAAATCAATAATTTCTGCTAAGACTAGAAATGTAATTATATTTGGATTTCATCCATCAGCTCAAAAATGTAGCTCGCGTGCGGCAGAAATTTTAAGAGATGCAGCTGTGAAGGCAGGAGCACCAGAAGATTGTATTTTATGGATTGAAGAACCAAGTATATTGGCTACTAGAACACTTATGAATCATCCTGATGTTAATTTGATCTTAGCAACAGGTGGGACTGGAATGGTAAAATCAGCTTATTCTTGTGGAAAGCCAGCATTAGGGGTAGGACCTGGAAATGTTCCTTGTTATATTGATAAAACAGCAAAACTTCCAACATCAGTAAATGATTTAGTAATGTCAAAAGCATTTGATAATGGAATGATATGTGCATCAGAGCAAGCTGTTTTAGTTGATAAAGATATTTATAAAGAATTTGAAGAATTAATGAGAAAAGCAGGATGCTATTTTGCAAGTCCAGAGGAGAAACAAAAACTACAAGAAAGTATGTTTGAATATAGAGATGATATAGGATACAAATTAAAATCTCATATACCTGGACAATCACCATATAAAATAGCAAAAGATGCAGGTTTCGAAGTTCCGGAAGATACAAAAGTATTAGTAGTATATGAAGAAGGAATAGGAATAGAATATCCATTTTCAAAAGAAAAATTAAGCCCAGTGCTTACTTATTATATTGTAGATAATGAAGAAGAAGGAATAGAAAAATCTGAAAAATTATTAGAATTTGGAGGACTTGGGCATTCAGCAGTTATACATTCAGAAAATAAAGAAACAATACTTAAATTTTCTAAGACAATGAAAGCTGGTAGAATCATTGTAAATTCACCTTCAACACATGGAGCGATTGGAGATATTTATAACACAAATATGCCATCATTAACCTTAGGATGTGGCTCATTTGGTGGAAATTCGACAACTGCAAATGTTTCTTCAGTAAATCTTATTAATATAAAAAGAACAAGTAAGAGGAGGGTTAATATGCAATGGTTTAAAATACCTGAAAAAATATACTTTGAAGCAGGTTCTATAGGATATTTAGAGAAAATGCCTGATATAGAAAGAGCTTTTGTCGTAACAGATGAATCAATGGTAAAATTAGGATATGTAGATAGAATACTTTATCACTTAAGAAAAAGAGAACATTACGTGCATTCAGAAATATTTTCAGATGTAGAATCAGACCCATCTTTTGATACTATAAAAAAAGGTGTAGAATCGATGGAACGTTTTAAACCTGATGTAATTATAGCTTTAGGTGGAGGAAGCCCGATAGATGCAGCAAAAGGCATGTGGTTATTTTATGAACATCCAGATGCAGACCCAGAAGGTTTAAAATTAAAGTTTATGGATATTAGGAAACGTACTTATAAATTTCCTAAACTAGGAACAAAATGTAAAATGGTAGCAATACCTACAACATCAGGAACAGGCTCTGAAGTTACATCATTTGCTGTTATAACAGATAAAAAACTAAATAAGAAATATCCTCTTGCAGATTATGAATTAACTCCAGATGTTGCAATAGTAGATCCAGATTTAGTAATGAGTCTTCCTAAAACTGTTACAGCAGATACAGGAATGGATGTTCTAACTCATAGCATAGAAGCGTATGTATCTAATATGGCATCAGATTATACAGATGGTTTATCTGAAAAAGCGACGGAATTAGTACTTAAGTATCTAGAAAAAGCATATGATAATGGAGATGATAAAGAGGCAAGAGAAAAAATGCATAATGCAAGTACTATTGCAGGTATGGCATTTACAAATGCTTTCTTAGGAATAAATCACTCTTTGGCGCATAAATTAGGTGCAGAATTTCATATGGCACATGGTAGAATAAATGCTATACTTTTACCATATGTAATTAGATATAATAGTAGTAAGCCAACAAAGTTTGTATCATTCCCTAAGTATGAATATTTTATAGCAGATGAAAAATATTATGAATTAGCAAAGAAAGTTGGATTAAAGGCAGATACAAAAGAAGAAGGAATTAATAGTTTAATTGAGAAAATAAAAGAATTAAATGAACATATGAATATTCCAAAATCTTTTAAAGAAGCAGGAATAGAAGAACAAGAATTCTTATCAAAGGTGGATATGCTTGCTGACAGAGCTTTTG
This sequence comes from uncultured Clostridia bacterium, assembly GCA_944387435.1. GTDB lineage: Bacteria > Bacillota > Clostridia > TANB77 > CAG-508 > CAG-269. The sequence continues at coordinate 15,827 of CALXEW010000003.1, read as the reverse complement.
AAGACCAATGTACTACTGCAAATCCAAGAGTGCCTTTAGTATCAGAATTAAAACAAATTTTATTGGATAGCTATTATGGAAAAGAATATGAGTAAATAAAAATAAAAGGTAGAGATTTAAATCTCTACCTTTAAACAAAAGAATGAGTTTTCATGAAAAGCTTTTGCTGTAAAAGGTATTACACTTTACGACAAAAATAGCCTATCACACACACCCAATAATAACACATAATATATTATTTGTAAATACCTTATACGAAAAAAATTCATTTTTTAGTTAGTATTGTTTTCTAATTCTTTTTTCTTCATAAAATAATTGAATATAATGGTATGAACTTTTAATATAAAAAATTGTAACTTATTAAAAGTCACAATTTTTAGGTGTTCTAGGAAATGGAATAACATCACGAATGTTTTGCATTCCGGTTAAATACATGATTGCTCTTTCAAAACCTAGACCAAATCCAGAATGTACACAACTTCCATATTTTCTTAGGTCTAAATACCAATCATAGTTTTCGATTGGCATATCTAATTCTTTCATTCTTGTTAGTAATTTATCATAATTTTCTTCTCTTTGACTACCTCCTATAATTTCACCGATACCTGGAACTAAAAGGTCAGCTGCTGCAACAGTTTTTCCATCAGGATTTTGCTTCATATAAAAGGCTTTTATATCTTTTGGATAGTCTTTTACAAATACAGGTTTTTTATAAATTTTTTCACATAAATATCTTTCATGTTCTGTTTGTAAATCAACTCCCCAAGAAACTTTATATTCAAATTCATCATTGTGTTTTTCTAGCTCTTTAACAGCATCTGTATAACTTACTCTTGCAAAGTCAGAATTAATTACATGATTCAATCTATCTAAAAGGCCTTTGTCTATAAAGTCATTAAAAAATTCCATTTCTTCAGGGCAGTTATCTAAAACATATTTAAAAGTATATTTAATCATATCTTCGGCTAAATCCATATCATCTTCAAGGTCAGCAAAACATATTTCAGGTTCTATCATCCAGAATTCAGCAGCATGTTTTACAGTGTTAGAATTTTCAGCTCTAAATGTAGGACCAAATGTATATATATTACAAAAACTTTCTGCAAATGTTTCACCATTCAATTGACCACTAACAGTTAAGTGAGCATGTCTTCCAAAAAAGTCTTTTGAAAAATCAACCTTTCCATCTTCTGTTTTAGGAACATTATTTAAGTCAAATGAATTAACATTAAACATTTCTCCTGCACCTTCTGCATCACTACCTGTTAAAATAGGTGTGTGAACATATACGAAATCTTGCTCTTGGAAGAATTTGTGTATAGCATAAGCTAAAACACTTCTTACTCTAAATACGGCATTGAAAGTATTTGTTCTTGGACGAAGGTGTGCAATTGTTCTTAAATATTCAAAGGAATGTCTCTTTTTTTGTAATGGGTAAGTATTATCAGCTAAGCTTTCTATTTCTATTTCAGTTGCTTGAATTTCAAAAGGTTGTTTAGATTCTGGTGTTAAGACAAATTTACCAGATACTTTTATTGAAGAACTAAGTGTTAATTTTCTTATTTCTTCAAAATTAGATAGAGAATCATTAAAAACAACTTGAACGTTTTTGAAAAATGTACCATCATTTAACTCAATAAAACCAAATGTTTTAGAATCTCTTAATGTTTTAACCCAACCTTCTATTATTATGTTTTTATCTTTAAATTTTTCTGTTTCTTTATATAAAATTCTTACTGTAATATCTTTCATAATCTCCCTCCATAGTTTCAAAACTTTACATATTATATGATATTATTGACAAAATTTCAATATTTTATAAAAGTCTTTTGGAAAATATGTCGAAAAATGTCTTGAAATCATAATTTTATAATGCTATAATTTCAACATGACCTTATTTAAGGTTGGCGGTAGTAATCCGTTTTCTAGTTCTAAGGAGGAGAAGATGGAAGAACGGAAAAATTCAGTTGAGCAGATGCAGGAAGACTTCATCGAAAAGGGATGTGTACGTCTTAGTGGCAAAGAATGGGACGAAATCTTCGAGGGCGTAGACAGGATTGTCAAAAAGCACTGGCATGAACATCCTAAGGCTATTGATGATAAACTCTACTATGCGGAATTTGATTTCCTGACGGAAATTTATCTGTCAAGAAACAAGCTTACTTTTAGGAGCATGGAGCCGCTGAGAAAGCAGAATAAGAATGGAGCAGTAGTTGCGCTTGGACATCATAGCAGATGGAACTCAGACTGCTTGGAGGTTTTTGTTTACCGTGATGATGAGGGAATGTATCATACCTTCTTTGTTAAAGATGGAGAAGGTATAGAAAGAGAATCTGATAGACCAGAAGTCGTTGGATATCTTTGTGCGAAGCTTCTTTCTGGAGAAGTTTCTCTGAAAGAAGTTCTCACCGAGCTTTTTGGTGGTGATGAGTGAAAAAACTGAAAAGGGAGCTCTTTATGGAGCTCCTTTTATAATAAATAAAACTATTGAAATAAAATAATAGTAGTGCTAAAATATACAATGCTTGACTAAAAACGGGTCAGGTAGAAGCCGAAATATAGATGAAGCAAAGGAGCAGTCTATGAGTAAGCAAAAGAAACAGTTTGCTGGAGATAAATCAAGAATAAATCTAGTAGAAGATATAGAAGATGAAGAAAAGCCAAGAAACAAGCCAATAGTTATCATAGGGTTTATATTATATGTGATTTTTGCAAGTGTGGCTTTGATAACTTTTATATATTATACTAGGATGTTTCAAAATTTAGACCAGTGACTGTAAATGGGGCCTAGGATTCTAGACCCTTTTTTAAAAATGAAAATAACTAAGAATAAAATATTTCAACATTTTGAAGTGTTTAAAGTTTGAAAAGATAGAAGAAATATGGTATAATATAGTATATGGCAATAAGGCCATGCAGAGTCTGCCGACAACTGAAAGGAGAAACACAATGAGTGTGCAGACAAGTGCAGATATCAAGAAGCAAAGGGAACAGGCTCTGATTGAGAGGTTCGGAGTCAAGATTGGCCGTACTGAGTGGAACGAGATTCAGGACTACTATTTTTACTGGTCTGCTGAAGTAAGTAGAATGAGTACTTATTATTCGGACAAAAATAGGAATATTCCAGAGGAGTATCGAGAAAAGCTCGATAGACAAAGGATGTTCTTTGAAGCGGTAAGAAATGTACATAATTACATGTACAAATTGCAGTCTAGAATGTCGGACTTCACAGGAGAACTTGAGGACTACTGGATTATAAATCCATCTCCGGCAAGCTACCTTGTGAGTTGCGAAGGAATCTCCCCACAATGGCGTGTGGCATCTTTCCAAGAGCTTATAGGCTTTTTTGCCTTAGGTGTAGCGAGAAGATGCTGGTCAATCGAAGACGTACTTGATAGGCCGGTAAGTGAATGCAGAGCCAGAAAGCTTCTTGCAAAGAACTAACTGCACGTTAAGGGGTTACCTACATAGGTGACCCCACTTTTTACTCTGAAATAATAAATGATGTCTTTATTTTTTTATTAAGCCATGATATCATGAAGACGATAAATTAATTATCTATTTTGAGAAACATATGCAAATAATTTCTAAATATAAACGGAAAAAGAAATAAGACTATATAAATGTCGTTTGCTTAATTGTAAAATTTTTGATAAAATAATAAAGAATGTGAAATGAGGAAAAATATATGGAAACAAATATAATAACAATTATTCAAATTTTAGTTACAATTATAGTTGCATTTATTACAGCATTTTTAACGAATTCCAATGAAAGAAAAAAACAGACAACAGTATTTTTTAAACAAGAAGGAATTAAAGTACAGCAAGAAATTTTAAACTTTTGGTGTTCAATATTGTTTAATGATTATCAAACGTCTATCAACAAGTATATAAATGATAATACTGAAAGAATAATGAAAGAAAACAATATAAATGAGCCAAATGAAATTACGGAAACAATGGCAATTATAGTAGTACAAAAGGATAGTTATATGTATTCTTCAAAATCAACAATAAAATATATAGGAAATTATATGCAAGAAATATTTAAAGAGCGAGAAAAGCAATCATTAATGAAGCAAATGTTTTTAGTAAGTAAAATTATAGCAAATATGAAGTATGATTTTACTGGAGAAAGAACATCCGCTATGGATCTATTGAAGATAAAAATTAATGATTTAGATAGAAATAAAAAAATAAAAATATATTGGTATGAAATAAAATACTTTTTTATTACGAATTATATTAGGTTTAACTAAATGATAAAAAATAATTATGACGAAGGTTACAAGCTAAATTTGTACCTTCTATTTTTATATTCACAGAAATTAAAAAAAGTGAGAGTGATATTTATTGAAAAGTAAAAAAATAAAGATATCTGTATTTATATCTAATAATAGGAATATAAAAAAATCTAAGCAAGAACCAAAACAAATTTTCGTAAAGATATTGAAACATTTTAAAATATATGATATAAAAAACAATAACAAATCAGTAAAGAATGGAGAATGAAAATGCAAAAAAATGAAAATAATATATTAATTTATCAAGACGAAGATGGTGTTACAAAAGTTTTAGTAAAATTTAGTGATGAAGATATATGGCTTACACAAAATCAAATTGCTGAAATTTATAAAACAACACAAGAAAATATTTCAATGCACATAAAAAATATTTATAAAGATGGAGAATTAGAAAATGATTCAACTAATAAGAAATTCTTATTAGTTCAAAATGAAGGAAATAGGAAAGTTAAAAGAAATATTGACCACTATAATTTGGATATGATAATAGCATTGGGATATAGAGTACAGTCACAAGTTGCAACAAGATTTAGAATATGGGCTACTCAAAGACTTCACGAATATATACAAAAAGGATTTGCAATGGATGATGAGAGATTAAAACAAGGTGGATCAAGGTATTTTAGAGAACTATTACAAAGAATTAGAGATATCCGTTCATCTGAAAGAAATTTCTATCAACAAGTTACAGATATATATGCAACATCAATAGATTATGATCCTCGTTCTGATTTAACAAAGAAATTTTTTGCGACAGTGCAAAACAAATTACATTTTGCAGTTCACGAACATACAGCGGCAGAACTCATATATGAAAGAGTTGATAATGAAAAGCCATTTGTTGGTATGACTAATTTTAAAGGTGATTATGTAACTGTTGATGATGTAAAAATTGCTAAGAACTATCTTTCTGAAATTGAATTACAAAGGTTAAATTTATTAGTTTCTCAATTTTTGGATTATGCAGAATTTCAGGCTTTAGAACAAAGAGCAATGACAATGGAAGACTGGATAAAAGAATTAGATAACCAAATAATACAAAACAAAAGAAAGCTACTTGAAGGTAAAGGAAAAATATCTCATCAAGAGGCAATGGAAAAGGCAGAAAAGGAATTTGAAATATATAGAGATAGAGAAATGAAACAATTAGAAAGTGACTTTGATAAAATGGTTAAAATGTTAAAAGACAATAACAAACAATAAATATTTTACCAAGAGAGAACGTAAAGCATATTTTTTAAAGTTCTAAAATTTTGAATTTTTAGAGCTTTTTATTATACTTATTTTTCTAAATAATTTACCAATTCACTTTTTACGTAAATAAAACATAATATATAACAGAATAAAGTGAAAGGTGGTAGAAAAATGTCAGAATACATAATAAAAGGAGGAAAGAAGTTAGAAGGAATTGTTGGTATATCAGGTTCTAAAAACGCATCACTACCAATAATAGCAGCAACAATATTAAATGGAGGGAAGAGCACATTATATAATGTGCCTAAAATTCACGATACAGAGATGATGTTCGAAATTTTGAAACAATTAGGCGGAACAGTAGAAAAAAAGAAAAATAAAGTTATAATAGATACAAGTAAAATAGAACGATTCGAAATCCCAGAGGAATTAATGAGACAAATGCGCTCATCTGTTATTTTGGTTGGTGGATTACTTGGAAAGCATAGAAAAGCAACGTTTTCATACCCAGGGGGATGTGACATAGGAACAAGGCCAATCGAGTTACATTTAAAAGCATTTGAAAAATTAGGAATAAATATTAGTAAAAACTATGGAAATATAGAGTGCTTTTGTGATAAAATAATAGGGGAAAAAATCGACTTGGATTTTCCAAGTGTTCGGAGCTACTGAAAATGCTATACTTGCAAGTTGCTTGGCAGAAGGAACAACATTTATTAATAATGCAGCAAGAGAGCCAGAAATAATAGATTTACAAAATTTTTTAAATAAAATGGGAGCAAAAGTAAAAGGAGCTGGTTCTAGTCATATAGAAATAGAAGGCGTAAAACAATTAAAAGATGTGAATTATAATATCATGCCAGATAGAATAGAAACAGGAACTTTTTTATGTTTAGCAGCAATTAATCGTTCAAATATGCTAATAGAAAATGCAGATGCAAATCATATAACACCTGTAATAGACAAATTAGAAGAAATGGGATGCAAATTGAACATAGAAAAAAATGAAATAGAGATAAATGCACCTAAAAAATTAAAAGCAGTGGATATAAAGACAATGCCATATCCGGGTTTCCCAACAGATATGCAATCAATATTTGTGAGTTTGCTTACAACAGTTAAAGGGACATCTGTAGTAGTAGAAAATATATTTGAAAATCGTTATAGATTTGCACAAGAGTTAGTAAGAATGGGAGCAAAGATAACAATAGAAGGTAAAACAGCGGTGATAAAAGGAGTAAAAAGACTTTATGGGGCAAAAGTAAATGCAACGGATTTAAGGGGAGGAGCGGCCTTAGTTATAGCAGGAAGTATAGCAAAAGGAATAACTAAAATAGATAATATAGAATATATATTAAGAGGATATGAAAACTTCATAACGAAACTTCAAAAGTTAGGACTAGACATAGAAATGATTAAGGGCTAAATGCCCTTAAATAAATAACTACTTGTCCAAAAAGGAGGGCTAAAATTGCCAAAAAAGACCAAAGATATAAATCCATATTATATGGAACAAGAAGAAAATAAAGAAACAATTGAAGATATGATGAAAAGGAAAAAGCAAAAAGAAAGAGAAAAAAGAATAAGTCAAAAAAAGAAAATAGAGCAAAAAGAAGAAAAATTTGATTTAGATACTGAAGCTGTAATCAATATGACTAATAAAAACAAGTTAAAAAAAGACGAGGAAAAAAGGAAAAGGATAACGCGAGAAGAAAAGAAAAGAAAAAAGAGAATTAAAAGAATAAAATTTTTTGTAAAATTGTTTTTATTAGTAGGAATAATAGCTGGAGGAATTACTTTTGCTTTAACTTCACCAATTTTTAACATAATGGACATAAAAGTTATAAATAATAATGTGATACCTAGTGATACAATTATTAGTTTATCTTGTTTAAAAACAGGTGAAAATATATTTAAATTTTATAAAGGAAATATTTATGAGAAAATAAAAGAAAATCCATATATCGAAAGTGTGGAAATACATAGAAAATTACCAAATACGATAGAAATAGATGTAACAGAAAGAGTTGCGACATATAATATAGATTATATGGGAAAATATGCTTATATAAACACACAAGGTTATATTTTAGAAATTTCAGAAGATAGTAAAGGAATGCCAGTAATACAAGGAGCTACGACAAATGAAGAAGAAATAACACCAGGAAATAGATTAAATAATGAAGACTTAAGTAAGTTAGAACAAGTAATAAGGATAATGAATGCTACAAAGGATAGTGGTTTAGACGGACAAGTCACAAGTATTGACATTAGTGATGAAAACAATTATAGTATATATTTAAATGAAGAGAAAAAAAGAGTATATTTAGGAGATGGAAACAATTTAAGCAATAAAATGTTATATGTACAAGCTATAATTGAACAAGAAAAAGGAAAAGAAGGAGAGATATTTTTAAACGGAGATTTAAACAGTGGATTTAATCCATATTTTAGAGAAAAGGTTTAAGAGGTGAGGTTATGCAAAATAAAAGAGTGGTTGCTGTTGTATTGGGTGTTATGTGCTTTGCATTAACAGCAGGAATATGTATACAGATGAGAACTGTAGAAGGAACTAACTCAGCAGTTAGTAATAACTATGAAGAAAATAATTTGAGAGCAGAAGTATTAAGATATAAAGAAAGATATGATAATAAAGTAGAAGATTTAGCAAATGCAGAAGCAAACCTAGAAAAAGAAAGAGAAAATGCAACAAAAAATGATACAGATTTAAAACAAAAAGAAGAAGAAATTACAGAAGGAAATAAAATAATAGGATTAACAGAAGTAACAGGTCCAGGTGTAATTGTGACATTGGGAGACAGCAAAAAAGATGCAAGCAGTAGCTTGGATCCAAGTTCATTACTTGTTCATGATACGGATGTTTTAAGTGTAATAAATGAATTGAAAAATGCAGGTGCAGAAGCAATATCAATAAATGATCAAAGAATAATACCTACGACTGGGATTATTTGCGGTGGAAATATAATAGATATAAATGGAGAGAAAGTTGGAGCACCTTTTGAAATAAAAGCAATAGGTCTTCCAGAACAATTAGCTGCATTAGATAGGCCAGGGGGATATTTAGCTTTATTAAAAGAGTATAGTATTGAAGTTAAGCTAGAAAAATCAAATAATATTACTATACCAAAATATACAGGGACAATTACTTATAAATATGCAAAACCGGTAAATGATTAGAAGGAGGAGTTAAATGAAAAAAGGTATGAAAAAAGGCAAAATAACTATGATAATCACAGCAGGAATCACATGCTTTGCCTTAGTGTTAGTCATGACAATGCAGTTCAAAATCGTAAATGAAGCAGATATTACTTCAATCGAAAATATGAGAAAATCAGAATTAAGTACAGAGCTTGCAAACTGGAAAACAAGATATGATGAGGTAAATAAACAATATGAAGAAACAACCGCGATGATAGAAGAATATAAAAATAATAAAGAATCAAATGAAGAAACAAATAATTTGATGGATACAGAACTTGAACAAATTAACATGGCTTTGGGAAAAACCGATGTTGAAGGAGAAGGAATTATTATTACTATAAACGAAACAGATAATGAAGAGATTGAAAGAATAACATCTGATGATTTATTAGTAATTGTAAATGCCTTAAAACTTGCAGGAGCAGAAGCAATATCAATAAACGATCAAAGGATAATTAATATGAGTGATATAGTATATATTGATGCTGCAAGTATTATAAGAGTTAATGGAGAAAGAATACTTGCTCCTTATTATATAAAAGCAATAGGAGATTCATCTTACTTAGAAAGTTCTTTAATAGGAAATGGAGGAGCAGTTGATGAGATGAAAAAAAAGGGACAAGATGTTGTAATTCAAGATGAAAATAATTTGACAATTTTCAAGTATAATGGAGATATAGAAACAAAATATATGGAATAAAAATTAGGAGGGAAAAAAGATGATTTTTATAGCAATACTAATCCGGATGTATATTAGGAGCTATAATTGGAATGAATGTACCAATGATTTCCTATACATATTCAAGTTATTTAGCAATAGCGGTAGTAGCAGCATTAGACTCTGTTTTTGGGGGAATTAACTCCGTTATAAATAAAAATTTTGATTTAAAAATATTTGTTACGGGTTTTTTCGGAAATGCAGTTCTAGCAATTTTGCTTACAATATTAGGACAAAGATTAAATGTGGATATTTATTTAGCAGCAATTGTGGTTTTTGTTGGAAGAATGTTTATAAATTTAGCAATCATAAGAAGATATTTTGTGGATAAATGGATAAAAGCATTTGAAGATAGAAAAAATAAAAAAGGTAAAAAAGAGGAAAATATTGAAACAAAAGTTGAAGAAAACTAGTGTACAATATTATTACAAACTTGTTACAAAAATATTACAAAAATATAACAAATTCTATTGACATTTTTTTAAAAATGTAATATATATACACTTAAGAAATTTATACTAAAAATGGAGGAATTAACTTGGCAATAGGAGATATCATAGTGGGCGTTGACATAGGGACAAGTAAGGTTTGCACCGTTGTAGGAGAAGTAAACAACTTTGGCCAAATAGAAATTATATGCAACACCTCATATAAATGTAATGGACTAAAGAAGGGAAAAATAATAAATGAAGATGAAATAATTCTAAGCCTTGCAAAGACTATTAAAGATGCTGAAGATGAGACTAACCTAAAAATAAATTCTGCCTATGTGACAATTCCAGGAAAGTATACAACAATAGTACAAAATAGTATTACAAAAGAGGCTAAGGATAAATATGCAGGAATATCTGTAAGGGATGTTCAAAATGCTATAATGCAGGTAAAAGATATAGAAATTCCAGATGGAAAAACATTAATAGATGTTGTACCAGATAAAATAACTTTAGAAAATGGTACAGTTGTAACTGACCCTGTAGGAAATTTAAGTGCTAGTTTTACAATTAGTGCACAAGTGATACTTGCAGAGAAAGATTATGTGAGACAGTTACATACTATATTTAAAAAAGCGGGTCTTGAAATAGATGGAATTGTTCCAATAACATTAGCTGAAAGAAATTTAATTCTAGATACAAATGAATTACATGATAATATTATGTTATTAGATATTGGAGCAGGAAATACAGATATTGGTGTGTTTGAAGGTTCAACCTTTTTATATACCAATTCTATTCCGTTAGGAGGAGACAACATCACAAATGATATAGCACTTGTGCTTAACATTTCTGAAGAAGAAGCTGATAAACTAAAAAGACAATATGGTTTAGCTTTGAAATCTTTTATTGATAATGATAATGATATTATTTTAAATACATGTAAAGATAATTCTAAAAATAAGATAATAAAAAGTTCAGAGTTAATAGAGATTATAGAAGCAAGAATTGAAGAAATGTTTTCAATTATAAATAAAGATATAACAAACCATGGGCTAAAACAGAAAATAAACAATGTAATATTAACAGGACAAGGTATAGTGAATATTAATAAAAGCGATGTAGCAGGAAAGATAAATTTGAATATACCTGTTAAAATATCAACAGGAAGAGCAATAAGTACAGTAAAACCAGCATATAGAACAAGTTATGCTTTAGTACGTTATATTGCAGCAAGACCATTTGCAAAGACTGTATCAAGCAGTATTGATACTCAAAATAATGAAAGTTTTATAAAAAATGTATTAGAAAGAATAAAAGAATTTTTCTATTCATAAATTTTAGATATTAATTTTAAAAATATATAATTCATTTAGCAAAATGGGAATAACTTAAGTATAGTTGAAATAAGAAAGGGAGGAAAAACTAAATGATGGAATACAATAACGATGATAACAATAACATTACAATGATGGATGGAACTGCTACTATTAAAGTTATAGGAGTAGGAGGAGCAGGAAATAATGCAGTAAATAGAATGATAGAGGCAGAAATAAAAGGAGTTGATTTTATTTCCGTAAATACAGATAGACAAGCTTTACAAATTTCTAAAGCTAAAACGAAAATCCAAATAGGAGAAAAAATCACACGAGGTTTAGGTGCAGGAGCAAATCCAGATATTGGAGCTCAAGCAGCTGAAGAAAGTAAAGCAGAAGTTGCAGAAGTGTTAAGAGGAGCAGATATGGTGTTCGTAACAGCCGGAATGGGTGGAGGAACAGGAACAGGAGCAGCTCCAGTTGTAGCACAAGCAGCTAAAGAAATGGGAATACTTACAATAGGTGTTGTAACTAAACCGTTTACATTTGAAGGAAAGAAAAGATTATCACAAGCAGAACGAGGAATTGAAAGTTTAAAAGGTAAAGTAGATACATTAGTAGTAATTCCAAATGATAAATTATTACAAATAGTAGATCGCAAAACATCAATAATAGAAGCATTTAAAATGGCTGATGATGTTTTAAGACAAGGTGTACAAGGTATATCAGACTTAATTGCTATTCCAGGTTTAGTAAACTTAGACTTTGCTGATGTTAAAACAATAATGTTAAATCAAGGTATGGCACATATGGGGGTTGGTAGAGCATCAGGAGAAAACAGAGCAGAAGATGCAGCAAAAGAAGCTATTCAAAGCCCATTACTTGAAACTTCAATAGAAGGAGCTAAAGGAGTTATCATTAACATTACTGGTGGTGACAACTTAGGACTACATGAAGTAAATACAGCAGCAGAACTTGTTCAACGTAGTGTTGACCCAGAAGCAAATATTATATTTGGAACAGTAACAGATGAGTCAATGGGAGATGATATTCAAATAACAGTAATTGCAACAGGATTTGAAAAAAATGAACCTATTTCAAGTATTGGAGTAGACAATATTGTATCTAAAACATGGGAGAAAAAAATGAACTCAATACCAGCAAGTTCTGAAACAAGTTCATCACAAAATGATTTAGATATACCAGCTTTTTTAAGAAAAAATAGAAACAAAAATTAGAATTTAATATAATAAAAATGATTAAAGAAAGAAATAATCGAAAATACTCGATTATTTCTTTTTTTCGCATATAAGAAAAGACAGATTTTTTAAATAAATAAGAGTAGAATAATATTTGCAGGTGATGAGATGACCATTTATGTAGATGTAGTGTTAATGGAAAATTTAATGATGAATTACATAATTTTATTAGCTACAGGATTAATTCTAAAACTCAAGCTGAAACATATAAGATTAATAATTGGAAGTTTAATCGGAGCAATATATTCGATTGTAGCTTATACAGGATTCTTAGAAATCTATTCGAGCTTTATATTAAAAATAATACTATCCATTATTATTGTATATATCGCGTATAATCCACAATCAGTCAAAACATTAAGTAAAGAACTATTATTTTTTTATTTAACTTCGTTCGTTTTTGGAGGAGCCGCTTTTGCTTTAATTTATATAGTAAAACCTCAAGATATTTTAATGAAAAATGGATTGTTTTTAGGAACATATCCGTTAAAAACGGTAATACTTGCAGCTATAGTAGCTTTTGTCATAATAATAACAGCATTTACTATTATAAAAAGCAAATTAACAAAAAAGAATATGATTTGTGAAATTGAATTAAAGCTAAATAATAAGATGATAAAAACAGAGGCTCTAATAGATACAGGAAATATGCTAAAAGAACCAATTACAAATCTACCTGTAGTGGTCATAGAACATACACTTCTTTATGAATGTATACCTAAAGAAATTTTAAATCATTTAGAAGATATAATAGGAGGTGATTTTGGAAAGATATCAGAAGAAATTAAAATGAAATATGTTTCAAAACTAAAGTTAATTCCATTTTCATCACTTGGAAAACAAAATGGAATGTTAATTGGGATAAAACCAGAATATCTTAAAATAATAAAAGAAGAAGTAGTAGAGGTTAAAGAAAATGTGATTTTAGGAATTTATGATAAATCTCTTACTAAAAAAGGAGAATATAGAGCAATAATAGGAATGGAATTGGTTTAGGAAGCATAAGACAAAAGGAGCTGATTAAATGAAAATACTAGAGTTTTTAAAACATAAAATAAATACAGTTTGTGCAAGATATTTAAATGAAGATAATGAAATAGAATATTTACCGATATTTTACATAGCAGGAAGTCAAACACTTCCACCACCATTATCACCCGAAGAAGAAGAAGAATATATAAAAAAGTTATCTGAAGAAGATAATTTAGAAGCAAGACAGGTTTTGGTAGAGAGAAACTTAAGATTAGTTGTCTATATTGCCAAGAAGTTTGAAAATACGGGAATAGGCATAGAGGATTTAATATCAATAGGAACGATAGGACTAATGAAAGGAGTAAATACTTTTAATTCAGATAAGAAGATAAAGCTTGCAACATATGCATCTAGGTGTATAGAGAACGAAATACTAATGTTTTTAAGAAAAAATAATAGAACAAAAGGAGAGGTATCAATAGATGAGCCGCTAAATAAAGATCGAGATGGTAATGAACTTTTATTATCAGACATATTAGGGACTGAACCAGATGTAACTTCAAGAAATTTGGAAGATGAAGTAGACAAAGCATTACTTAGAAACTCTATTTCTAAGTTAAAAGATAGAGAAAAAGATATAATGGAAATGAGATTTGGATTTAAAACAGGAGAGGAAAAAACACAAAAAGAAGTGGCTGATGAACTTCGGAATTTCACAAAGTTATATATCTAGATTAGAAAAAAAGATAATAAATAAAATGAAAAAAGAAATTTCAAGTAAAATAGGATAGATGTTTTTTAGGACGGACTCAAAAAACATCGAATAAAAAAACCCAATTTGGAAATACTTAAATTAAGTAATTTCAAAGGAGGTTTTTCTTTTGTTAAATAACAAGGTAGAAATATGCGGTGTAAATACATCTAAGTTACCATTGCTTAGTAAAGAAGAAAAAGAAGAACTATTCGTAAAAATAAAAGCAGGAGATGAAGAGGCAAGGGCAAAATTTATAAATGGAAATTTAAGATTAGTATTAAGTGTTATACAAAGATTTTGTGGAAGAGGAGAAGCAGCAGATGATTTATTTCAAGTAGGTTGTGTCGGATTAATAAAAGCAATTGATAATTTTGATTTGAATCAAAATGTACAATTTAGCACGTATGCAGTACCAATGATTATAGGAGAAGTTAAGAGGTATTTAAGAGATAATAATAGTATAAGAGTTAGTCGTTCTGTAAGAGATTTAGCGTATAAGGTTATTCAATTTAAAGAAAGGTACGCCAAGGAACATGGTAGAGAGCCAAAAGTAGAGGAAATTGCAAAAGAACTTGGAGTAGAAAGAGAAGAAATAGGATTTTGTATGGATGCTATTCAAGATCCAGTTTCATTACAAGAACCAATATATAATGATGGCGCAGAAAATATATATATTATTGACCAAATAAAAGATAATAAAAATACAGATGAATTATGGACAGAAAAGATGACGATAGAAGGAGCACTGAATAAACTTAATGAAAAAGAAAAAACTATAGTAACTAAAAGATTCTTTGATGGAAGAACGCAAATGGAGGTCGCAGAAGAAATAGGTATTTCTCAAGCACAAGTGTCTAGATTGGAAAAAAGTGCAATTGAACATATTAAAAGATTTTATAAATAGTCAAAGAAAAAACTTTGACTATTTTACTTTTTTCTTCATATATATAATATAGTAGAAATAAGATTTAATAGGAGGGCGAAAATGGGGGATAAAGGATTAGACTTTAAACATAAAGAAGTAATAAATATAACAGATGGGAAAAGGTTAGGTTATGTTCAAGATGTATGTGCTGATTTAGAAACAGGTACAATAACTCATATAATTGTACCTGGTAGCAATAAAATAATTAATCTTTTTACTCAAAATAATAATATAGTAATACCATGGCAAAAAGTTAAATGTATAGGTGATGATATTATATTGGTAGAGATATAAAAAAGATTAAAAAAATATCAAAAATATATTGACATAAAAACTTAAAAATGTTATTATAATTATACATTAAATAACACCTAAAAAAAAGAAAGAAAAATCCTTAAAAAATTTTTGAAAATCTATTGACTTTTACCGATAAAGGTGTTATTATAAAAAAGTACCTAGCAACAGACAAAAAAATAAGAAGAAAAAAACGTAAGAATTAGTAATAAAATTTAACTTAAAGAATAGAATAAAAACAGCAATTACTAGTTTTTTATTTTGCCTAAAAATCAGGTAAAAAAGTTTTTTAAAAAAATGTCGAAAAAGTGTTGACAAAATGAAAAAGGTATTGTATAATGCAAAACGTTCCAAGCAGAAAGGGAACATAAAAAGTACATTGAAAAATAAACAAAAATCCTTTAGAGAAAAACCTAAGCGGTACGAAAAGTACCAA
>CALXEW010000002.1 GCA_944387435.1 uncultured Clostridia bacterium | reverse complement strand
TTTAGGAATACCTTTAGGAAAGAAAACACCTCATTATTCTACGTTTAGCCAAAACTACATAAGAAGATTTAAAGGAACAAAAGTATTTGAAAATATATTTGTAAAGATAGTAGAACAAGCTATAAAATATAATCTGGTAAAAGGAGAAACATTTTTTACTGACTCAACACATAAGAAAGCTAATGCAAATAAAAATAAATATCACGAAGAAATAGTAAAAGAAGTAAAAAAGAGAAGGAAATGGTTAGAGGAAGAAATAAACGAAGAAAGACTAAAACAAGGAAAGAAAGAATTTGAATATGAAGATAAAGAAGAAGAAAAAAGAATAAAAGTAAGTGATACAGATAAAGAAAGTGGATACTATCATAGAGATAATAAAGAAAAAGGATTTATGTATCTAGATCATAGAACAGTAGATTCAAAAGCAAATATCATTGTAGATTGTTATGTAACAAAAGGTAATATACATGATTCCGTTCCATTCATAGATAGAGCAGAATATATAAAGAATAAATATGGTTTTAATATAAAGGAATGGGCACTAGATTCTGGTTATGATACATTGGATATAAAGAAATATTTTGAAGATAATAATATATTTGGAGTAATTGCATATAGAAGTTATCAGCAAGGGAATACAACAATAAGAAAATATAAATTCAAATATGATAGAGAACAAGACTGTTACATATGTCCTAAAACAGGTATAATATTACCATATACTGGAAGAATTGATAGAAATGGATACAAATATTATTCAGATAGAGAAAACTGCAAAAGTTGTTCTGAAATAGATAGTTGTTGTAAATCACAAGGATATAGAATAATAAGAAGACATATAAAAGAGGAATTAAATGAGAATGCAAGAGAGCGAAGATTATCTGAACGAGGCAAAGAACTATACAAATTAAGGAAAGAAAAAATAGAACGAAGCTTTGCAGATAGTAAGCAAAATCATGGATATAGATATGCTATGTATAAAGGGATAGAGAAAAATCAAAATTATACGTGGCTGATTTGTGCTGCACAAAATATGAAAAATATAGTTACTAAGCTAACAAAAAATAGAAGAAGTCCTGGAAATACTCCACCAGATTCTTCTAATATAGTAAAAAATAATATTTTAAAAATAAATATCACATTTTTAATACTTATTTGTTTAAACCCCAGAAAAAATTTCTGGGGTTTGTCAACAGTCTGAAGAACACTAGTGTTCTTCATGTACCTACTAACCATATTTCTCAATTGAGAGATAGGGTTTTGTTTTTTGTCAAATAGTTTGTTCTATATTTTTTCCAATCTTCATAAAATTAATTAGATTATAGGAGGGATAAATGAAGGGAAAAAAGATTAAAGCTATAATGATTATTATTTTAATATTTTTAATACTTATATTGAGTATGGAGTTATTAAATAAGAATAAAACAATACAAACAAGTGCAGATATAGTAAGTACTAAAAAAATAGAATGGGGAATAAAAAGAAATAATAATCATGAGCAGCCAGATGTCGGAAGTGAAAATAGAAAAATATTAGAAGAAAACAATGGTATTTGTTTAGGAAATAAAGAAGAAAAGATACTATACTTAACATTTGACGAAGGATATGAAGCAGGATTTACACCAAAAATATTAGAAGTATTAAAAGAAAATGATGTAAAGGCTACTTTTTTTATTACAGCACATTATTTGAATACTCAAGAAGATTTAGTAAAACAGATGATAGATGAAGGACATATTATAGGTAATCATACTGTAAACCATAAATCAATGCCAGAATTATCAGAAGAAGAAATAAAAAAAGAAGTAATGGATTTGCATACAGCTATATATGAAAAATTTGGATATGAAATGAAATATATAAGACCTCCAAAAGGTGAATTTAGTGAAAAGAGTATAAAATGTACTAATTCACTAGGATATAAGACAGTTATGTGGTCTTTTGCGTATGAGGATTGGAATGAAAGTAAGCAACCAAACGAGGAAAAGGCAAAAGAAAAAATAATAAGTAATTTCCATGATGGAGAGATAATACTTCTTCATGGGAACTCAAAAACAAACACAAATATTTTAGATAGTATTATAAAAGAAGCCAAAAATATGGGATATGTTTTTAGATCTTTAGATGAATTTAAAAAGTAGAGGGATTAATATGAAAAATAGAAAGCAACATAGTAGAGTAGATAAATTTTTAGAATTTCCAAAAGAGGTTTATTCAAATGAACCTAAAGTTGTTGTAACAGGTTTTGATGAGCTAATAATAGAAAATTTTAAAGGAATATTAGAATATGAAGAATTCTTTGTTAGAATAAATACTTATATAGGAATAATAAATATAAATGGATATAATTTAAATTTGGAAAATATGACAAATGATGATTTAAAAGTAAGAGGCAAAATAGAAAGTATAGAATTTGAAAGAACAATAGATTAGAGTTTAGGAGAAAGTTTATGTTTATAAAAATAATATTTAGCTATCTACTTGGATTTTTACGAATTTCAGTAGAAGGCTATTATATAGAAAGATTTATTAATATATGTAAAAATAGAAAAATAACAATATGGAATTTAAAAAGAAATAGTAATATATCATTATTATTAAACGTAAGAATAAATGAATTTAAAGATGTGTGTAAGATTGCTAAGAAAACAGGTAGTAAATTAAAAATAAAAAATAAAAAGGGACTACCATTTTTGTTACATAGGTACAAAAAAAGAAAAATATTTTTAATATTGCTATTATTAGTAGTAATATTAATAGGATTATCCTCAGTTTTTGTATGGAATGTGGATATTTCTGTAGAAGATAATGAAGAATTAGTAAATATAAGAGAAGATTTAGAAAGTGCAGGATTAAAAACAGGGATATTAAAATCTAAAATTAATACAAAAGAAATTATTAATAAGATAAGATTGGAAAGAGAAGATGTTGCATGGATGGGAATAGAGTTAAAAGGAACAAATGCAATTGTAAGAGTTGTTAAAACAGATGAAAAACCTGAAATAATAGATGATGATGAATATTGTAATATAGTATCTAATAAATCGGGTGTTATAACAAAAATAAGTGCACAAGAAGGAACCGCAAATGTGAAAGTAGGAGATACAATAAAAGAAGGAGATGTTTTAATAAATGGATGGATGGAAGGAAAGTTTACAGGAATAAGATATGTTCATGCTAAAGGTGAGATAGAAGCAAAAGTGTGGTATACAAAAAGTAAGAAAGTTCCATATACCTTTACGGAGACACAGGATACGGGAAATGAAGAAAATAAATACGGTATAAAATTTGGCAATTTTGAAATAAATTTTTCAAAAAAGTATTCAAAATTTGAAATTTATGATACAATAGAAACAGAAAACAAAATTAGATTATTTTCAGACTTTTATTTACCAATTTCGATAATAAAAACTACATATAAAGAAAAGAAAGAAGCACAAAAAACATACACTGTAGAAGAAGCTAAAAACATAGGGATTAAAGAGTTAGAGGAGGAATTGGATAAGGAAATTGAAAATAAAGATAATATTGTAAATAAAAACATTAATACCTATGAGCAAGTTGATGGAGTTGAAGTATATGTTACATATGAAGTGTTAGAGAACATAGGTACAAATGAAAAAATAGTGTTTTGAAGGGATGATAAAGTATGGAAGAAAGAAGCCTTAGAATAGTTGGAACAGATAAAAACTTTTTTAATAAAATAACAAGTACATTAACAAGAATATTAATACCTACAAAAATAGGAATTAATGGAATGTTGATTTCCATAAAAAGGAATAGTCTAATAAAAGCATTTGAAAATTTTATTCAAGATGATAACTATGAAAATAATGAATTAGAGAAAAAATATGATTCAGCTTATGAAGCTTATTTGGATTCACTTGATAAATATGTTATGGATTCTATTTATAAGAAAGTAAGAAATGGTTCAGCTTCAGAGTTTGAAAAAAATGCAATGGCGAGATACTATGAAGTTACAAGTTTAAAAGAAAATGAATTTATTGAGTATAAATATAGAAAACAAAAATATTTATTAGAATTAGACTACGAAGGAATAAAAGCCTCAGGGAAACAAAAGGTTATTGAAAAATATAATAAATTTTATATATCAAAGATGGATTCATTATATAAATCAATATTAAAAAATTATTCAATAAAAGTTGCGGATACTACTAATAAATATGACTCAACAAAAGAATGGATTTATACAAAAATATTCCACACATTAGAAGACTATATACAAAATATATTATCATTAAAATTAGATACTAATTATGATGAAAATTTGAAAAATATAGCAAACGAATATGAAAGATATGAATCTTATACAATAGGAAAATTAGATACTAAAGATAATATTGAGAAAAATATGATTTTACTTGGAATAAGTAGAAAATTATTTACACATAGTTTACCACTAATTGTTGCAGAACAATGTTATGAAAAATTATTAAAAGATGCAAGAACATTGGTACAAGATACAAAAATTGCAGCAAAGAGAGAAAAAGTATATGGTATGTTAATAAACTTAATAGAAGATTACAATGTTAAATTGTTATCTACAAAAGTATATTGGGAAACACCAAAACAAAGAGAAGAATATAAAGCTTTTTGGAATAAATATAAAGAAATTTCAAAATTAAAAGAGACTGACTTTATAGAATATGTAAAACAAAAGGAAATATTATTTATAAAAAATGATATCAAAAAGATTAAAGATAGTAAAATAGATTATAGTAAAATATTGATATACTATAAAAGAAAATTGGTAGATTATGGAGCAATGAAAGAACTTAAAAATTCATATAAATCTGAAGGAAATTATAGTAAAATCAAAAAAAGGGAAGTAGCATAAAATGTTTTTTGAAGTAATCTATAAGGATATAGAAGAAAATAAAGAATATGAAGATGTAATAAATAGAGTATTAACAAAATGTTTCGAAGAAGAAAACTTAAAAGATTCTAAATTATATATTACAGTAACTTTAACAAATCCAGAAAATATTAAAGAAATAAATAGGGAATATAGGAATATAGATAGAGCAACTGATGTTCTTTCTTTTCCTATGTTTGAGAAGGACGAGTTAGGAGAAAAAATAAAAAATAATGATTTTGAACATGTTGATGTTTTAGGTGATTTAGTAATATCAATAGAAAAGGTAAAAGAACAAGCAAAAGAATATGGACATAGTTTTGAAAGAGAATTAAGTTATATGTTAGTTCATGGATTTTATCACTTGATGGGATATGACCATATTGAAGAAGAAGACAAAAGACAGATGAGACCAAAAGAAGAAAAAATATTAAATGATTTAAAAATATTAAGAAAATAAGGAGATAAATATGGAAAAAGGTGGAGTAAAGATACTAATTGCTATTTTAGTTATATTAGTTATTGTAGCTGGAGGAGTACTTGCTTATAAAATAACTCAGGACAAACAAGAAGCAGAGCAAGTAACAAATGAAAATGGAATATTGACAGCAGAGGTAGAAGAAGAAAAAACGGTTCAAATATTCCAAGGAAATGATAGGCCATTTGCAGTTATGATAGACAACCACGAGGATGCTTGGCCGCAAGCAGGTCTTCAAAATGCATACATGGTATATGAAATAATAGTAGAAGGTGGAGAAACAAGATTAATGGCGTTATTTAAAGGAGCTGATCTAGAAAAGATTGGACCTGTAAGAAGTGCAAGACATTATTTTATAGATTATGCTTTAGAAAATGATGCAATATATGTACATTTCGGACAAAGTCCACAAGCACAAAGTGATATTAAAAAATATAGTGTTGATGACATAAATGGAATTTCAGAAGATGGAACAACATTCTGGAGAGTAAAAGATAAAGCGGCGCCACATAATGCAGTTACTAGTACAGAGAATTTATTAAAATCAGCAGAAAGTAAAAAATATAGAACAACATCTGATGAAACAAGTGTATTAAATTATGTTACAGATGAAGTTAATTTAGAAAATGGAGAGGGAGCAGTAAAGGTTACAATACCACATTCAGACCTTCAAACAGTAGAATATTATTATGATGAACAAAACAAAGTATATGAAAGATATGCAAGAGAAGAAGAACAAGTTGATTGGGATACAGAAACACCTGTTACAGTAAAAAATATAATAATAACTTTCTGTAATAACTATACTTTATCAGATAGTGAAAATAAAGGTAGACAAGGATTAAGAAATATAGGAACGTTTGATGGATATTACATTACAAATGGAAAGGCAATACCTATTAAATGTATAAAAAATGCAAGAGATGAAAAAACGGTTTATCAAGATTTAGATGGAAATGTTATTAATGTAAATGACGGAAATACCTTTGTACATATTTGTCCAACAAATAGTGATGTTGAGATAGAAGGACCAGCAGAAGAAACAACAACAAATAATACAAATTCAAATAATACTTAAAATTAAAAGGGATGGTTAAAAAATGAATGTTTATGATACAGCAAACAGATTAGCAAGAGAAATAAAAGAGTCAGAAGAATATGCAAATTATAAAATGGCAAAGCAAACATTAAATTTAAATACTAGCTTAAAAGAAAAAATGGCTAAGTTTGAAAAATTAAGATATGAAGTTCAATTAGAAATGATGCAAACAGGGAAAAATAATGAAGAAAAGTACAAAGAGATGCAAGATGAATATGCAGAATTAATAGAAGATGAAGAAGCAAAAAGATACTTTGATGCAGAGACTAAATTTAATATCTTGATTGCAGACGTAAATAAGATAATAGGTGAAGCAATTAGAGATGTCATGGAATAAAAGATAAACAATAAACAAATAGAGCAAAACAAAAACGTAAGGGAATATATATGGAGTTTATAATAATTATAATTGTAACTATTATTCTTTCTGTATTATTGGGATATGTTTTTAGTTTTAACAAAAAGAAAATATTAGATTTAGCAAAAAATGAAAAATTAGACGAAATGGCTAAAAAATATCCTTCTAATATAGAAATATGTAAAAAGTATTTGAAAAAATTAAATAATAAAGATGTAACTATTGAAGAAAATAAAGAAGCAGAAGCTAGTTTATATATAGCAATTACTAATAAAATAGTAATTGCTAATATTAATGATACTTTTACAAGAATACAAACAATTGCTCATGAATGTTTACATTCTATTCAAGATAGGAAAATATTAATATTTAATTTTGCATTTTCAAATATATATTTATTATACTATGTAGTTATTTGTGTACTTGAATTGTTTAATTTGTTACCATTTAAAATGATGTTTTTAACAATATTTTTAATTGCAAGCTTAATAAACTATGTTGTTAGAATGTATTTAGAAAATGACGCAATGATAAAAGCAAGATTTTTAGCAAAAGAATATTTAGAAGAAGAAAATACATCAACTAAAGAAGAGATTAATGAAATGGTAAAAGGGTTTGATAATCTAAATAATTTGGGAATGAAGTATATACATTATCAATTCTTTCTTGATTGTATGTTAAAAGTATTAATATTTTCAATTATATGTATTTTCTAGAGATGTTTTTTAGGACGGGGCTAAAAAACATCTCTTTTATATATTCTTTAAAAACAAAAACCACGTGGTTCTTCACGTGGTTATATGTTACCATCTTTTAGTAATAAATTTAACATTTCTGGATAAATAGAATTTGCATGATTATTCCAGTTATCTACAATTTTTTTTGCTCTTTCTCGAGAACCAACGAAAGTTCTTACTTCGAAAACTGTTTCATTATTTTCAACAATTTTACATTTTACAGTATAATCATTCTCATTTTTTGGAATAAATTCAGCAATAACAGAAGCCTCATTTTCTATTAAAGCAAACTCTTTTTTAAAAACACTATCAGCCTTTAATTTTAATAAACCTGGTAATACATCTTTTGTAAGAATATATGCATTTTTCCCCTCGTCTGTGATTTTTATAACTTGTTCTTCTTCTTTAGTATATGTACCTACTAATTTGGAATCAATTAAATCTGTTAGAATTTGTTTAAAAAAGAAATAGTTAATGTCATTAATAGAACTAATTAATTTAAACAAATCATCTTGTTTTATATCATTATTAATAAGATTTAATATATATAAGATTAAAACCTTATTTTCAGCCAAAGTAGTAGCATTATTTGAATTAGAACTCATATAATTGCACTCCTTACTTTGATTATTTTCTGTGGAAATTATATCACAGTTTACAAAAAAAGTAAAATATTTCGAAAAAATCCTTTAAAAATTATAAAATTAATGATATAATACGTCAGTGGTGAACAAGAAAAAGTTAAAAAGGAGTTGAATTTTTATGAAAAAAGGAAAAGTTGTTTTAGTAGGAACAGGAATGGTAGGAATGAGCATGGCTTATTCAATGTTAAACCAAGGAGGAGTAAATGAATTAATATTAATAGATATTGATAAAGATAAAACAAAAGGAGAGGAAATGGACTTAGCACACGGATTACCATATGCACCTCAAAAAATGGTTATTAGAGCGGCAGATTATGATGAGTGTAAAGATGCTCAAATAGTAGTAATTACAGCAGGTGTTGCTCAAAAGCCAGGTCAAACAAGATTAGAACTTGCTGAAGTAAATACGAAAATAATGAAACAAATAACAGAAAGTATAATGGCAAGTGGATTTAATGGAATTATAGTTGTTGCAAGTAATCCAGTTGATTTAATGACATATGTTGTAGCAGAAGTATCTGGATTACCAAAAAATAAAGTAATTGGTTCAGGAACTGTATTAGATACAGCAAGACTTCGTTATATAATGGCAGATTACTTAAAAATTTCTAGTAAAAATATCCATGCATATATAATGGGAGAACACGGAGATTCTTCTTTTGTTCCTTGGAAACATGCTTATGTTGGATGCAAGAGAATAGCAGATGTTATGAAAGACAATCATCATCCAATGGAAGACTTAGAGAAAATCCATAAAGATGTTGTAGACGCAGCATATGAAATTATTGAGAAGAAAAGAGCTACATATTATGGAATAGGAATGGCTTTAAATAGATTAGTAAAAGCTATATTAAATAACGAAAATTCTATTTTAACAGTATCTACATATTTAAAAGATGGACAATATGGCCAAGATGATATTTATATTGGTGTTCCAGCAATCATAAATAGTAACGGTGTAAGAGAATTATTAGACTTAGACCTAGCAGAAGATGAACAAGCAAAACTAGACCATAGCTGTAAATTAATTAAAGAAATGAGAGAACAATCAATAGATAAAATAATAAAAGGATAATTAAAAATAATATGATAAATAAAGACACTTTAAAACATTTTAAAGTGTCTTTAACAAGAAAAGGAAGCGGAGACTAAATGACTGGTATAGCTATAGTAGCACAAGTTTTTGGAATGTTTAGTGCATTATCTATGATGTTAAGTAACTGGCAAAGTACAAAGAAAAAGATGTTATTATGCTTATTATTTGATAGTATTTTTTGCATTATGCAATATATATTATTAGGAGCTTTTGCAGGAGCATGTACTAATATAATTAGTTTAATTCGAGTAATTATTTTTACTAAAAAAGAAGATAATAAATTTTTAAATAAAAATTATATTTTATATACAATAATTTTACTTTATGTAATTATGGGAATTATTACTTATGACGGAATTATAAGTATATTACCATCTATTGCAACAATTATTTATACAATGGTATTATGGCAAGATAATCCTACAAAAATTAGGTTTGGTTCAAGTATAATGTTTCTTATGTGGTTTATATATAATTTAGCTGTTGGGGCTTATATAAGTAGTATTGTTGAAGTGATTTCTTTAATTTCTGCAATAATGTCTATTATAAAAATTGATATTATAAATAATAAGAAGATTTTATTTAGTTTTGCTCATGTAAAAGAGTCTTAAATATTAATGAATATATTAATTTGTAATGAAAATGTAATATTAAAATTTAAAAATTATGGGATTTTTTGCAAAACCTATTGACATAAGTTATGAATGATTGTATAATATATAAGCATGAATTAAGCGATGAAGCTAAATGTGGCTACGTCCTTACGGAATTAAGGGTGGAGGGAACTTTAGTGGAGTATGTTATGGCAAAGACCAGGCGGTAAGAAATAAAAGCACTTATCCCAAAATTATCATGCGTGTTTTGGGTTTTTATATAGGTGGTATTCGAAACACCAGAGTGCGTTATAGCTTGCCACGGTAATTTTGATAACAAATGTTGTTATCTAAGCAAAAAAATAATATTTAAAAGGAGGGAAAATTACAATGGCAAACACAGTAGCAACAAGTGAAAAAATTAGAATAAGACTTAAAGCATATGACCATGTAGTTTTAGATCAGTCTGCTGAAAAAATAGTAGATACTGCTAAAAAAACAGGAGCAAAGGTTTCAGGTCCTATTCCATTACCAACACAAAAGGAAATCGTAACAATTTTACGTTCTCCACACAAATACAAAGATTCAAGAGAACAATTTGAAATGAGAACACATAAAAGAGTAATCGATATTCTTTATCCAACACAAAAAACAGTAGATAGCTTAATGAAATTAGAGTTACCAGCTGGTGTTGATATTGAAATCAAATTATAATTTTAGAAAAAACATTAAACCAAGCTGATATACATTAGATATGTAAAATGTAAATTCAAATATCAGCCAATAGTTAGGAGGAATAAACAAAATGAAAGGAATTATAGGAAAGAAAATTGGTATGACACAAATTTTTGATGAAAAAGGAAATGTAATACCAGTTACAGTTATTGAAACAGCAGGAAATGTTGTAACACAAGTTAAAACTGTAGAAACAGATGGATATAATAGTATCCAATTAGGATATGGAGATGTTAAATCAAAACATATCAATAAACCATTAGAAGGACACTTCAAAAAAGCAGGTGTTGAAAATAAAAAACATTTAAGAGAATTCAGAACAGAAGAAGTTGCAAATTATAAAGTTGGAGATGAAGTAAAAGCTGATATATTTGCAGCAGGAGAAAAAGTAGATGTTCAAGGAACTTCAAAAGGAAAAGGATTCCAAGGTGTTATTAGAAGACATGGACAACATAGAGGACCTATGACACATGGTTCTATGTATCATAGAAGACCAGGTTCAATGGGACAAAGATCAACACCAGGTAGAGTATTTAAAGGTAAAAAACTTCCAGGACATATGGGAAGAGTAACAGTTACTATTCAAAATCTTGAAGTAGTAAAAGTAGATACAGATAAAAATGTATTACTAGTAAAAGGTAGTGTTCCAGGAGCTAAAGGAGCTATCTTAAAAGTAAAATCAACAGTAAAGGTAAGTAAATAGAAAGGAAGGAGGAACTTAGAGATGCCAAAGGTAGACGTATATAATATAGAAGGCAAAAAAGTAAGTGATATCGAACTTGCTGATAGTGTATTTGGAATTGAACCAAATGAAAACATTGTACACAGTGTTTTAAAGAACTATTTAGCAAATCAAAGACAAGGTACACAAAGCACAAAAACAAGAGCAGAAGTTTCAGGTGGTGGTAAAAAACCATGGAGACAAAAAGGAACAGGTAGAGCAAGACAAGGTTCAATCAGAGCTCCACAATGGATTAAAGGTGGTATTGCTTTAGGACCAAAACCTCGTTCATATAAATACACAGTAAATAAGAAAGAAAAAAGACTTGCTATTAAATCAGTATTAAGTTCTAAAGTTTTAGAAAAAGAATTAACAGTTGTTGATAAATTAGAAGTAAAAGAAATCAAAACAAAAACAATGGTAAAAGCATTAGCAGATATGAAAGTTGAAGGAAAAAC
The DNA here is from genome assembly GCA_944387435.1 of uncultured Clostridia bacterium. GTDB lineage: Bacteria > Bacillota > Clostridia > TANB77 > CAG-508 > CAG-269. The sequence goes on along the minus strand of CALXEW010000002.1, from coordinate 133,851 downwards.
ATTAATCATTCTTCCAGAGAATAATAAAAATGTTTTAATGTCATCAAGAAATATCGAAGGTGTTAAAACAATCGTTGCTAACAACATAAACATATTTGATTTATTAAAATATACAAATCTAATTTTACCAGTAGACACTGTTAAAAAATTAGAGGAGGTGTACGCATAATGTTACCAGAAGAAATAATAATAGCACCAGTTGTTACTGAAAAAAGTAATGACCAATTACAAGAAGGTAAATACACTTTCAAAGTAAACAAAAAAGCAACAAAAGTTGAAATAGCAAAAGCTGTTGAAAAACTTTTTGAAGTAAAAGTATTAAAAGTAAATACAATGAATGTTAGTGGTAAAAACAAAAGAGTTGGTTACCACTTGGGAAAAACATCAGATTGGAAAAAAGCAATTGTTACAATAGATACAAACCCTGAAGAAAAATCATATTTAACTAAAGGTGGAAAATCTGTTAAAGTAACAAAGAAATATAAAGATTCAATTGATGAATTTATGGGAGCGTAGGCTTCTTAAGATTATCTGGAAAAAACCAGGAAAATAAATAATATAAAGGAGAGAAAAAGAAAATGGCAGTAAAACATTATAAACCATATACACCATCAAGAAGAAATATGACATCTTCAGATTTTTCAGAAATAACTAAAAAAACACCTGAAAAATCATTACTTGCTAAAAAGAAGAAAACTGCAGGTAGAAATTCATATGGAAAAATTACAGTAAGACATCATGGTGGTGGAAATAGACAAAAATATAGAATTATAGATTTTAAAAGACAAAAAGATAACATGGAAGCAACTATAATTGGTATCGAATATGATCCAAATAGAAGTGCTAACATTGCATTAATTCAATATGAAGATGGAGAAAAAGCATACATAATAGCTCCACAAGGATTAACAGATGGAGATAAAGTTGTATCTGGAGAAAGTGTTGATATTAAACCAGGTAACTGTATGCCAATTAATAGTATCCCAGTTGGTACATTAATCCACAATATCGAATTAAATCCAGGACAAGGTGGAAAATTAGTTAAAGCAGCAGGACAAAGTGCTCAATTAATGGCTAAAGAAGGAAAATATGCTCATGTTAGATTACCATCTGGAGAAATGAGATTAATTCTTGCTAGATGTAGAGCAACTATTGGTGTAGTTGGTAATAGTGAACATGAAAATATTAAAATAGGTAAAGCCGGAAGAAAAAGACATATGGGTATTAGACCAACAGTTAGAGGTTCTGTAATGAACCCAGTAGATCACCCACATGGTGGTGGAAATGGAAAAGCACCAGTTGGACATCCTGGACCACTTACTCCATGGAGTAAACCAGCTCTTGGATATAGAACAAGAAATAAAAATAAATTATCAAATAAATTTATTGTTAAGAGAAGAAACGGTAAATAAAGCTATTTATAAAGTAGCTTAGTCAAAAAACAAGATAAAATTGTTTTTTGACTTCCTTGAAAAAGGGAGGAAAGAAAACTTTGGAAAGGAGGACATTTTAAATGTCAAGATCAAGCAAGAAAAAACCATTTGTAGAAGAAAGATTATTAAAGAAAATAGAAGCTATGAATCAAAGTGGAGAAAAAGAAGTTTTAAAAACTTGGTCAAGAGCTTCAACAATTTATCCACAAATGGTAGGTCATACAATAGCTGTACATGATGGAAGAAAACATGTTCCAGTTTATATAGCTGAAGAAATGATAGGACATAAATTAGGTGAATTCGCTCCTACAAGAACATTCAAAGGTCATGCAGGAGACAAAACAACTAAAGTTAAATAAGAGTTATTATAGATAACTTTAGCAATCTAACAAAGTGAGATTACTTACACTTATTATTAGTTAAGGAGGGAAATAAAAGTGCAAGAGCAAGAAACAGTTGTAAAAAATGAAGCAAGAGCAACTCTAAAATATGCTAGAATTTCAAGTAGAAAAGTTAAAATTGTAGCAGACTTAATTAGAGGAAAAGATGTAGATGAAGCTTTAGCAATCGTTAAATTTACACCAAAAGCATCATCAGAAATCATCGAAAAATTATTAAAATCAGCTATAGCAAATGCTGAAAATAATCATGATATGAGACATGAAAACTTATATGTTGCTGAAATCTATGCTAATCAAGGTCCAACTTTAAAAAGAATAAGACCAGCAGCAAAAGGTTCAGCAGTTAGAATTAGAAAAAGAACAAGTCATATAACAATAGTATTAAAAGAAAAGGAGGCTTAAAAAGGATATGGGACAAAAAGTAGATCCAACAGGATTTAGAATTGGTGTTATTAGAGATTGGAATTCTAAATGGTATGCAGATTCTAGAAATTTTGCAGATTATTTAGTTGAAGATCAAAAAATCCGTAAATTTTTAAAGAAAAAATTATATCTTGCTGGAATTTCTAAAATTGAAATAGAAAGAACAGCTAAAGCAATAAAAGTTAATCTACATGTTGCAAAACCAGGTATAGTTATTGGAAAAGGTGGAGCTGGTGTAGAAAGTGTTAAAGAAGAACTTAAAAAATTAATAGGAAAAGATGTTAACCTAAATATAGTAGGTGTAGAAAATGTTGATACAGATGCACAATTAGTTGCAGAAAATATCGCTGGTCAACTAGAAAGAAGAATTTCATTCAGACGTGCCATGAAACAATGTATGCAAAAATCTGTAAAAGCAGGTGCTTTAGGAATTAAAACTGCAGTATCTGGAAGATTAGGTGGTGCAGACATGGCTAGAACAGAATTCTATAAAGAAGGAAATATACCACTACAAACTTTAAGAGCTGATATAGATTATGGATTTGCAGAAGCTGATACAACTTATGGAAAAATCGGTGTAAAAGTTTGGATATATAAAGGAGAAATTCTTCCAGAAAGACAAGTGGAAGGAGGAGACAAATAATGCCATTAATGCCAAAAAGAACAAAACATAGAAAAATGCAAAAAGGTAGAATGAGAGGAAAAGCAACAAGAGGAAATAGAGTTACAGATGGAGAATATGGAATTCAAGCTGTAACAGGAGCTTTAGTTACAGGAAATCAAATAGAAGCAGCCAGAGTTGCAATGACTCGTTATATAAAAAGAGGTGGAAAAGTGTGGATTAAAATATTCCCAGATAAACCACTAACTGCTAAACCTATTGGTACTCGTATGGGTAAAGGTAAAGGAGCTCCAGAAAAATGGGTAGCTGTTGTAAAACCAGGTAGAGTAATGTTTGAAATAGCTGGTGTACCAGAAGAAACAGCAAGAGAAGCTTTACGTTTAGCAATGAACAAACTACCTAATAGAACAAAATTTGTAACAAGAGAAACTGAAAAGGTAGGTGAAAATGATGAAGATAAATAAAATTAGAGAAATGTCTTCACCAGATTTAGAAAAAGAATTAGGTGAACTAAAAACAGAATTATTCAAATTAAAATTTAGTTTAGCTACAAACGGATTAGATAATCCAATGAAAATAAAAGAAGTTAAAAGAGATATAGCTAAAATAAATACTGTATTAACAGAAAGAAAAATAGCAGAAAGTAAAAAAGCATAAGTGAGGAAATAAAATTCCTTGATATTAATGAAAGGAGAAATCTAAATGGAAGAAAGAAATCTTCGTAAAGTTATGATAGGAACTGTATTATCAAACAAAATGGACAAAACAGTTGTAGTAGCTGTTGAAACAAGTGTAAGTCATAAAAAATATGGTAAAACAGTTAAAAGAACTTATAAATTAAAAGCACATGATGAAGAAAATGCTTGCCAAATAGGTGATAAAGTAAAAGTAATGGAAACAAGACCACTTTCTAAAGATAAAAGATGGAGAGTAGTTGAAGTTGTAGAAAAAGCAATTGTAAAATAAGAAAGGAGGAACCATAAATGATTCAACAACAAACAAGATTAAAAGTAGCAGATAATACAGGTGCAAAAGAACTTATGTGTATCAGATGTTTAGGTGGTTCATACAGAAAAACATCTAACATAGGAGATGTAATAGTTGCTTCTGTTAAATCAGCAACACCAGGCGGAGTTGTAAAAAAAGGTGATGTTGTAAAAGCTGTTATAGTAAGATCTAAAAGCGGTTTAAGAAGAGCAGATGGTTCATATATAAAATTTGATGAAAATGCAGCAGTAATAATCAAAGAAGACGGAACACCAAGAGGAACACGTATCTTTGGTCCAGTTGCAAGAGAATTAAGAGAAAAGGACTATATGAAAATTCTTTCATTAGCTCCAGAAGTTCTTTAAGCCGCTAGCGAGAAATATTGTTAAATATTTCGAGCTTTACGGATTAAAGATGCAAATTTGTATACCTTAGATTTTAATTAATTAAATAAATAGTAATATCATAGAAATATTGATTAATAAAAAGGTAAAATAAAAATTCTAAGAAAAGGAGGCAAACTCTAAATGAAGATAAAAAAAGGAGACAACGTTCAAGTTTTATCAGGAAATGATAAAGGAAAAAAGGGAGAAGTACTAGAAGTACTACCAAAAGAAGAAAAGATAGTTGTTAAAGGTGTAAATGTTAGAAAGAAACATGTAAAAGCAAGACGTCAAGGAGACGAAAGTGGAATAATACCAGTAGAATGTGCTATACCAACTTCAAAAGTTAACGTAGTATGCCCAAAATGTGGAAAAGCTACTAAAGTTGGATATAGTGTTGAAAAAGATCAAAAAGTTCGTGTTTGTAAGAAATGTGGAGCAAAATTAAAATAGAAAGGAGGATTTTTGCGTAATGGAAAAACTAAGAGAACAATATGAAAAAGAAGTAATTCCAGCATTAATGAAAAAGTTCGAATATAAATCAGTTATGCAAGTTCCAAAACTAGATAAAATAGTAATAAATATTGGTTTAGGAGATTTAAAAGAAAATCCAAAAGCCTTAGAAAATGCAATGAAAGATTTAACTCAAATTACAGGTCAAAGACCAGTAATAACAAAAGCTAAAAAATCAATTGCAGCTTTCAAATTAAGAGAAGGAGTTAACATTGGATGTAAAGTAACATTAAGAAGAGATAAAATGTATGACTTTGCTTATAAACTATTCAATGTAGCACTTCCAAGAGTTAGAGATTTTAGAGGGGTTTCAGAACATTCTTTTGATGGAAGAGGAAACTACTCAATGGGTATTAAAGAACAATTAATATTCCCAGAAATCGAATATGATAAAGTTGATAAAATTAGAGGTATGGATATTATATTTGTAACAACAGCTGAGACAGACGAAGAAGCAAAAGAATTATTAAAACTTCTAGGAATGCCTTTTAAAACAAAAAAAGCTAAATAGTTAAATATAGTATTTAGAATAATTAGTCAAAGGAAAGGAGTAAAACTATGGCTAAAAAATCAATGAAAATAAAACAAGCCAGACCACAAAAATACAAAACTAGAGAATATAATAGATGTAAATTATGTGGTAGACCACATGGATATATTAGAAAATATGGAATATGCCGTATTTGCTTTAGAGAATTAGCTCATAAAGGAGAAATACCAGGAGTTAAAAAATCAAGCTGGTAAAATTAAGGAATAGAAAAGGAGGTAAGTAATTAATGAATATTACAGATCCAATAGCAGATATGTTAACAAGAATAAGAAATGCAAATAGTGCAAAACATAAAACAGTTGATATACCTAGCTCAAAAATGAAATTAGGAATAGCTGAAATATTGTTTAAAGAAGGATATATTAAATCTTATGAAGAAATTAAAGATGATACACAAGGTATCATAAGAATTACTCTTAAATATGACGAAAAAGGAACAAGAGTAATTGATGGATTAAGAAGAATTAGTAAACCAGGATTAAGAGTATATGCAACAAGAGACGAATTACCAAGAGTTTTAAACGGATTGGGTATTGCTATAATTTCTACATCAAAAGGATTAAAGACAGATAAAGAAGCTAGAGAATTAGGAATTGGTGGAGAAGTATTAGCTTACGTTTGGTAAAATAATCGTTATAATCATTATATATAAAAGGAGGGAAAACCTAACATGTCAAGAATAGGAAATAAACCTATTACAGTACCAGATGGTGTTGAAGTTAAAATAGATGGAAAACACATTACTGTAAAAGGACCAAAAGGTACATTAGAAAGAGAAATACATAATAATATTTCTTTAGAAATGGAAGGAAATACAATTAAAGTTATAAGAATGAATGATGAACCATTAAATAGAAGTTTACATGGTTTAACAAGAACTTTAATTAGTAACATGATAGTAGGTGTAGTTAATGAATATAGCAAAGAACTACAAATAAACGGAGTTGGATATAGAGTTCAAAAACAAGGAAATAACTTAAATATGTCTCTAGGATATTCACATCCAGTAATATTTGAAGCACCTGCAGGGATTACTTTTGATGTTCCAAATCCTAATACAATTATAGTAAAAGGAATTGATAAAGAATTAGTTGGTCAAACAGCTGCTGAAATCAGAACTAAGAGACCACCAGAAGTATATAGAGGAAAAGGTATCAAATATGCTGATGAAGTTATTAGACGTAAAGAAGGAAAGACAGGTAAATAAAATTTAATTATTCGAAATTAATATTACGTAAAGAAAGGAGTAATAGAGATGGTTAAAAAGACAGATAGAAAAATGGAAAGAGCAAGAAGACATCTAAGAGTAAGAAGAAAAATATCTGGAACAGCTGAAAGACCAAGATTATGTGTATATAGAAGTAATACAAACTTATATGTGCAAGTAATCGATGATGTTGCTGGAAATACTTTAGTATCTGTTTCTACATTAGATAAAGACGTTAAAAATAAACGTGCAAACAAAGAAGCAGCTAAAGAATTAGGAGCTTTAATTGCTAAAAAAGCTCTAGACAAAAAAATTGAAACAGTTGTTTTTGATCGTGGTGGATATATCTATCATGGAGTAGTAAAAGAATTAGCTGAAGCAGCAAGAGAAGGTGGATTGAAATTCTAGTAGATGTGCGAACGAAGTGAGCTACAGATACTAGATGCAAACGCATAAGCGTTTGTATACCTTGGACTTCTTAGTAAGTCAATTACTAATATAAAAGTATAGCTTTAAATTCTTAAATTTAAAATAATTAATTAAAAAAGATTGTAATTAATTAAATATAAGGATATAATGAGATTATCAAAAAAGGAGGATAAACTAGGACCTATGGAAGAAAAAAATGAATTAAAAGAAAAAGTTGTTGCAATTAATAGAGTTGCTAAAGTTGTAAAAGGTGGTAGAACTTTTAGATTTAGTGCAGTTGTAGTTGTTGGCGACGAAAATGGTCATGTAGGTGTAGGAAATGGTAAAGCAGCAGAAGTTCCAGATGCTATAAGAAAAGCTATTCAAGAAGCTAAAAAGAACTTAGTTACTGTACCTATTGTTGAAACAACAGTACCACATGAATATGTAGGAACTTTTGGAAGTGCAAAAGTTTTATTAAAACCAGCTGAATTAGGTACTGGACTTATAGCTGGAGGAAGTGTAAGACCAGTTCTAGAATTAGCAGGATATAGAAATATCAGAACAAAAGTTATTGGAACAAATAATCCAAGAAACGTTGTTTATGCTACACTAGAAGGATTAAAATCAATGATGACAATCGAACAAGTAGCTAAAAAAAGAGGTAAAAAAGTAGAAGAAATTTTATAATTTTTTAAGGAATTGAATTTCCTTGCTAATTTAAAGAAGGAGGTGCAAGCCATAAATGAAAATAGACGAATTAAAACCAGCTGTAAAAAAAGTAAAAAGAAATAGAGTAGGTCGTGGAATAGGTTCAGGAAATGGAAAAACATCAGCAAGAGGACAAAAAGGACAAAAATCTAGAAGCGGCGGAGGAGTAAGACGTGGATTCGAAGGTGGTCAAACTCCATTATTTAGAAGATTACCAAAAAGAGGATTTAACAATGTTCACGCTAAAACTTATACAGAAGTAACATTAAAAATGCTTAGCAAAGCTAAAAATACAGATATTACTGCTGAAAGTTTATTAGAAGAAGGAATTATTGGAAAAATCAATGATGGTATTGTTGTTTTAGCAACAGGAAAATTAGATAAAAAAGTAAATGTTAAAGCCAAAAGATTTACAGCAAAGGCAAAAGAAGAAATCGAAGCTTTAGGCGGAAAGGCTGAGGTGATTTAGTTGTTTAAAACAATAAGAAATGCGTTAAAAACACCTGATGTTAGAAAAAGATTATTATATACTTTAGTGTTAATTGTTGTATTTAGATTTGGATGTTATATAACAGTACCAGGAGTTGATAGTATAGCTTTAAATGATGCAATGAGCAATACTAATGGAATTGCAGGATTAATTGATATGATTTCAGGAGGTGCGTTCTCAAGATTTTCTGTTTTTGCAATGTCAATTAGTCCATATATCACAGCTTCTATCGTAATTCAATTATTAGCAATGATTATTCCTTCTTTGGAAAAATTAACTAAAGAAGGTGGAGAAGAAGGAAGAAGAAAGATAAATAGATATACAAAAATACTTACAATAGTACTTGCATTGGTTGAAGGTATAGGAATTTATTTATCTTATCAATCATCTGGAATATTTGTTGATAATAGTTTCTTAACAGGAGTATTAGTAGTAGCAGGTTTAGTTACTGGTACAGCAATACTAATGTGGCTTGGAGAACAAATTACAGCAAAAGGAATCGGAAATGGAATTTCATTGTTAATTTTTATAGGTATTATTTCAGGATTACCAAGTGGAATAACTACACTATGGAGCTTAATTATGACAGATGCTGGATTTAGTACAACAGGATTATTATTAGCTATAGGAATTATAGTAGGAGCAATTATTTTAGTTGCAGGTGTTGTATTCGTACAACAAGCGGAAAGAAGAGTACCTGTACAATATTCTAAAAAGGTAGTTGGAAGAAAAATGATGGGTGCACAAAGCACACATATTCCATTAAAACTTGCTATGGCAGGTGTTATGCCAGTTATCTTTGCAAGTAGCTTTATGACATTCCCAGCTATGATAATTCAAATATTTGTACCAGATATAGCAACTCAAACAGGATTTTTAGCAGGGCTATATAATTTCTCAATTGCTACATCAACTTCAAATGTACCAATTGGGTATTCTGTAGCAAATGCACTAGTATATTTATTATTAATTTTGGGATTCACATTTTTCTATACTTATGCTACATTCAATCCAGCAGAAGTATCAAACAACATTAAGAAAAATGGTGGGTTTATCCCAGGAATAAGAGCAGGAAAACCAACAACAGATTATTTGTCATCAATAATATCAAAATTAACATGGTTTGGAGGATTCTTCTTAGCATTGATAGCAATTATCCCAATGCTTCTAAGATTTACAAACTTAAATATTGCATTTGGTGGTACATCTATATTAATCGTTGTAGGTGTTGCATTAGAAACTGTTCAACAATTAGAATCTCAATTAGCAATGAGACATTACAAAGGATTTTTAGAGTAAAATATATGGGACGGATTTTATTATGAAAAAGACGTCCCAAAATCTTTGTAATAATAATTTTTATCATGTTTGTTATAAAGTTTAGATAATAGACATGATAAAGATTATTAAGAAATAATCTTAAAAACAAAAGTAGAGGAGTGTTTAAATAATGGTAATTATTATGTTAGGAGCACCAGGAACAGGAAAAGGAACTATAGCTGGTATATTAAAAGAAAGATTAGGTATACCACAAGTATCAACAGGAGATATTTTTAGAAAACATATACAAGAACAAACAGAACTTGGAAAATTAGCAGAGAGTTATATATCAAAAGGAGAGCTAGTTCCAGATGATGTTACAATAGGATTAGTAGAAAATAGATTAGAAGATGATGATGTTCAAGCCGGAATTATACTAGATGGTTTCCCAAGAACAGTAAAACAGGCAGAAGAATTAGATAAATTATTAGATAAAAAAGGTAAAAAAGTTGATTTAGTAATAAATCTAACAACACCAGAAGAAGAAATAATAGAAAGAATTGTGAATAGAAGAATTTGTTCAAACCAAGATTGTAAAACAGTATATAATTTAGTATTAAATCCACCAAAACAAGAAGGAATTTGTGATAAATGTGGTTCTAAATTAATACAAAGAAAAGACGATAATGAAGAAACTGTAAAAGCAAGATTTAATAGTTATATAGAACAAACTAGTCCATTAGTTGAATATTATGAGAAAAAGGGTAATTTATATTCAGCTATAGTTAGTAAATCAATAAATAAACTTGGGAAAGACGTTGCTGAAGATGTTTTAAATTTTATTAAAGAAGAAAAATAGGAGACGATCGAATTGGTAACAATTAAATCAAAAAGGGAGATAGAATACATGAGAGAAGCTTGTCGTGTGGTCGCTGTCATGTATAAAGAATTGGAAGAAAAAATAAAGCCAGGTATGACAACATGGGATGTTGATGTCTTAGCAGAAAAGATAATAAGAAGAGAAGGTGCGCTTCCTGCTGAAAAAGGATATCCTTCTGGAATAAAAGGTGTACCACCATTTCCAGCATCTATTTGTATATCTATTAATGATGAAGTTATTCATGGTATTCCTTCAAAACATAGAGTTATAAGAGAAGGAGATATTGTAAGTGTAGATACTGTAGCACTTAAAAATGGATTTAATGGGGATGCAGCAAGAACATTTATGATAGGTAATGTATCAAAAGATGCGAAAAGATTAGTAGAAGTTACTAAACAAGCATTTTTTGAAGGAATCAAGTATGCAAAACCTGGATATAGAATAGGTGATGTGTGTCATGCGATAGGAGAATATGTACGTTCTCAAGGATATTCTGTTGTAAGAGAATTCCAAGGACATGGAATAGGAAGAGAAATGCATGAAGACCCAGGGATACCAAACTATGGAAAAGCAGGAAGAGGAATAAGATTAGAACCTGGTATGACTTTAGCAATAGAACCTATGGTAATTCAAGGAAAACCAAACATATTAGAGCTCGATGATGGATGGACAATTATAACAGAAGATGGAAGTTTAGCAGCACATTATGAAAATACAATTTTAATTACAGAAAAAGACCCAGAAATCTTGACAATTCTATAATCATGATGTATAATATAGTAGTTATTATGCACAATAGCCAAATTTTGCATAAAAATGTAAAAACTCTTAAAAATAGGAGGTAAATGAATTGGCAAAAGAAGATGTAATTGAAGTTGAAGGAAAGGTAGTAGAAGCCTTACCAAATACAGTATTTAAAGTAGAATTACAAAACGGACATCAAATACTTGCTCATATATCTGGTAAATTGAGAATGAATTATATAAAAATATTACCAGGTGATAAAGTAAAAGTAGAACTTTCACCTTATGATTTAACAAGGGGAAGAATTACTTGGAGAGCAAAATAATAAATTAGATTAACCCAAAAAAGAAGATATATATAAAGCAAAGCCAAGGAGGTGCTATAAAAATGAAAGTAAGACCATCAGTAAAGCCAATTTGCGATAAATGCAAAGTTATAAAAAGAAAAGGGGTTATTAGAGTAATTTGTGAAAACCCTAAACACAAGCAAAGACAAGGTTAATTCCTAAATAGTTAATAACACAAATGAGGTAGCGGCTGTGAATTTAAAGAAAATTAAAAGTCTTTAAATTACATTATCTAGTTTGTGTTTATATATATGTCTAAAAGGACTTAAACTGTACTAGGGTAAACACTAGTAGCATTTCACTTTTTAAGTTACTTTAGGACAAACGAAACAAAAAATTTTGGAGGTGCAAAAAAATATGGCTCGTATAGCAGGAATAGACTTACCTAAGGAAAAAAGAGTAGAAATAGGACTTACATATATTTATGGTATAGGAGTATCAAGTTCTAGAAAAATTCTTGAAAAAGCTGGAGTAGATCCAGATATCAGAGTTAAAGATTTAACTGATGACCAAGTAAATGATATAAGAAGAGTAATGGACGAATCTTATGTTGTTGAAGGTGACTTAAGAAGAGAAGTAGCATTAAACATCAAGAGATTAACAGAAATTGGATGCTATAGAGGATTAAGACATAGAAGAGGTTTACCAGTTAGAGGACAAAGAACTAAAACAAATGCTAGAACAAGAAAAGGTCCTAGAAAACTAGTAAGCAAAAGTAAAAAATAATAAGTAGTAAAAGAATTTCAAAATATAAAATAATTTTGAACAAGGAGGAAAAAGCGAAATGGCTAAAAATGTAACAACAAAAAAAGTAGCTAGAAGAAATAGAAAAAACATTGAAAAAGGTGCAGCTCATATTCATTCTAGTTTTAACAATACAATAGTTACAATAACAGATACTCAAGGAAATACTATCTCATGGGGAAGTGCTGGAGAATTAGGATATAAAGGTTCTAGGAAAAGCACACCATTTGCGGCAGGTCAAGTTGCTGAAACAGCAGCTAAAATAGCAATGGAACATGGTTTGAAATCTGTTGAAGTATTTGTTAAAGGACCAGGTTCAGGAAGAGAAGCAGCAATTCGTTCACTTCAAACAGCTGGTTTAGAAATAAGTGCAATCAAAGACGTAACACCAATACCACACAATGGTTGCAGACCACCAAAAAGAAGAAGAGTTTAATCAGATGTTAACGAAAAAATTTCTATTGCAAATTTTTGAGTGCTACAGATGATTAATGCAAAAATCCTTTATGATTTTTGTATACTTTAAAATGATTTTTTTGTAAGTATTAGATTAAAATAAATGTTTTAAAAAGATAGAAATAAAGGGTAAGAGAAGAGCCCTTGTCATAAAAAAAGAAAGGAGTATAAAAATGGCAAGATATAAAGATGAACAATGTCGTAGATGCCGTAGAGAAGGACAAAAATTGTTCTTAAAAGGTGATAGATGTTATTCTGACAAATGTAGTATTTCAAGAAGAAATTATGCGCCAGGAGAACATGGACAAAGAAGAGCAAAACTTTCTGAATACGGAACACAGTTAAGAGAAAAACAAAAAACTAAAGCATATTACGGAGTTGGAGAGAAACAATTCAGAAAATATTTCGAAATGGCTTCTAGTAAAAAAGGTGTAACAGGTGAAGAATTGTTACAAATATTAGAAAGTAGATTAGATAATGTTGTTTATAGATTAGGATTTGGAACATCAAGAGCACAAGCAAGACAATTTGTTAATCATGCTCAATTTGAAGTAAATGGTCAAAAAGTAGATATTCCATCTTATTTAGTAAAACCAGGAGATGTGATTACAGTAAGAGAAAACAGAAATGATAATGCAACAATAAAAGCAAATATTGAAGAATCTGCTAAGAGACCAGTTCCAGCTTGGTTAGAAAAAGATAATGAAAAAATGAGTGGTAAAGTATTAAGATTAGCGTCTAGAGAAGATATTGATATTCCAATTGAAGAACATTTAATAGTAGAGCTTTACTCAAGAAATTAATTTATGAAGGTTTCATAGGAATTGTAATGATTTTACAAAAGAAACCTATGAAGATTGTAAAGAGTTTGAGATATAATCTCGAATATTAGGAGGTAAAAATGATAGAATTTGAAAAGCCAAATATTGAATGTCTAGAGGTAGATGATACAAATAATTATGCAAAATTTGTATGCGAACCATTAGAAAGAGGTTATGGAGTAACAATAGGAAATTCATTAAGAAGAATTTTACTTTCATCTCTTCCAGGCTGTAGCATAACAAGTGTGAAAATTGATGGGGTTTTACATGAATTTTCAGACATTGATAATGTAGTAGAAGATGTACCTGATATTATTCTTAATTTAAAAAATGTAAGATTAAAATTTGATGATAATGAAGAAAAAATATTAAGAATAGATAAAAAGGGTGAAGGAGAAGTTTTAGCAGCAGACATTATTACAGATGGTACGGTTGAAATATTGAATCCAGAATTACATATAGCAACAGTTTCTGAAGGTGGAAGTTTAAAAATGGAAATGACAGCTGATAGAGGAAGAGGTTATAATTCTTCAGAAAAGAATAAGAAACCAAATCAAGATATATCTGTACTTCCAATTGATTCAATTTATACACCTGTTAAAAAGGTAAATTATCAAGTAGAAAATACTAGAGTTGGCCAAATGGTAGATTATGATAAGTTAATAATTGAAGTTTGGACAGATGGAAGTTTAAAAGCTCATGAAGCTTTAAGCTTAGCAGCAAAAGTTATGACTGGACACTTAGAATTATTTATTGATTTATCAGAAGCAACAAAAAACACGCAAATTATGATAGAGAAAGAAGAATCTAAGAAAGAAAAGGTCTTAGAAATGACAATTGAAGAACTAGAATTATCTGTAAGGTCATTTAACTGTTTAAAGAGAGCTGGAATCGGAACAGTTGAAGATTTAACAAATAAAACAGAAAATGAAATGATGAAGGTAAGAAACCTTGGAAAGAAATCATTAGAAGAAGTAACAGCAAAATTACACTCATTAGGATTAGATTTTGCTAAAGAAGACGAATAATAGAAATAAAGGAAGGTGAAAGAATTGGCAACTAATAGAAAGTTAGGAAGAACAACAGACATAAGAATGGCTATGCTTAGAACATTAACAACTGACCTTATTATGCATGGTAAAGTTGAAACAACATTACCTAGAGCTAAAGAAGTTAAAGCAATTGCTGATAGTATTATAGCTTTAGCAATAAAAGAAAAAGATAATTTCGAAATGGTAGATGTTAAAGTTGTAAAAGCTAAACTAGATTCTAAAGGAAATAAAGAAACAGAATTAGTTAAAAGTAAAAATGGTAAAGAATATCTTAAAGTTGTAAAAGAAACAACAACTGAAAAGAGACAAAAAGATATGCCATCTAGATTAAATGCTAGAAGAAAAATGATGAAAATTTTAAACAAAGTTAAAGATGAAAAAGGAAATCAAATAGATTTACCATCAAAATTATTTGGTGAAATAGCTCCAAAATATGCTGGTAAAAACGTAGGTGGATATACACGTATCGTTAAAGCTGGTCCTAGAAGAGGAGACGGAGCAGAAGTTGCAATATTACAATTAATATAATTGAAAGAGATAAAAAGACTAGGTAAAAATATTTACTTAGTTTTTTTATTTTGTTTAAAAAAAGAGAAGCGAATACCCTTAGCTTCTCTTTTGGCACTCGATCTAAAAGATTATTTTTTCTTTCCAAAAACTTCTTCAAAGATAGTTTTGGCATCATCATTTTTCGGTTTAGTCTTAGATGAATCAAGCGTAGGATTGTGGTACACATATGCACCATCTTTACTAATTCCGACGAAATCGAGGTAGATGATACCCGTCTTGTGAGAATAATTGGACATAAGAAATCCCTTCTAGTTTGAATGCCAATTACTTAGATAAATAAATTATATAATGATTTGTTATAATTATCAATGAATATTGTCAAATAAATCTAAAATAGATACTCTTAA
Organism: uncultured Clostridia bacterium; assembly: GCA_944387435.1. Classification (GTDB taxonomy): domain Bacteria; phylum Bacillota; class Clostridia; order TANB77; family CAG-508; genus CAG-269. Next base: position 118,503 of record CALXEW010000002.1, on the reverse strand, counting down.
AGCTTTAGAAAAGCCAACAAGTTTAAAATCAGTGATACCGTATCCGAATGCATTATTATGGTAACATGAGGTTAGCTTAAATTACGACTCACGGTGCAGACAATGAATTATAATATTTAAGCACCTGCCTTCCAATAGGAGAGGAGGTGAACTTCCAGTTGGAAGACATGAGAAAGCTATTAAAACTTCTTTTAATTTACTTAATTATAAAGGAGTTAAGCAAATAGCTAAACTAAAAAGCTAGGTACGGCATTACCTAGCTTTTAAAACTTCCAATTGAAAGACATCTTTAATATAATAATATTATATAGTATTATATTATAAATGTCAATAGTTTAATTAAATTTATAGAGAAAGTTGTGTCAAAAAAGTGGAAGATGAATATAATAATCATAGGTGGTAAAAATGGAGTTTATAATGAATGTAATATTTTGGACATTAGCACTTTATGGTTTGTTTGAGATAATAAAAAACATAATATATTTAAGTACATATACAAATTTTAAATCAGATGGAATATATGTAATAATAGCAGTGAAAAATCAGGAGGATAAAATAGAAGGTTTTCTAAGGTCTGCACTATTTAAGTTATTATATGGAAGAGACGATTATGTAAAAAATATAATAGTAACAGACTTAAAATCTAAAGATTCAACAAAAGAAATAGTAAAAAAATTATCAGAAGAATATGAGTGTTTAGAGGTTGTCAATTGGAAAGAATGTAAAGAAATAATGGATAGTGTAGATGATAGTTAGTTGCTTGAAAAAAATGTTCGTTTGTGATAGACTAAGACTGTTAATTAAAATAAAGTAGGAGAAATAAATGGAAATAACCGGAGAGATACTAACTATCATTTATAAAAATGAAGTAAATAGTTATACAATTGCAGAATTTGAAACTGACGAGGAAATAACAACTGTTGTGGGATATTTACCTTTTATAAATGTAGGAGATACATTAAAATTAATCGGAAAATTTGTTGAGCATAAAGATTATGGAAGACAATTTAAAGTAGATACCTTTGAAAAGATGATGCCACAAAATTTAGCAGCATTAGAAAAGTATTTGTCAAATGGAAAAATAAAAGGAATAGGTGAAGCATTAGCTAAAAGAATAATAAAGAAATTTGGAGAAGAAACAATAAAAGTTTTTCAATCTTATCCAGAAAGATTGGCAGAAGTAAAAGGAATATCTAAAGAAAAAGCAAAAGAAATGTCAGAAAGTTTTATAGAAAACTGGGAAGTATGGCAAATAGTAGGATTTTTGGAAAAGTTTGGAATAGGAGCAGAACACGCACAAAAAGTATTTGATCTATATGGCACAAATGCTATAGAAGAAATGGAGCAAAATCCATATATATTAATAGATATAGCAAGAGGAGTAGACTTTAAACAAATAGATAAAATGGCATTAGACTTAGGAATAAGCTATGATAATCTAAAAAGAGTAACAAGTGGAATTAAATACGGATTAATTAGAAGTACAAATAATGGACATTCATGTGTGTTAAAAGATAATTTAATAGAATTTGTAATAAATTTGTTAGACGTATCATCCGAAAATGTAGAAGATGGATTATTAGACTTAAGAACAAAAGGCGAGATTGTTATAGAAAAAAGAGATGATGGGTTAGAATATGTGTATTCATCAGTTTTTTATAATACAGAAGAAGAAATTGCTTTTAGAATAAAAAGATTACAAAATTCTAAGAATATGAAAAAAATTACAGGATTAGATAAAGAATTAAAAAAAGCAGAAAAGCTATCTAGTATAGAACTATCAGAAAAACAAAAAGAAGCATTAAAATTAGTAAATGAAAATAATGTAACAATAATTACAGGAGGACCTGGTACAGGAAAAACTACAATTATAAAAAATATAATAGATATATATGAAGATAAAGGAAAAAAAGTAATCTTAGCTGCACCAACAGGAAGAGCAGCAAAAAGAATGACAGAAACAACAGGAAAAGAAGCATCTACATTACATAGATTATTGGAAATAGGAAAAATAGATGATGACAGTCTTTATAAAAATACCAGTAAATATGAAGGAGCACCTATAGATGCAGACGTTATTATAGTAGATGAAGTATCAATGATGGACATGTTCCTAATGAATTATTTATTAAAATGTGTATATCAAGGAACTAAATTAGTATTAGTAGGTGATATAGACCAACTTCCATCAGTAGGACCAGGAAGTGTATTAAAAGATTTAATAAACTCAGAAGAAATACCAACTATTAAGTTAGATAAAATATTTAGACAAGCAGCAAGAAGTAAAATAATAGTAAATGCACATAGAGTAAATGAAGGCGAAAAGTTTTTAAGTAAATTGGAAGAAGAAGAGGATATGAATGAAGATTTCTTCTTTATAAAAGAAACTAGTCAAGAGAGAATGCTGGCTCAAGTTGTGTCTCTATGTACAGGTAGATTAGAAAAATACGGAAATTATGACTTTTTCCAAAACATACAAGTAGTATCACCTACTAAAAAAGGAATGCTTGGAACTAAAGAATTAAATAAAGTGCTACAGGAACATCTAAATCCTAATTTAGATAACTTACCAGAAAAAGCAAGTATGGGAGCAGTATTTAGACCTGGTGACAGAGTTATGCAAATAAAAAATAATTATGATATTTATTGGGAAAGAGAAGGAACAGGAAAGCTAGGTGGATTAGAACAAAAGGAAGTAGGAAGCGGAGTATTTAATGGTGAAATAGGAACAATAATAGATGTAGATGAAAGAGAGAAGCAAGTAGAGATAAAATTTGATGATGAAAAGCAAGCTTGGTATGAATTTTCAGAACTTGACCAAATAGAACATAGTTATGCAATAACGATACATAAAGCACAGGGAAGCGAGTTCGATGTAGTAATAATGGTAGTGCCACCATCATCTCCAATGCTACTTACAAGGAACTTATTATATACAGGAATAACAAGAGCCAAAAAACTTTTAATAGTAATTGGAAGTGAGAAGGTAATAGACTATATGATACAAAATGTAGACAGTAAAAAGAGAAATACGGGATTGGAATTTAAGATGAGACAATAAGGGGACGGGCCTTTTTTGTCTCATTTTTAAAATTTTATAAAATATTCCAAATTTAATTTGACTTAAAAATAAAAATAAATTATAATATCAAATGCAAATGAGGTGAAGAAAGCATGGATATAAATAAATTTATGAAATGTTAAAAACAGAAGAGCAAATAGAAAAATTTTGGAAAGCTATAAGAAGAGTAGAAGATGATATCGAAATACACAAGAAGAAATGGATGTTTTTTATAAGGCAAGATTTGGAATATAAAATTTTATTTATTTTTTAATATTAGAATCTAAAAATTTATATCTTAGTATTTATAAATTGTTAAGATTATTTTTATTATTTCAAGGAAAATCATAAGTATGTATAAATAGAAGAAGGAGGAATGTAATTGCCAAGAAAAAGTAGAAAACTATTAAATGATAAAATATGTCATAATATTGTTCAAGGAATAAATAAAGAATATATATTTAAAGAAGATGATGATAAGGAAAAATATTTAAGTTTATTAAGAAAGTACTATAGAGATTACAAAATAGATATTATAAGTTATTGTATTATGGATAATCATACACATTTAATCTCTTATTCAGACAATATAAATAATATAAGTGCATTTATGAGAATGGTGAATTCAATATATGCAAGGTATTACAATAAAAAGTATAATAGAGTAGGATATGTTTTTAGAGATAGATTTAAATCTATTTTAATCTTAACAAGGGAACAGCTATATTTTTGTATAAAATATATTCATATGAACCCAGTTAAAGCAAAAATTGTAGAGAATGAAAGCGAATACAAATATTCATCTTATAATGATTATTTAAATAAATCAGGTTTTTTAAATCAAAGAATTTTAGATTTCTTATTTTTAAAATCACAAAATTATATCGAAAAATTTAAATCAATACCGTATAAAAATATTTATGATAATAAAGTGAATTTAGAAAATATGTTACAAAAATTTCTAAATCATGAAAATATTAGTTTGAATCAAAAGAGAATAGAAGGAAAAATATTGGACGAGTTTATATCTTATTTAGATTACAAAAACTATAAATATTCTAAACAAGAACTAGCAGATATATTTGGAATTAGCAGAGCAACATTATATAGAAAAATAAAGAAGGTGAGAGTTAATGATAGAAAAATTTAATAAGGTGAGACAAAAATTCCCCGTCCCCAAAATTCTCAATCTTATTTATCCACCAACGTGCGGTATTTGTGGAAAACTAAATGAAGATTTTTTATGTAAAAGGTGTGAGAAAATCTTAGAGAGTGAAGCGGTTTTCGGTCTTGATAAGTATAAGAATATCAAAAGAAAAAAAGAAAGGAAAGAAAATATAAAAAATAATTTTAATGATAAAAAATATTTTAATGAGCATTTATATATTTTTTTTTATCAGGGAATAATAAGAAGAATAATTTTAAAATACAAATTTCAAGAGCAGTCATATTTAGATAAAACATTTGTGAATTTTTTGTTAAAAAATGAAAACTTCTTTGAAAATATAAAAAAATATGATACAATAGTGCCAGTTCCGATTAGTAGAGAAAGGCTAAAGATAAGAGGATACAACCAAAGTGAACTAATCGCAAAAGAAATAGCCTGTAATTCTAATTTGAGAATAGAAACAGAATGTATTTTTAAAGTTAAAAATATTATAGAGCAAAGTAAATTAAATAAAGAAGAGAGATTAAAAAATGTACAAGGAGTATATGAATTATTTAATAAAGAAAAGTTATATAAAAAGAGAATCTTACTAGTGGATGATATATATACAACAGGAAGTACAGTAAATGAATGTGCTAAAGTATTAAAAAATTCAAAACCAAAAGTAATAGGTGTATTAACACTAGCAAAGGATTGAATAAAAATAATTTTATAAAAATCACAAAGGAGGAATATAGTTTAAATGGAAGATTTAGTCGAAAGTATCTTGGATTATATAAGGTCAGACTATACTGATTATGCAGTTATGATAAATGGTGAGTGGGGATCTCGGAAAAACACACTTTTGGAATAATAAGATAAGAAAAAAAATTGAGTCTATGCAATTAAATGGAAAAAGATATACAACCATTTATATGTCTTTGTATGGTATATCAAATTTAGAAGAAATAAGTAAAAAGATATTTATTGAAACAACGCAGTTAATGGATAAAAACTTAAGAAGATTTATGGATGCGAATGGGCAAGATACAATACCAGAATATGCAAAAACAGGTATTGATATGGCAAACTTCTTTGGTGTTACTCAAAATGGAGATAAAGTAGATTATGGAGAATTTTTTTCAACAGATGATAAAGTTCTTTGTTTTGATGATTTAGAAAGAGCAAATGTAGATGTTATTGATATTTTAGGTTATATTAATAACTTTGTTGAACATGACCATATAAAAACAATAATAATATGCAATGAAAAAGAATTATCTACAAAACTAAAAAGTTCTAACTTAGAAATGAAAACCTTTATAGCAACCTATTTGTTAGACAAACAAGATGAATTAAATAATATAGATAAACCGTTAGTAGAAAAAATACAAGATAAAATAGAGCATGTATTTGATAAAGCAAATGATTATGAAAGAATAAAAGAAAAATTAATAGGAGAAACGTTTGAATATGCTCCAAAATTTGATTATATAATAAATGGAATTTTGATGCGTTATGAAAACAATCCAGATTTGATACGTTTCTTAAGAGAAAATACAGGATTAATAATATCAACATTTAATAAATCAGGAACAAGGAATTTAAGAATTCTAAAACATGCATTAAATGATTTTAAAAAGATATATGAAATGGTAAATAAATCATATCCAAATACTAATCATAGAGTTATGCAAACAATGCTAATATTTACAATTGCTATATCTTTTGAAATAAAAGCTGGTAAAATAACAAAAGATAAATTTGTAAATATTAAAGATAACGAAGAATATAAGTCAATACTTGTATCATCTAGAATACTTATGGATAATAGACAGTTCTATATTAAAGAATTTGATAATAATTATTATTATAATTTTAAATCAGAATATCGTTTCTTCAAATTTATAGAATATTATATAAGAACACGTATATTTGATATGAAGCTGTTTAAGGATAATATGGAAACGATACGTAATACTGTAGATACTGAAAACCTACCAGGATATAAAAGATTACTTACAGAAGAATATTGGAAAATATCAGATGACCAATTTGGTAATGTAATAAGTGAAATTATGGAAGATATAAAAGAAGGCAAATTAACATTAATAGATACAGTAAAGATATTTGCTTATTTTAGTTATTTCTCAAGAAAAGGTTTAATTGATTATGATTTAAAAACATTAAAAAGTGTTTTCTTTAATGGTATGAATATAGCATCACTTAATTCTAAATATTGTGACAATGTAAATGAAGAGTTAGGAAAGATTGCAATTGAAGAAGTTGCAGAAGATATGGAGGATATATTAAAACACTTTAACATGTTAAATGATCAACTACATGATAAGATGTGTAAAGAAAAAGCAGAAGAAGTAATGAAGTGTATACCAATGAAAATGGAACAATTTTATGAAAAGTTTGATAAAGAATGTATGGAAGTACCAATATTTAAATATTATGACCCATTCCAATTATTCCAAAGAATATCTTGTGCAAGTAATGAAGATATAGTATTAATAAAAGAGAAGCTTATAGACAGAGTAGAAAAGAATCCTAAGAAAATAGAACCAGAAACGAAAAATATAAAACAATTGAAGCAAATAATTGACGATTATTTAAAAGGAAAAGATCCATCAATAAAAATTGTTATGCTTAAAGAATTTTCTGATAGTTTAGGTTATATTTTAGGAAAATATAAACCAAGCTTTTTACCAAAGAAAGTGGAAAAGGAAGAAGTAGAAGAAATGGAAGATTAGTAAAGGAAATTAAAGAATGAAAAATAATTACAATAAAAAGAAATATTTACAATTGCTTAGCAAAGAATACAAAAATATTTATGAGGTCGCAGAAGAAATCATAAACTTGCAAGCAATCATAAATCTACCTAAAGGAACAGAAATGTTTTTAAGTGATATTCATGGAGAATATGCTCCTTTTGAGCATATTCTCAATAATGGTGGAGGAATTATTAAAAGTAAAATAAATGATATTTTTGGAAATACTATAAGTAAAAAAGAAAGAACAACACTTGCAACACTTATTTATTATCCTGAAGAAAAATTAAAATTGATTAAGGAAGAAGAAAATGATATAAATGAATGGTACAGTATAACTTTGTATCGTTTGGTTGAAGTTGCCAAAAATGTAAGTTCAAAATATACAAGGTCTAAAGTGAGAAAGGCAATAACGAGTGGATTTGAATATGTAATAGACGAGCTTCTAAATTCACAAGCTGGAAATGAAAAGGATAAGGAAAGATATTATAAAGCGATAATAAATACAATAATTAGATTAAATCAAGCAGAAGCTTTTATTATTGCAATATCAAATTTAATAAAAAGGATGGCAATTGATCATTTACATATAATAGGAGATATATTTGATAGAGGGTTAAGACCAGACTTAGTAATAGAAAAATTAGAAAAATTCCATAGTATAGATATACAGTGGGGAAATCATGATATTTTGTGGATGGGAGCAACAGCTGGAAATGAGGCAAGTATTGCAACTGTTGTAAGAATATGCGCTAGATATAATAATATAGGTATATTAGAAGATAGTTATGGAATAAATATAAGACCATTATCAACATTTGCAATGGAAACATATAAAAATGATAGTTGTGAAAATTTTTTTCCAAAAGTATTTGATGAGACAAAATATGACGAAAGTGATAAAATGAATATATCAAAAATTCATAAAGCAATAACGATAATACAGTTTAAATTAGAAGGACAAATGATAAAAAGACATCCGGAGTATCATTTGGATAATCGATTATTGTTAGATAAAATGAACTTAGAACAAGGATATGTTCAAATTGATGGTGAGAAATATGAAATAAATGATACAAATTTTCCAACATTAATTAAAGATAATATATATGAATTAACAGAGGAAGAAAAAGAAGTTATGGAAAGACTTTGTGAGTCATTTAAAAATAGTCCAAAATTAAATGAACATATAGACTTTCTATATAAAAAAGGTGAACTTTATACAATATTTAATTCTAACCTATTATTCCATGCTTGTATACCTATGACAGAAGATGGTGAGTTTAAAGAAGTTGAATTTTTGGGAAAGAAAATGAAAGGAAAAGAGTATCTCGATGAAATAAATGATACTGTAAATAGAATATGGGTTAATAGAGATATTGTAGAAAATAATGTAAAAGATATAATGTGGTATTTATGGATATCACCAGATTCACCATTTTTTGGTAAAGATAAAATGGCTACTTTTGAAAGTTATTTTGTGAAAGATAAAGGAATGAGTAAAGAAAAGAAAAATCCATATTATATTTTAACTTATAATGAAAAGATATGTGATAAGATTTTAAAAGAATTTGATTTAGACTTAAAAGATTCTCATATTGTTAATGGACACATGCCTGTAAAAGCAAAAGATGGAGAAAGTCCAATTAGAGGAAATGGAAAGCTTTTAGTTATAGATGGAGGTTTTGCAAAAAGTTATCAGGCTAAAACTGGCAATGCTGGATATATTCTTACATATAACTCTTATGGATTGTTACTTAGTCAAAATAAACCTTTTGAGTCAGTTGAACAGGCAATAGAAGAAGAGAAAGATATTATGTCAGAAATAATAGTAAAGAAAACAGGAGTTGTTAGAAAGCGTGTTGGTGATACTGATATTGGTAAAAAACTAAAAGAAGAAATATATGATTTAGAACAACTTTTGAAATATTATGAGTCTGGTGAATTAAAACAAATAAAATAAGAAATAGGAATGTTTTAAATTGCAAAAGAGTGCAATAAAAGAAACATTCCTATTTTAATTTAGAATATATATTAAATATAATTTTGATTTGAAACTATAACTTTAAAAAATTTCATCATCTAGAAAATCTTCTCCATCGTCATATAACCAATCGTTCTCATCAAAGAAATCATCTTCATCATAAAATAAATAATCATTATGAGTATCTTTTGTGTATTTCTCTGTATTTATTTTTATGTTGTTTAAATATAATAAATTATTATTTTCATTAGTATTCATAGTTTATCCTCCTTACTTTTATTATATGGCTTTGTTTATTTTTTTACAATGATTTCGACCAATTATTACAAAAAATAAAAATATTTTTATATACTGTTTTTATTTTTTACATATTTTTGATTTATATTCTAATTTTTAAATATAATGAATATTTTTTTCCTTTTTTGTAATAATAAGATTATAAACAAAAAAGCTTTGAATAAGAGGAGGAAAATTATGAAAGCAACTGGAGTTGTAAGGAGAATAGATGATTTAGGAAGAGTTGTTATTCCAAAAGAAATAAGAAAGACTTTGAGAATTAAGGAAGGTGAACCATTAGAGATTTTTACAGATAGAGAAGGACAAATTATATTAAAAAAATATTCGCCTATAGGGGAATTATCAGAATTTGCGGCAGGATATGCTGAGACGTTATCAAAAACAACAGGGCATATTGCTTGTATTACTGATAAAGATACAATTATAGCAGTATCTGGAGGTTCTAAAAAAGAATTTTTGGAGCAAGATGTAAGTCCTGAATTAGAACAATTGATGGAAGACAAAGAAGTTTATATGAGTAAAGATAATAGTGATGTTGCAATGCCTATTACAAAAAATGAAAATCCAGAAAGAAAAAATAATGCACAGGTTGTTTATCCTATAATATCTAATGGTGATACAATTGGAACGGTTATTCTTATGTCTAAAGAAGCAAATAAGAAAATGAATGAAGTTGAGCAAAAAGTGGCACAATCTGCTGCTACATTTTTAGGCACACAAATGGATATATAAAAAAATAAAACAAGTTTATAATTTTATGAGTTTAAAATTATTAGCTTGTTTTTTTATTATTAATATTTTTATCATCCGTTAAACCTACCATATAATCTATTGAGGTACCATAATATTTTGCCAATGTGATTAAATGTGATATAGGTATTGTTCTATTACCTTTTTCATATTCTGAATAGTATTGTTGAGATATGCCAAGTACTTGAGCTACTTGTTTTTGGAACAAATCGTTATCTTCTCTTAAATCCTTTAATCTTTTAAATCTCACTGTAACCTCCTTGTAAACATTGTAAAATTTAATATAATTTTAACAAAAAAATTGTCAAAGAGCGGAAAATACACAAAAAATTGTGTAAATATTGCAAAAAATTATATTTCTAAATTCGTTGATAATAGTGTGAAATTAATATATCTTATAAGAATAAACATTATATGTGATGTACAACAAAAAAATTAAATAGACAAGTCTATAGTTTATAAATTTTAGAAAATATTAGAGTAAAAAGTGAGAAAAAAGAGAGTGAATAAAACAAAAAGTTCAGGTGAAATATGAAATTTAACTAGGATATAGGATTTAAATGTAGAAACTAATATAAATGTCCGAATTAGAAGTGGTCAATAGAAAGATATGTCTTGTTCTAGAATTTTTTGTACAACATATGGTGTAAATATGAAAAGGAGAGTTTTAGAGTTAACATTAATATAAAATTCAGGAGAATTAAGAGAAAAGAAAATATGAAAATAAGAGAATTTTTTTTAATTATGCGGGTTAACAGATTGATATTAAAATAGACACCTATTATTTATATAAAAGAGCGAAAAGAAGTTTAATTATATAATAGTAAAATGAAAAGAGTTCAATTTGAACTCTTTGGTTTTATACTAATTTATTAAATACTTTTTTACCTTTTTTAAGAATTGCATATCCTTCTTTAAAGTCTTTATCTGATAATTGGTAGTTAGTATCTGTAACTTTTTGGTCATTAAGAGAAATACCACCTTGTGCAATTAGTGTTCTTGCTTGCCCTTTAGAAGGAGCCATATTACATTTTATAATTGCATCTAAGATTGATATGTTTCTATCATCTAATTTAGTAGTAGGCATATTATCTAAGTTACCTTGTCCACTAAATAGTGCGTTTGAAGCTTCTTTGGCTTTTTTTGCTTCATTTTCACCATGAACTAATTTTGTTATTTCATATGCTAGAATTTTCTTAGCTTCATTTATTTTTTCATCTTTAAGGCTTGCAAGTTCATTTATTTTTTCAATAGGTAAAAATGTAAGCATCTTGAAAACATTTTCTACACTATCGTCTTCAACATTTCTCCAATATTGGTAAAATTCATAAGGAGAAGTCTTGTTAGGGTCAAGCCATAGGGCACCTTTTTCAGTTTTACCCATTTTCTTACCTTCTTTAGTTGTAAGAAGTTTAAATGTTAAACCGAAAGAATCGTCTTTACCGATTTTTCTAATTAAATCAACTCCGCCTATAATATTAGACCATTGGTCATTTCCACCCATTTCTAGTTTGCAACCATATTTGTTATATAAATGTAGGAAATCATAAGATTGCATAAGCATATAACTCATTTCGAAGAATGTAAGTCCTGTTTCTAATCTTTGTTTATAACATTCAGCAGCAAGCATTTTATTAACAGAAAATAAGCTTCCAATTTCACGTACGAAATCAACAAATTTAAAATCTAAAAGCCAATCTGCGTTGTTTACTATTATTGCAGCATTTTCGCCTTCAAAACTAACAAATTTTTCAACTTGTTTTTTAATACAAGCAACGTTATGGTCAATTTCTTCGCGAGAAAGCATTTTTCTCATATCAGTTTTTCCAGAAGGATCACCAATTGTAGCAGTACCGCCACCAACTAATATAATTGGCCTATGTCCGCATTTTTGCATATGAGAAGCAACCATTAAAGAAACAAAATGACCAACATGTAAACTATCAGCAGTAGGGTCTATACCAATATAAAAAGAAATTTTTTCTTTTCCTAAAAGTTCTTTTAATTCATCTGGATGAGTAATTTGTTCGATATAACCCCTTTCGTTCAATATGTCAATAATATTTTCCATAAAATCAAAATCCTTTCTTAATTAAGTGTAATTCCATTGAATCCAGTTTCTTGGTTTTGGCTAATACCGTTCTTAAAATCTTTTTTATAATTTTTAAATTCAGGATATCCAACAAAACGATTTAAATTTTTGATTGATATACCTGTTTGATTAGAAATAGTATCTAAAGAATTATCAAATCCATTTTCATCTAAATAAGATGTAAATTGCATAAATTCAGCTCCATCTTTTTTGCTACATCTAGGGCAAACATTACCTTCTGAAACATAAAAACTTCCACATCTACTACATCTATTAAATTCCATTTTAAAATCCTCCTTGTTTTATCTTTTGACAAATTTCTCTAAAATCTACTACATTGTACCATAAAAAAAGGAAAAATTAAAGACCTTTTTCCTTTAAATCATTAAATTTTTTATAGAATTCAGGAATAGATTTTTGAAGACGAATAGGTCTTAAGTTTTTATCAGTAAAACAATGTTTAGTTTCTCCTGTAAAAACAATTGCTCCTGTATTTTTTTCAGTTGCAGTATAACCCATAGTAAGTCTTACGCCATTAAATTCTTTAACGCATAATTTAATTAAAATAATATCATCAAAAGTTACATGATGTTTAAAATCACAACTAACACCAAGTACAGGTATCATAACATTGTTATCTTCAAAAGCAGAATAAGGCATACCAAGTTTATCAAGAAGATAACATCTTGCTTCTTCCATAAAACGAATATAATTAGAATGATGAACAATTCCCATTCTATCAGTTTCATAATAATTAATTCTTCTTTCATATACGTAATTCATAAAAAATCCTTCCTTTCAGGGAGTAATTATATAAAAATAGTAAAAATATGTCAAATGAAAAAGAAGTAAAGATATGTAGGAATTTGTAAAAAAATGTGATATAATCAAAAAAATTAAATAAGATGGAGAAGAAAATGAAAAAGATAAATGGAATAATAATGCAATACTTCGAGTGGTATATGAATTGTAATCAAAATTTATGGAATGATATAGCAAGTAATGCTGAAGAATTAGCTAGTTTAGGAATAACGGCTTTATGGCTTCCACCAGCGTATAAAGGAATAGGTGGAAAAGATGAAGTTGGTTATGGTGTTTATGATGTATATGATTTAGGAGAATTTGACCAAAAAGGGACTGTAAAGACTAAGTATGGTTCAAAAGATGAATACTTAAATTGTATACAAGTATTAAATCAAGCAGGAATAGAAGCATATGCAGATATTGTGCTAAACCATAAAATGGGAGCTGATATGTTACAAACAATACCTGCAAATAAAGTGGATTGGGGAAATCATAATCTAGAAGAAGCAAAGCAAGAAACAGTAAGAGTAGCAACAAAATTTACATTTCCAGGAAGAAAACATAAGTATTCAGATTTCGAATGGAATTGGACACATTTTGATGGGATAGATTATGATGAAAATTCTAAAGAACATGCAATTTTCAAATTTAAAGATAAAGACTGGAGTGTTGCAGTAGATGAAGAGTTTGGAAACTATGATTATTTAATGGGAGCAGACTTAGATTTTGGAAATCCAGAAGTAGTAGAAGAATGTAATAGATGGGGAAAATGGTATTTAGAAGAAACAAAAGTTAATGGGTTCAGATTAGATGCAGTAAAACATATAAATGCCTTATTTTATAGAGATTGGATACGTAATTTAAGGAAAGAAACAGGAGATGATTTATTTACGGTAGGAGAATATTGGAGTGGGGATGTATCAAAATTACATAGATATATAACAGAAACAGACGGGGAAATATCATTATTTGATGTGCCACTACATTATAATTTTTATAATGCATCAAATGACCCTAACTATGATTTAAGTCAAATATTAGAACATACCTTATTAAAAGAAAATTCAAGTAAAGCAGTAACATTTGTAGATAATCATGACACTCAGCCTGGACAAAGTTTAGCAAGTTTTGTAGAAGATTGGTTTAAACCAGCAGCATATAGTATAATTTTATTAAGAACAGAAGGATATCCATGTGTGTTTTATGGAGATTTCTATGGTATACCACATGATAATATAGAGCCTATGAAAGATTTAAAAACATTAATAGAATTAAGAAAAGAAAAAGCATATGGAGAAGAGCATGATTATTTTGATAACAAAAACCTTATAGGATGGACAAGAGAAGGAGACGAAGAACACTTACAATCAGGCTTAGCAGTTGTGATTTCAAATGCAGGAGACGGTGAGAAAAGGATGTATATTGGAACTGAGTTTGCAGGAGAAAAATTTATAGATAGTTTGGGAAATTGTGAAGATGAGATTTTAATAGATGAACAAGGATATGGTAACTTTAAAGTAAAAGGAAAATCAACATCAGTTTGGGTAGAAGGATAATTTCGCGTTTGGGACGTTTCCTTTGCGCATAAAATTTCGCAAAAGGGACACATCTATTAAAGGGTCTGTCCCAGAAACGAAAAAAAAGTCGCAAAGGAAACGTCCCCATTGCGAAATGAAAGGAGAAAGATATGTCAAAGTTTGTACATTTACATATACATAGTGAATTTAGTTTATTAGATGGAGCAAATAGAATAAAAGATTTACCTGTAAGGGCAAAAGAACTAGGAATGGATGCTATGGCTATTACTGACCATGGTGTTATGTATGGTGCAATTGATTTTTATAAAGCTTGTAAGAAAGAGGGCGTAAAGCCAATTATAGGTTGTGAAGTTTATGTAGCTCCAAGAACTCGTTTTGATAAAGAACCTAATATTGATAACAAATATAATCATTTAATATTACTTGCTAAAGATAATCAAGGATATAAAAATTTAAGTAAACTGGTATCACTGGGCTTTACTGAAGGATATTATTATAAACCACGTATAGATCTAGAGATACTTGAAAAATATCATGAAGGATTAATATGTTTAAGTGCATGTTTAGCAGGGGCAGTAAATCAAGCATTATTAAATGGAGATAATGAAAAGGCTGAAGAAATTGCTCTTTGGCATAAAAGAGTTTTTGGTGATGATTATTATATTGAGATACAAAATAATGGTATAAAAGAACAAGTGTTGGCAAATCAAAAATTAGTTGGACTTGCAAGAAAATTAGATATACCATTAGTTGCAACAAATGATGCACATTATCTAAAAAAAGAAGATAGTTATAATCATGAGGTTTTACTTTGCATACAAACAGGTAAGAGAATGAGTGATATAGACAGAATGAGGTTCGATACAGATGAATTATATGTAAAATCTCCAGAAGAAATGATAGAGTATTTTAAGGCTTTTCCAGATGCGATAGAAAACACTGTTAAGATTGCAGAAAAATGCAATGTGGAATTCGAGTTTGGACATACAATATTACCTAATTATGATGTACCACCTGAATTTGCAACACATTTTGATTTCTTTAAAAAGTTATGTGATGATGGAATAAAGAAAAGATATGGTGAAAATCCAAGTAAGGAAATATTAGATAGATCAAAATATGAAATTAGTGTAATTAAGAAAATGGGATATGTTGATTATTTCTTAATTGTTTGGGATTTTATTCATTACGCAAAAACACATGGAATATCAGTAGGACCAGGTCGTGGTTCTGGTGCAGGTTCTATAATTGCATATGCAATTGAAATAACAGATATTGATCCTATGAAATATGATTTACTTTTTGAGAGATTCTTAAATCCTGAAAGAATAAGTATGCCCGACTTTGACGTAGACTTTAGTGATACACGTAGACAGGAAGTAATAGATTATGTATCTGAAAAGTATGGTCATGACCATGTATCACAGATTATAACTTTTGGAACTATGGCTGCAAAGATGGTAATTAGAGACGTTGCGAGAGTCTTAGATGTACCATATTCAGAAGCAGATAGCTTGGCTAAAATGATACCAAATGAATTACATATAACTATAAAGAAAGCATTAGAGCAAAATAAAGAATTGCGTGATAGATATGAAGCAGATGAGACAGTGAAGAAGGTCTTAGATATAGCTATGGGATTAGAAGGTATGCCAAGACAGGCATCCACACATGCTTGTCGGAGTAGTTATTACAAAAGACCCAGTGGACACATATGTTCCTTTGTATGTGCGTGATGGACAAATATCAACACAATATATAATGACAACACTAGAAGAACTAGGACTTTTAAAAATGGATTTCCTTGGTCTTAGAACTCTTACCGTAATACAAGATACAATGGAAATGGTAAAAGAAGAAAAAGGAATAGATGTTGAGTTTGATAAAGATATGTCAGACCCTAAAGTATATAAATTATGGCAAGAGGGGAAAACGTGTGGAATATTCCAATTTGAGTCTCAAGGTATGACAAACTTCATGAAAGAACTACAACCAGACTGTTTGGAAGATTTAATAGCAGGTGTTTCTTTATATAGACCAGGACCAATGGATCAAATACCAAGATATATAAAAGGTAAAAAACACCCAGGACATAATGAATATACACATCCAAGGTTAGAGCCAATCTTAAATGTAACTTATGGTTGTATGGTATACCAAGAACAGGTTATGCAAATAGTTCGTGATTTAGCAGGATATTCTCTAGGAAGAGCTGACTTAGTAAGACGTGCAATGGGAAAGAAAAAGCTAGATGTTATGGCTAAAGAAAGAGAAGTATTTATTCATGGACAAGTAGATGAAGATGGAAATGTAATAGTTCCGGGTTGTGTAAGAAATGGAATAGATGAAAATTCGGCAAATAAAATATTTGATGAGATGGCAGAATTTGCAAAATATGCATTTAATAAGAGCCATGCGGCTTGTTATGCAGTAGTAGCATATAGAACAGCATATTTAAAAGCATATTATCCAGCAGAGTTTATGGCAGCAACATTAAATAGTTTCTTAGGTAATTTAGATAAGATACCTCAATATATTGATGAATGTAAAGATTTAGGTATTGAAATATTAAAACCACAAATAAATAAGAGCCATTCTAAATTTACAGTTGAAGATGGAAAAATACGTTTTGGACTTGGAAGTATTAAAAATGTTGGAACAGTACCTGTAAATAATATTGTAAAAGAAAGAAATGAAAATGGTAATTTTAAAAGTTTTACAGACTTTTGTGAAAGAATTGCAGATGAAGCAGTAAATAAGAAATGTGTAGAGAGTTTAATAAAAGCAGGAGCATTTGATGAATTTGAACAAACAAGAAGTACTTTTTTAGCATCTTTTGAAGGAATAATGGATTCAATTCAAAGTGAAAAGAAAAAAGGTCTTTCTGGACAAGTATCAATGTTTGATTTAGGAAGTGAAGAACAAAAAGAAGAGTTAAACGAAATGAAATATAAGTTTGAAGAACATGAAGAACTTCCTGAAAAAGAATTACTATCTCTAGAAAAAGAAATGCTTGGAATTTATATTTCAGGACATCCTTTAGAAAAACTAAGAGAGCAAATAGAAAGACAAACTAATATAAATACAATAGAACTTAAAAAATTAGATGAGCAAATGTCAACAACTTTAAGTGAAGAAAATATTCAAATGCAAAATGAAAAACCAAAATATCAAGATGGCCAAAATGTAAAATATGCAGGAATAATAACTTCAATTAAAAAGAAATATACTAAAAATAATAAGATAATGGCATTTGTAACAATCGAAGATTTATATGGTACAGCAGAAGTTATTGTTTTTGAAAATGCATATTTAAAGGCAGGAAATAGTTTAGTAGAAGAAAACATTGTAATGGTAGATGGTAGATTAAGTATAAGAGAAGATGATACAACAACTATTATTGCAAATGAAATTAAAGATTTCGGTGAGCAAAAACAAAGAATTTTAACATTAGATATAACTAATTTAGATGAAGACCATAAAAATAAGTTAAGAGGAGCGATATGTTATTTCCAAGGAGATAAAAACAATATAAATGTCCAAATAAAGGTAGGGGAAGAATACAAACCTTGTGGACAAATGTATGTAACAGATGAAATACTAAAGTTTTTTGGAGAATTAATAGGAACAGAAAATGTAACTATTTAGTGCTGTTTTTTGGGACGGGCTCAAAAAACAGCAAAAGAAAAATACATCTCAAAATGAGGTGTATTTTTTAATTTTGTGTATTAAACTCCTGTTTTTTTGCTCCCTAAAATTTATACATTTTCATAATGAGTCCATAAACTAAGTATTTTTACAATTTTTGTATCTTCTAATACTTGATAAACTAATCTATGTTGTATATTTATTCTTCTTGAATAAGCTCCTTGTAAATCTCCAACCAATTTTTCATATGGAGGAGGGGGTTGAAATGGATTTATTCTTATTATATCAATTAATTTTTTTGCTTTAGTGTTTAATACACTTGATTTTAATTTTGGAACATCTTTTACAGCTCTTTTTGTATATAAAATTTTATACATATTATAAATCCACCTCTTCTTCACTTATACATTCATCAATATCTTCTTTCATACCTTTAATGATATCTTCTTTTAGTCCAGGAATAGATGAGATATATAATGTTTCCATCAAATTATTATAATCTTCTTCAGATATCAATATGGCATTTCCGTTTTTTGTTGAGATATTAATAGGCTCATTATATTTAATTGTCTGATCTAGTAATTCATAGATATTTTTTCTAAAATTTGTTACATTTATATTAGTCATAATTTAAGCACCTCCTTGTATAATATATTATAACATGCGCAAAAGCGTACGTTAAGAATGATTTTATTATTTTCATTATATTATTATCAAATATAAAAAGAAATATTATATTAATAAAATTATTTAAAGTTGAATGATGATTAGTTTTAAGTCGCATAGCAAAACTACAAAAAGTTGTACAATAAAATTACAAGAAAAGAGGGAAGTTTTCCCTCTTAAATCCATTCACCATATTTTTTAATATAAATCTTTTTAGCAAACATAGCTAAAATACAATATAGGAAAGTTACAACAAAGATTAAGACGATATCTTCTGCCATCATTGGAACTAAGCCAATGAAACTTCCTAAAGGTGTAAATGGTACAATTAGTCCTACTAAAATTAATAAGATAGAAGAGAAATATACCATTTTATTTGCGTTACTTTGTATAAATGGTATTTTTGCAGTTCTAATAATATGCATTCCAACTAAGTTTGAAACGATACTATATGAGAACCAAATTGTTTGGAAAAGAGCTGCTTCTCTAACACCAAAGATAAACCATAAAGATGCAAATACAATTAAGTCGAATATAGAGCTAACAGGTCCCATAAATAGCATAAAGTGTTTTAAACTCTTAATATCTAATTTTTTAGGTT
The DNA here is from genome assembly GCA_944387435.1 of uncultured Clostridia bacterium. GTDB lineage: Bacteria > Bacillota > Clostridia > TANB77 > CAG-508 > CAG-269. Next base: position 99,138 of record CALXEW010000002.1, on the reverse strand, counting down.
TACGTACAATCTCTTCATCTACATCATCAAATGGAAGAGTCATTTGTCCAAAGTCATATAATAAACCTTCTACTAATAATTGGATAGGTGTTTCTGGTAAGAATGGCAGTGCAATACTTGCAACAATAACAGATAATACTTCACCAAAGTTAAAGCTTGTTGCCATTTTAATATATTTCATCAAATTAGCAAAGGTTTTTCTTCCTTCAGTTACACCGTCTAATAAGACATTTAAGTCTTTTTCTAAAAGTATAATATCTGCAGATTCTTTTGCAATATCTACAGCAGTATCAACTGAAATACCAACATCTGAATTTGTAAGTGATGGACTATCATTAATTCCATCTCCCATATATCCTACAACATTTCCATCTTCTTTTAAAAGTCTTACAATTCTAGCCTTTTGAATAGGGGACAATTTTGCAAAAATGTTGTTTTTCCTAACTAGTCTAAGTACAGCTACGTCTGATAATTTATCTAATTCACTTCCTAAAATAATATGTTTAGATTTAATATTTACTTTATCACATATACATTTTGTAACTTCTGCATTATCACCTGTTAAGACAATTACACGAATACCAGCTTTATTCATTCTTTCAACAGCTTGTTTAGCGCTTTCTTTAGGTGGGTCTAAGAAGCCAATGAAACCAATTAATATCATGTTTTTCTCGTCTTTTACTTCAAAATCGTAACCTGGTTCATTATTATATTTTTTACAAACTGCGATAACTCTTAAGCCTTCTTTGTTCAAATTTTTACTAATTCTTTGTATATTTTCTTTGATTTCTCTTGTCAGTGGAGAAACTACACCTTTATATTCTACAGAAGTAGATATATTTAAAATTTCTTCTACAGCACCTTTTGTAATTAATTCGTCTTGACCTTGTTCATTTTTTACAGCAATAGATAAACGTCTACGAGCAAAATCAAAAGGTATTTCGTCTAATTTTATATATTTACTAGTTAATTCAGGCATATTATATTCAGCGCCACGTTTAATTACAGCTTCATCAATATTACTTCTTAAACCTGTTTGAAGACTAGCATTTAAATATGCATATTTTAGAACGCCAATATCTTCATCACCTTTTATGTCTAAATATTTTTCTAGAACGATTTTATCTTCTGTTAATGTTCCTGTTTTATCAGTACATAAAATGTTCATAGCACCAAAGTTTTGGATAGCATCTAATTTTTTTACAATAGTTTTTTTCTTAGACATTTTTACAGCACCTTTTGATAAACATGAAGATAAAATAACAGGAAGAAGAAGTGGTGTGATTGCAATAGAAATTGCTACTGCAAATGTAAATGCTGTTACTATACTATGTTTTGAGAAGTTTAAGATAAATACAATAGGTATAATAATTAGCATAAACTTAATTAATAGTTTACTAATGCTTTCAATTCCTTTTTGGAAAGCTGTTTTTGGTTTGCCAGTAGTTATAGTGTGAGCAATTTTTCCAAAGTAGGTAGAATCAGCAGTTTTAATAACTACACCTTTTGCACTACCAGAAATTACATTTGTTCCCATAAAACAAATAGTATCTAAGTCTGCAATGCTATCTAAATCTTTTGGATTCATTTCTGTTTCAACTGTTTTTTTAACAGCGTCTGATTCACCAGTTAAAGATGATTGCCCTACATAAAGATCTGTTGCTTCAATAATTCTTAAATCAGCAGGAATCATACTACCAGCAGAAAGAATAACTATATCACCTAAGGTTACTTCTTTTATTGGAATTTGTACATCTTTACCATCTCTTATTACATGACAAGTTGTAGCTACTAATTCTTTTAATTCGTTTGCAGCTTTATTGGAACGATATTCCTCAAAAAAGTCTAATAAGGTACTTGCGGCAACTAAGATAGCAATAACAATAATATTAGCATAGCTAGGTGTTTCAGGTAAAATAACATCTGTATAACATAGAAGCAAAGTGATACCTAATAAAATTAAATTAAATGGTGTAAATAAACTTTCAAAAAAGTAATGATACCATCTTTTTGGCTTTGCTTGTTTAATTTCGTTTAAACCTAAGTTTTTAATTAATTCACTTGCTCTTTTTGAAGAAAGTCCGCCTTCATTAACGCGATATTTTTTAATAAATTCATCTTTTGGTAAAGTACATTCTTCACCATACATTTTACTTACATTAACTTCTTCTTTAGCGTTTGCCAAAATACCATCTCCTTTGTAAAAAATCTTACTTTAAAATTATACCACTAATAAAAAAAATTACTACAAAATATATAAAAAAATTTAAAAAAGTGATAGAATAATAAAAAAATAGGAGGAAAAGATGGAAAGAATAAGAGTTGCGGGGATTATAAAAATAGATGGTGGATATGCATTTATGCATAGAAAGAATGTTAGGAAAAGAAAGGATATTCAGGATTATTATACTTTCCCAGGAGGAGGACTAGAGGAAGGTGAAACTTTAGAAGAAGGAGTAATTAGAGAAATAAAAGAAGAGTTTGGAATTACTGTTAAAGTTATAAAAAAATTATATGAGATGAAATCTAAAAAGTTTAATCAAAAAGAATATTTTTTTCTTTGTGAATATGTAGAAGGTGAATTTGGAACAGGTGATGGGCCAGAATTTAGTCACGACCCTAAACATGTTGATAGTGGTGATTATCTACCAGAAATTATAAAGAAAGAAGATATAGAAAATTTATTACTATTACCACCAGAGATAAAAGAAAAGTTTGTAAATGATATAAAAAATGATAATTTATAGGAGAAAGAATATTGAACAGAAAATTAAAAATATTTATAAAAGTAGTTTTATTTTAAGTATAGTAATATCTATTTTTCTTATAATGGCTGATCTCATAATATTATTTAAATATACCCGGTAAATATGAAATTAATAATAACTTAAATAATTCTTTTATAAGAGAAGAATTAGAGGAAATAGGGGCTAATATTCCAAAAGAAACTAAAATTATAAAAATAAAATATGAAAGACCATGGGATATTTGTGAATATGAGATTACATATATAGAAAATGAAGAAGAAAAAGTAGTAGATGTAGCAGATACAGAAAGAAGTGAGTTAGAGCAATATATAATTCATTATGGAAAAAATTATGATGAACTTATACTTTTAGGAGTTTTCTTAATTGTAATATTTCAAATAGTATTTCCAATTATATGTTTAAGGATATTAATTAAAGAAATAAAAAAGAATAAAAAGGAAAATAAGAACGATGAAGAGGAATAGATTAGTTGTTTTAGAATTATTATTAATGATTATTATTTCTATAGGAATTATATGTGTTGTTTTTAGCGTGTATTTTATTTTTAGAGGGATAGGTAAGACAATAGTAAATGTAAATGATAATAATAGATTAGAAATAGAGCAAATGTTAAAAGAAAGTAGTGATTATGATGATACATATGATATTAAAGAGTTAAAGAAAATACAATTTTTTATGAATTTTAATGATTTAGAATTTACATTATATTATAAAAAAGGGGAAGAAAAGGAACTTTATGATGATAATTTAGATACTCTAAGAGATTATATAAAACAAAATGGATATAGTAAGGCAATGTATTATGTTGTGATAGATGTGGTAATAATATTTATAGTTTTAGGAGTAAATGCAGGAAGAAAGAACTTATCTAATAGAATTGATTTAATTGATAGACAAGATGAAAAAAACTAGGTGTCATAAATTAAAACACCTAGTTTATTTTGATTATCAAATGAATAAATTTCTCCAACAGTTAGATTAAAATGCTCTTCCGGAACTTTAGTTAATTTCAAATATGTAATTATCTAGAGTAGATAGAAAAGCATCACTGATTACATAAATTTTAAGTTCAGAAGTACATATTATTTTATTATATGATATTTCATAAGTGCTATTAATATAATAATTCAAACCTCTATTAAAATCAATTTTAAAACCACTATTAGAGTCTAGGTTTATACTACTTACAATATCATAATTTTCTTGTCCTAAATCAATTTCATCATTAGAAAGTTTATCAAATAATAACATATATAATAGAAGAAACAGCAAAGAAGGCATAAATTATTTTTATAGATTTGAAACAATAATGTGTGTTATAGGACTCTTATATATAGAATATCAAATATGTACATATATGATAGGAGGATAATATGGAAGAGTTAATTGAAGAAGCAAAGAAGGGGAATAAAGATGCATTTACTAATTTGGTTATAGATATTGAAAATGATTTATATAAAATTGCAAAAACTAGAATAAGTAATGAAGCTGATATTGATGATGCGGTTCAAGAGACAATGATAGAGGCATATAAGAACATAAGAAAATTAAAAGAGCCTCAAAAATTCAAGAAATGGATTATAACTATATTAGTTAATAAATGTAATAGGATTTATAAGAAAAAATATAAAAAAGATGTTTCAATAGATGAATATAATTTGGATAAATATATTGGCTCTAATAGTTATAAAAACATAGAAGATAACTTAAATTTTTATTCATTACTAAAGCAATTAAAATATGAAGAAAGAATAGTAATTATCCTTTATTATATGGAACAATATTCAATAAAAGATATAAAAGAAATTCTAAAGATGAACGAAAATACTGTAAGAACTCATCTTTTTAGAGCAAGGAAGAAAATAAAAGAAAATTATGAGAAAGGAGTGATTTAGAATGGAAGCATATGAAAATTTTATTTATGAAACTCTTACTAAAGAAATAAATACACCTCAAAGTTACAAAAGAGCAATAAAAACAGCTTTATATAAAGATAAGAAAGAACTAAAAAATAATTTTAAAAGAGTAGTATTAGCAACTTGTGGTGGGATTATATTAACAACAGGTATTGCTTTTGCAGGATATACAGTTTATGAAAAAGTATGGAAAGAGCCAAGAAGTTATGATGTAAATCAAGAAAAGCCAGCTATAATAAGTGAAGAAGAAAAAAGCAAGATGGTAACAGAAGATGAAATAAAAGAAAAAGCAGAAGAAATATTAAAAAATTTTGGATACCCTGATAAACAAATTAAAAAGATAGATTTAAACAGAAGCTATGATGATAGTTTAAATAGTTATTATGCTGTATATACAGAAGATGAGTATAGCATTCCAAATAGTAATAAAAATATTGGAATAACAATTAATTTTAATAGTGAAACAGGAGAATTTATATATTTCTTAAATAATGACTTTGATGAAATTAAATCTAATCTTGAAAAAATATCTGAGGAAGAAGCTATGAAGCTATGTATTGATTTATTAACTAAAATAGGTTATCCTGTAGATAGTTATGAAATAAAATCTTGTGAGAACAAAGATGGAAATGAATGGATAATATCTTACTCAAGAAGTTATAATGGAGTCTATAATAGATATGATGAATTTCAAATCGCGTTTGGAAAGTTAAATGGAAATATTATAGTAGAATCTGTAAATGGTTTAATGGAGAATAATTTTGAAAACAATGAATATATAATATCTGAAGAAGAAGCTATAAACATAGCTAAAGCAAAAGAAGAAGAGTTTTCAAATGAACCAATCATTAATATTACTGCAAATAAGAGTATAGAGAAAATGAATCAATTTGTATATTGCCTAGAAAATAATATTGAAGACCAAACAAGTGTAAGGACAGAAAATAGAATAAGAAATGTATGGGTAGTAAAAATTGAACATGAAAAAGAACCTAAAAATAAAGATAATACATTATCTAATGTAGAAAGTGTAAAAAGATATATGAGTAAAAAATATTTTATAGATGGGACAACAGGAGAAATAATAGGAGGAAATCAAGCAAAATTTAGCTTTGGAGGAGAATAAATTAATGAACAAAAAAGTTTTAGGACTAATTATTATCTTAGTAGTAATAGTTATGGTAGTAATAATAGCAATAGTTGTTAAGCCAAAGGAAAGTAATAGCGATATTATAAATTCAAACATTGTAAGCAAAAATAATGAAGATATATTTTATGCAAGCATAGAAGAAATTAATGAGTATAATGGAGTAACATCTGTTTTAGTAAAAGGATTGGAGAATAATGATGTGAATCATAGAGGAGAATTTGAGTTTTCTATAGATGATGATACGGAAATATTATTGAGAGAAAATAAAGTTGGAATATCAGATTTAAAAGTAGGTCAAAAAATTTCTATTACTTCAACAGGAGGTGTTTTGGAACGTTATCCAGTTGAACTTATTAAAGTGACAAGAGTGATAATATTAAATGAAAATGAGATATAGTAATAAAAGATATTTTCTAAAGTGTAACAAAATTAATGCAAAAAATAAAAAATAAATAGTAAATAGTAGAATTATGGAGGGAGGAAAAAATGAACAAGTATCTAAAAGTAATATTAATAATCATATTAGTTATAATAGTTGGAGTTGTATGTTTTTTCATAGGACGTAATGTAGGAAATGATAATGCAATTAATATGAATACTCAAACTACAATTCAGCCAAATAAAATCAATAGTGACCATGAAGATTTAAGTGATAATACCAATGTTGAAAATGAAAATTTTAATGATCTTACTACAGTTATAAGTACTAATAGTGAAAAATAGAAAATATAGATATAACTAATTTAGATGAATATAGTGGATAAAATGGATGCAATTATAAAAATTAGTTATATCTTATTTTCATTAGTATATTTTGATTTTCCAAACGCAAGTATAAATAAAAATATGGTAGGCAATAAAATCAAACCAATTGTAAAACCAATACCTTTGTTAAATTTTTTAGCAAGCATTGTATATAAATATGTAGAAAATAGAAATTGTACAATGAATGCTATATTAAAAGATAAAGGATAAATTAAATAAATCAAAATAAACCATGGTGAAACGCCAGATATTTGATAAAGTAGTATTAAATTATATATAGGAATTAGAGCTTTCCAAGGTTTTTTATTACATTTTGAAAAAAGCTTACATAGAGCTATAATTCTAAATACTATTGCTATAAGAAAAAGATAAAACATTCCATAAAATACAATGTTTGTTGAAGTTTGTAAAATATCTATATCAATACCTGTAATACTATGTAAAAGTTCAGGCATCATATTAAAATAAGATTTAATTTCTTCTATCAATTTATATCACCAAAATTATTTTTACATTTTTATATTTTTTTGTCAATAAATTAAAAGATATATTTCCATTTGACGAATATAAATAGATAAGGTATGAATAAATATGTCTAATACAGAAGTAGAGCAAAACACAAATCTGACATCAAAAAATTGATAAGAAAATATTGAATTTTTATTATTATTTAAGTATAATAATTATAGAAGATGAGCGACTACAAATTGTGGTGTGTCGCTAGAATGTTTTTGAAAATTAAAAGCACATCTCTAATGGCTTGCAGAGATGTGTTTTTTGTTGTTAAAAATAGAGCAGGCCGCGAATCTGTTCTACGACTACAAGCTAGTTAGTCTTAACTTTGTTTGTCATTTTTGATTATTAGACGAACAAAAAAATACCACTTTAAGTGGTAAATAATAATTAGTTAAATTGCCTTAAGTATGATGCTAACACATAGCACTTACCTCGATTATGGCATACAGAAAGGACTTACTGTTTAACTATCCTAATTTTAACATTTTATAATTCTAAAGTCAAGAAAAATTCTAAAAAAATTAACATTTTATGTAAAAGTCGAATTGATGTAATTACTAAGAGATTATGCTTAAAAAAAGCACTTACCTAGATTATGGAATCTTACTTAGATTTACTGTTACATCAATTCTCTTTTAGTATATGCAAATTATATTTTTTTAATACTATTTTTGAATTTCTTTTGTGGAAAAATAAATGAAGGTAAAATATATTTATTTTGTTGTAATAATGCTAATTCTTTTTTATAAGCACCTTTTGTAATTAAATTTGAATACATTATATTTGAAAATACATCAGCAATTTGTATAAAGCAATTTTGAGATGAGTCGAAATATTTTACTAAAACATTGTCTAATAAATTATCATTTAATAATAATTCTTGATTTAGGTAATCCTCTAAAGAAAACTTAGAATCCGTTTTGACATTTCTCTCATCTATTTGTAAAAATATCTCTTTATCTTGAATATATTTTTTCTTGATAGAATTTATTAAAAATATTTTTAATAAATAATTAAAAGTTCTGGCCTTATTTCTAATAAATCGCTCTTCCAAATTATTATTATCTAAAATAATATATCTTACTTCAAATAAATTATTTCTACAGAAAAAGTCTATAAAATTTAGTTTCATAGGCTTATTCATAGAACTTCCTTTTAATTCTATAAATTTACCATTATTATTGAACATTTTATTTTCTGTATCCAATTCTTTTAAAGTTTTAAAATTTTTTCTGATAAAAGTCTTGTAAACTTTTTTTAATTTTAATGGCTCTTTAGGTATTACTATTCCTATTATAAAATATCTGCTGAAATTTTTGGATGTGGGATGTACACTTCCAGATTCATCTATATACATATTAAACATATTTATCTCTCCTGATTTTTTACATATTTTAACAAAATTCAATTGTTAAAGTTGCCATTATTTTACAATATTTAAAAGAAAAAAACAAGCGAACAGTAAAGTTTTTCTATAAAGTAAAAAAGTCTAGTATTTCTACTAGACAAAGATATTATAAACAAAAGTAGTAAGCATACAAAGAATTATTCCACAAACTGTGGGAATTATGAAACTGATAATAGTCCATTTAAGGCTACCAGTTTCTTTTTTTATTGTAAGAAGAGTGGTGGCACATGGAAAATGCATACAAGTAAATATCATAACATTAATAGCTGTAAGAATAGTCCAACCATTTTGTATTAGTATTTGACCAATTGAAAATGTATCTTCCATATTTACTAAAGAATTTCCACCAAGATAACACATTAAGATAATCGGAAGAACAATTTCATTAGCAGGGATACCAAATATAAATGCTGTTAAAATATATCCATCAAGCCCAAGAAGATTAGCAAATGGGTCTAAGAAGTTTGCAATAATTGAAAGTAAACTCTTATCATTAATTCCTATGCTTGCAAAAAGCCAAATAACAAGACCGCTAGGCGCAGCAACACTAATTGCTCTTCCTAAAACAAATAAAGTTCTGTCAAATATTGAACGAATAAGGATTTTACCAAATTGAGGCTTTCTGTAAGGTGGAAGTTCAAGTACAAATGAAGACGGTATGCCTTTAAGTATAGTTTTTGATAATATTTTAGAAACAAGTAATGCACAAAATATTCCAAGTAGTATAACTAATATAACGCTAAGAGTTGATATAATAGATGCTCCAAATCCTTGCATTGTTCCTGCAATAAATATTGTTGCAATTGATATTAGGAATGGAAATCTTCCATTACAAGGAACAAAGTTATTAGTAAGTATTGCAATTAATTTTTCTCTAGGAGAATTAATTATTCTACAACCAGTAACACCAGCAGCATTACAACCAAATCCCATACACATAGTAATCATCTGCTTTCCAGTACAAGAACATTTTTTAAAGAAACCATCTACATTAAAAGCAATTCTAGGAAGATATCCTAAATCCTCTAGGAAAGTAAAAAGAGGAAAGAATATTGCCATAGGAGGGAGCATAACAGATATAATCCAAGTTAAAGTCTGATACACACCATTTATTAACATATCAGAAAGCCAAGCAGGACAATTAATCCAGTTTGCAAAAAGGACGAGTTTTTCTTGTATCCATGTGAAAAATGAAAATAAAATTTCTGATGGATAGTTTGCTCCAACAATTGTAATCCAAAAGATGATTCCTAAAAATAAAAGCATAATAGGGAAGCCAAGATATTTAGATGTTAAGATTTTATCTATTTTTCTATCTCTTCCAGAATAGGAAGTCATTTCATATGTACAAACATTTCTGCAAATGTCTTCAGCTCTATTCATTATAGAAGAAACAATGGTGTCTTTTAGATTTTCTTGACTTTTCAAAGTGTTTAAAGCTTTTACTTTTACGAGTTCTAATTCTGTATTATCTATAATAGAAATATTAAAAGCTTTTTCAATAGACTTTAATATTTTTTCTTCTCCATCTAAAACTTTTAAAGAAATCCATCTTAATAGTTTTTTAGGAATTACTTTATAATTTTTTAACTTTTCTGAAATTAAAGAAATAGCATTTTCAATTTCATTAGGATATGTAACATTTTTTGGAGTTGGAATAATTTTTCCTTCACATATTTGCATAATTGTATCTAATAAATTATTTAAAGTTTTTTTCTTTCTTGCAATAGTTCCAACAACAGGAACACCTAATTCACTAGACAATTTATCTAAATCTATTTTGATTCTTTTCTTTTTAGCTTCATCTAATAAATTAACACAAACAATTATATTATCAGTAATTTCCATTATTTGAAAAACTAGATTCAAATTTCTTTCTAAACATGTAGCATCTAAAACAATGACTGTAGCATCTGGTTTTTCAAAGCATATGTAGTTTCTTGCAATTTCTTCTTCTTCAGAACAAGACATGATAGAATATGTACCTGGAATATCTACAAATAGAAAATCTCTATTTTTGTAGTAAGAATGGCCGGGAAGCATTGCTAACTGTTTTACCTGGCCAGTTACCAGTATGTTGATGCATACCAGTTAAGCTATTAAAAGTTGTGGATTTTCCAACATTGGGGTTACCAGCTAATGCTATTGTGAAGCATTTATCTTTTTTTATATTATTTTTTTTAGTTGTAAGTAAGTGAAGACCGCAAGAAGAGTTTGTTAGGCCCATAGAATCACCTCACAAAATTAATATAATATAATTTATGAGGTGAAAAATAAAAAAGTTACAAATTAGAAGGAAACTTTAATAGAAGAAGAATCTTCATCTCTTAAAGCAATTAAAGAGCCTCTTACATAAAAGGCTTTTAATCCTTTAGATGGACTAACCAAAACTGGAACAATAGTCGTACCAGCAACAAGACCTAAATCTAAAAGTCTTCTTCTAATATTTCCGTGTACAGTTTAAAGATTTTATGAATCCTTTACAATTAAGTGGCAGATTATTTAAAGTATTTTCCATAATATATCACCTATAATTTCCTTACTTTATTATATTTTGTCGAAAAAGAAAAAGTGCATATTGACAAAATGTTTTAGATGTGAAAAAATGAAGCAGACGAAATTAAAGTTAAATATTTTAAGGAGGAATAAAAAATGAATAGATTAAGAGGATTTGAAGTAGCAAAAGGATTTGAGGATAAGGAAATTAATTTACCAATAAGAAAAACAAAATATTCAGCAGGATATGATATAGAAGCTGCAGAAGATACAGTAGTTCCTAGCTTCAAAAAAGGAATGAACCCAACACTTGTAAAAACAGGATTAAAAGCATATATGCAAGATGATGAAGTACTATTCTTATATAATAGAAGTTCTAATCCAAAGAAAAAAGGATTAATTCTTGCAAATAGTGTCGGGGTAATTGATAAAGATTATTATGGAAATGTAGATAATGATGGGCACATTATGTTTGCTTTTTATAATATCAAAGATGAAGATATTACAATAAAAAAAGGTGAGGCAATAGGACAAGGAGTGTTCCAAAAATACTTAGTTACAGATGATGATGCAGCTGAAGGAGAAAGAAAAGGTGGTTTTGGATCAACTAGTAAATAAACATAAAAAAATTTTTTGAAAGTTTTTTTAAGAAACTGCAACCTTTAGAAAGACAATGAAAACAAGAAAAAATATACATAAAAAAGAAAGGTAAAGGCTTTGACTTTTGCCTTTTTTTGTAGTATAATAAATATGGTTAAAAAATCCAATAAAGTTATTTTAAACCATAGTTTGACATAACTTTATTATCTTTTTTTCGCCGAAAATATATTATGCTGAAAGGAGTTGACTTACATGTTTAATGTAGGAGACAAGATAGTATATCCAATGCATGGTGCAGGGGTAATAGACGCTATTGAAGAAAAAGATATTTTAGGGGAGAAACAATCTTATTACATATTGAAGATGCCTGGTGAAGTTAAGGTTATGGTACCGACAGCAAAGGCAGAAGAAGTAGGTGTAAGAAATATTATAGATAAAAGTTCAGCAGATAAAGTAATAGGTGTACTAGAGCAAGATGAAACTGTAATGGATAAAAACTGGAACAAGAGATATAGAGACAACATGGAAAAAATGAAAAGTGGAGATATCTATGAAGTTGCAGATGTAGTAAGAAACTTGAGTTTTAAACAAAAAGAAAAAGGTTTATCTACAGGTGAAAAGAAGATGTTAAATAATGCAAAACAAATAATGATAAGTGAATTAGTTTTGGCAGAACATGCATCACAAGAAGAAGTAGAACAATTAGTAGAAAATAAAATTAATACTTCATATAAAATGTTTAGGACAGATGATATGAATCCAGAAAGTGTAGTAAATAAATTTATTCCATTTGATGGAACAGGAACAGATGAATAAAAAATAAGGTCATATGAGTAAGATGCTCATATGACTTTTTTCTTTAATAGTTTTCTATTTCTTCTATAATTTCAATTCCTGTCATCTCACAAGGAATGTTAATTCTTTTAATATAATTTTTATCTAAATATTTAAAGTTGTTTATTCCTATGTCATATACTTGAAAATCAATGCCATTATTTTTTAAGGTTCTTACAGTTTCGTTTGTATATGCACCATATGGATAAGCGAAAACTTTTAAATCTTGCTTACCTAGATGTTTTTCTATTAAACGATAGGATTCTTTTACATCGTCACGTAGCTCATAAGGAGAACATTTATCATAAAAAACATGTTTTGTACTATGGCTAAATATTTCTACAAGACCACTATTTTGCATTTCTAAACAATTATCCCAAGATAGATATTTTATACTATCAATTTCTTCGCCAATTTTATCAGTTATTATAAAAATAGAAGCTTTTACATTGTATTTCTTTAAAATAGGATATATATATTCGTAATTACTATAGTATCCATCATCAAAAGTTATGATAATTGGTTTACCAGGTAAGCTTGTTTTACCACTATATGCATTAGACAAATCTTTCATTGATATTATAGTATAACCATTTCCCAAAAGAGTTTTTACATTTTCCTCAAAACTTTCTGGAGTATTTATATAATTAAAGTTATCAGGGTCACTATCAGGAATAGTTGTTACAAAATTATGATAAAGTAAGATTGGAATTTTAACATCAGCTCTTTTATTGTGTTTGTATTGATTATAGCTAAATATATAAACAAGTATAAAAATTATTATTAAAAATATTATTAATAATTTCTTCAAACTCAATTTCTATTCACCTCTTTTTATTATATTTATTTTCGACATCTTTTGACACGAATCACCATTTATTATCAGTTTTCGTATGATAATATGAAGTGATAAAAATGTTTTTGACATCAATTATAGTCGCACTTATATATCTTATCTTCTCAATATGTATAAACGTTAGTTGGATTAATGATATAGCATGTTACTTGGGATATTTCTTAGCAATTTACTTGGTAGTATTTGTAGCAATAATTCCTGGATTTAATTATGTATTCAATTTTATTAGCTTATTATTTAATAAAAAAGATAAAAAGGTAAAAAAACAAAAAGAAGAAGATGTAACAGTCTTAATTCCAGTTTATAATGCAGAAAAATCAATAATGGAAACTATAGAGTCAATAAAGAAACAAAAATATTGTGGAAACATTTATATAAATATTATAGATGATGGTTCAACAGATGGAACTTTAGAATTATTAAAATCAATGGATTTAGAGTCTAAAGTAAGTATTATAGAAGCAAAGCATAAAGGAAAAGCGGAGGCTTTAAATAAAGGATTAGATAATGTAAAAACAGATTATACAATTACAATAGGTAGTGATACTGTATTGCATCCATTAGCAATAAGAAATATTATAAGTAAATTAAAAAATTCTAGTGAAAATACTGCAGCTACAGCAGGATGTTTATTTGTTAAAAATGGAAAGAAGAGCTTCATTACAAAATTACAAGAATGGGATTATACTTTAGGAATTTTTGGAGTTAAATATGTTCAAGGAAATTATAATTCAACACTAGTTGCTCAAGGTGCTTTTAGCGCTTATAAAACAAAGATGTTAAAAGAAATTGGAGGCTGGCAAACTTGCGTAGGAGAAGATATTGTTTTAACTTGGCAATTACTTTCTAAAGGTTATAAAACAAATTTTGCTAAAAATGCAATTGCTTATACTGAAGTTCCAGAAAAATTTAGAGATTTAGGTAAGCAAAGAAAAAGATGGGCAAGAGGTATGATAGAAGCTTTTAAGAAGGTAAAAATATTTACGTCTAAGAAAATGAGTATAAAATCTAAATTTTTAATGTTTTTAAATATATTTTTCCCTTTTATAGATTTAGCACTTCTTATTTTTGTACCATTAGGATTAATTTTCTTAGCTTTGTGTAATCCGTTATTAATAGGATGGATATCATTACTTGTGATTCCATTTGGTTTACTACTATGCTTATTGATTGAAATTAGAAGAAAAAATATGTTAAAAGAGATTGACTGTAAATTAAAAAGAAGAAGTGCTCTAGCATTTATTGTTTATATTTTACTTTATGCATTTATTTTAGCACCATATTGTTTAGCAGGATATATTTTAGAATTAATAAACTACAAAAAAGAGTGGTAAACTATTTGAGATAAGAAATATATTTTATTAGGCTATTAACAAAGTATAAAGATATTTTGTTAATAGTCTTTATAGAAATAAGTTAAAATTATATAAAATTATTGTATTGTTATAAAAAATAGAATAAAATAATGTTAAATGAAATATTAAAGGGGATAGAAAAGTGAATAATAATCAAAATAATGAGAATAAAACACATATTAGAAAAGTATATAAAGATAAGGCAGAAAATTTATTAAAAAAATGTATGGTAATAATGTTCTTAAGTATTCTGACATATATACTACCATTAGTTTTATTTAAAGCTTTTGATTTTGGATTAGTTTTCGAGGTAATTTCTTTGGTATTTATTGTAATAGCATATAATAAAATGGGGCAAAATGATTTTAGAGTTTTAAAAAGATATACAATTATTGCTATGATTCCTATAGGATGGTTAATAATTTATGATTTTATCGATTTACTTGCAAATATAGGTGAAGTATTTATTGAAGTTTCTATGTATTATCTTACTGGTGACCAATTTTTCTACTATTTAGCACCATATCTAGTAGATGTTCTTTTAATTGCATCAATTATATTGCTTTATAAAACATATTCTTCTTTAAAGAAAGCAGAGGGAAGTGAACCAGTATATGATAGCTATGAAGATACCTTTTACGATAAATTGTAATAAAAAAATGGTTATATAAATTGAGTTATATAACCATTTTTGTTTAAAGAATATTTTGTTCTTCGTCAAATAAAATTTTATCGTCTTTTGAAAGTCTTTGTTTCTTTTCTTCAATTCTAGATAATCTAGAGGATAAATAGAATAATATAGCAACAATTATAAATTGAATTACCATATATACTATTACTTTAGTTGAAAAATTAGTATAAGCGCTCATGCTTTCATTTATATATGCTTCTTTTGGGTCTGATATTGAAATTCCTGAAAATAATCCAAATTTAAGTGATTTAGAGTTATCATTAGCTTGCGTCTCATATTGTTCATAAAATTCTCCAAAGGTAGCTTCATTATTATATTTGTTATCAAGATGTATTTTTACTCCTAGAAATACAATTATTGAAATTGTATATATAAGTGCAATTATTCTCAAATTTCTTATTAAGTTTTCTTTGCTACTTCTAGTAAGAAATGTAACTAGTCCGCTTATAACAAGTACCGTTATTATTGAAATACTTTGAGCGCTTAAAAAAGTTTGCTTCACTTCAGAAATTGGGTCTTCAAATGTGACTTGGTATGAAGTGAGATATACAGCTAATACTGTTAGGATAATTATTAGAGATAATATTAATTGTATTGCAACAAATTTTAAATCATAATATATGATAATAAATCTACCATTCCAGTAATGCCTATAATGAGGTGCGCGATATCCACCTTCGCTAGGTTCATTACCAATGTTTGGTAGTTCCCCACGATTTCTAAACATATTAATCCCCCTATTAATTTTCAATATATTAAACTTAGTATATATTAAAATATATCAAACTGCAATCTTTTTTATCAAATATTATATTGAAAAATATGAAGCTTAGAATAGAAGGCAAATTGTCTTAAAGATTAATATAAAAATAAAAAAATAGATCTATCAAAACTTTAAAGTATTGATAAATCTATGGTGCAGATGGCCGGAATCGAACCGGCACGAGGTTTAACCCTCGCAGGATTTTAAGTCCTGTGCGTCTACCAATTCCGCCACATCTGCATATAAAGAATTGGTTTTTCTTACGACAATAGTTATTATAATATGTAAAAAGTGATTTGTCAATACAAAAAGTAAAAAAAATTAATTTTAAATTTTTGTTGTAAGTCTTATTACATAATTTTTAGATAAATTAAATTATAAAAATTAATTGGAAAAAATTAATGAAATAAATTTATATAAAATGGAGAAAAATAATAAAAACAGGAGGTGAAAAAATGAAAAATACAATAAAAATAATAGTATTTTTTATGATTTTATTAGGTAGTTTATTTATAATACCAAATTTAAGCAATGCTGCGACACAAGTCAACGATGAAACTTCATTAAATGAAGCGGTAAATACAGCGGACTCAGGTTCAACAATAACACTTCAAAATGATATAACAGTAACAAAACCAATAGTAATTCAAAAAGAACTTACAATTGATGGAAATGGGCATAATGTGGTAGGTGATAATAGTTGGACATCTACATCAGGAAACCAAACAATGTTTACAGCACAATTTGCAGAAGGAAAACTTACATTAAAAGACATTAATTTAAAAAATGGACCTAAATATGGTGTTCAATCATATGATGGAGCAACTGTAATTCTTGACAATGTTTCAATAAGTGGCTTTAAATATGGTGGAGTTTTAGCAAATGGAGGAAAAGTAGAAGTAAGAAACTTACACTTAGGATATAATGGTACAGGCTCAAATAACGGCATCGAAATAGATAAAGGTGCATCAGCTACTAATAATCCTACCTTAGTAATGAATGGAGTTTTAACTACTGATACAAATGAAAATGCAATTCGTGTTGCTGAAAATGGACATCTTACAGATTTTACTATTACAAACACATCAAATACAACAAATAAAGTTGTTCTTTCAGGTGATAAGGTTGTATTAACCGATAAGGATAATAATGTTATAGCAGAGTCTAACATACCAGATAAAGCAACACCAAATGTTGATATTCAAAAACTTGTAGTAAGTTTAGTTGTAAATGATAAAACTTATAAAATAGCAGTAGACTCAGGAAGTACTTTAACAGAAGATATGTTAAAATCTCATATTGATGTAAGTAGTGGCTATACAGTTGAAGGATTTTATACAGATGCAGATTTTACAACAAAATTCGACTTTAATAATACTATAACAAAAGATACTACTATCTTTGTTAAACTTTCTGAAGTTCAAGAAAATACAAATAATACCACAAATACAGTAGAAAAAGTGGAAAAAGATAATACACCAAAAACAGGAATTGAAAGTTATTTAGGAATTGCTGTACTTACGGTATTATTCTCAACAACAACTATTGTTTTAATGAAAAATAAAAATAAGAAAGGATAGACAAAAAGTCTATCCTTATAAAATAGATGAAAAAAGTTAATAAAAAAATAACTTTACTAATTTATTTTGTTTTAGTTTCTTTAATAATTATATCAATTATATATATAGTAAGAGAATTTTATTGGAAAAAGGAAGCTGTAGAAGAAACTAAAATAGTAGACACAATAGAAGTTGATGAGAGTAAAGTAACAAAAGAAAGTACAAAAAGAATGATACAAGTGAAAAGCTTACAGCAAGAAAATTCAGATGTGGTTGGATTTCTTGAAATTGAAAATACTAATATAAGTTATCCAGTGGTGCAAGGAAATGACAACGAATATTATATGACTCATAATTATAAGAAGGAAAAATCGAAAAATGGGGCCATCTTTTTAGATAAAGATTATGATTGGAATATACCAAGTAATAACTATCTGATTTATGGACATAATTTAAATAATGGAACCATGTTTCAAGAATTATTAAAATATGCTGATGAAAGTTATTATAAAGAGCACCTAACAATTTCTTTTACAACTGCTGATGAAGAAGGTGTATATGATATAATTTCTGTCTTCAGGTCAAAAGTATATAATACAAATGATAATGTATTTAAATATTACTTTTTTATAAACCCAAAAACAGAGGAAGAATATAATTATTATATAAAAAATATAAAAGATATTTCTTTATATAATATAGAAAAAACAGCGGATTATGGAACGCAATTGGTTACTTTATCTACTTGCTCATATCATGTGAAAGATGGAAGATTTGTAGTAGTGGGAGCGAAGGTAAAAGAATAGAATTAGATTGATAATCTTAATTTTAAAAAGCTTTTCTATAATTAATTTTTCGTTATGGAAAAGTTTTTATTATGTGTAAAATTTAGAATTTATGCTGGACAAAAAAAAAGAAAGCTGTTATTATTACAAAAACAAAGAGGTAATAAAAATGAATAGAAATAAAGAAGGAATGTTTAGAAAATTTGAAGGACATTTAAAAATATTAAATATCAGAGCGAAATTTGCAGGAGATGAAAAGGCAAAAGATTATGAAGAAATGATAGGTAAATTAGAGCAAATAAGAACAAATAGACATCTAGCAATGATTGGCGAAGAAAATGAAGAGAGCATAATGTATTCACAGTTACTTGATGTGATAAGTAGAGGAGATGGTCAAGATAGTGAAGAAGCTATATATGGAAATGTTAAACAACTATTAAATAATTATAGTTTAAATACTAGTAGTAAAGAACAAAAGAAAATAGATACAGGGGAAGAAAGATAATGAAAAAGATTATAGTTGCAACTAATAATAAAGGAAAGTTAAAAGAAATAAGAGAAATTTTATCTGATTATGAATTACTAAGCCTAGAAGAAGTAGGCATTAATGTAAAAGTTGAAGAAGATGAGAATACATTTAAAGGGAATTCTTTAAAGAAAGCAAATGAAATATTTAAGATAGCTAATATACCTTGCATAGCAGACGATAGTGGTTTATGTATAGATATTTTTAATGGTTGGCCAGGAGTAGAAACAGCAAGATTTTTGGGAGATAAAGCATCACAGGAAGATAGAAATAAATACATATTAGAAAAGATGAAAGACAAAAGTGGAGAAGAAAGAAATGCAAAAGTTGTATGTGATATAGCTTATGTTGATAATGATAATACAATTGTAGTTGAAGGTATTATAGAAGGAAAAATATCTAAAGAAGAAAGAGGAAATAATGGTTTTGGGTTTGATAGCATATTTGAATTAGAAAATGGAAAAACTTTAGCAGAATTATCTAAAAAAGAGAAAAATGATATAAGTAGTAGAAGAATTGCTTTAGAAAAGTTGAAAGATAAATTAGATAAAAAAGAATAAGGGTTACTGTTCAGACTTAAGTAATAAAAAATATCCTAATTAGCTATATGCTAACTGGGATATTTTTGTATATATTATTTATTGCTTCATAGAAATTTTTTCCTTGTTTCTTAAATGTTACTATTATACTTCTTATATTTGAATATACTTTCATTCCTTCCATACTATTAAATCTTCCTGATACTTTTAATTTTATTTTGAAATTTCTTAAATCTCTTTCTGCTAAGTTATTATCAAATGGCACTCTAAAATCATAAAGAAACTTTAAATGATTTTCTTTATATTTCTTTAATCTATTTAGTAATTTTTGCTCATCTTGCCTTATATATTTTGATTTTATTTTTTTATTTTCTTCGTAGCCTTCTTCCATTATCTCTTCATATCTTTTTGAATATCTTTCTAGCTTTTCTTTGTCTATTTTTTCTATTCCTCTTTCTTTCAACCTCTTTCTATATTTATTTAGTTCGCTTAATAATGAACGTATTTTTATCGCCCATTTATTTCCTGTGTTTTCGTTACATCCTTTTAAATATCTTAATATATGCACATTGCACTCTGCATGTTCTGTTCCATAATTATACATTACTGTTTCATGGTCATGTATTAACAATCCCATAAACTTATTTAATATTCCTGTTTCTTCTATGTATTTTTTTCCTTTACCATACGTTGATACAAATAATGTTAAATCTTCTGTTGAATGTGTTCTTATGCATACATTTTTATTTTCACATCTTCCACTCGTTCCATCTGTATGCATCTTTTCTTTGTTTAATACTTTCTCTTTTATATTTTCTATTATATATTGTCCCTTTTTATTTAGCTCATTCATAAAATTTACTATACTTCCTTTTGATACTTCTATTGCTCCATGACTAATATAACTAACAAAATTTGTTAGTCTATCTATTGCTACTATTCCTTCTGTATTTAATATTGTACACATTGTTTTTAATTCTTCTCCATATTGTACGTCTGTTTGAAACTCTTTGGGAATATTATATTTTCCATTTTCATCTTTATAAAATCTATATTCTTTTGCTATTACTTTTACTCTTATATCTAATATGTATTTTGATTTATATTCTTCTGTTACTTTGCCTACATTTATTACTTCTCTTTCAAATTCTCCTTTTTCTATTTTTTTCTCTACAACTTCTTTACTTAAATGATATCCTTTATGTCCTTTTTGCCCTCCAGCTTTTTTATCTGTTTTTTCTCTATTATTAGGGATATTTTTCTTTACATCACTTGATGGTGGTTTTGATGAATTATTACTATTATTATTTAATTGTTTTTTTAATCTATCAACTTCATTTGTTAATTTTTGATTTTTATCTTTCAGTTCTTTATTTTCTTTCTCTAGACATTCAATCTTTTGTGTAAAATATTCTTTTTGTTCTTTTAATTGCTTTTTAAACTTTTTTTCTGTTCTCTTTTCTACTGTTTTTACTTCATGTGATAAATTATCACACTTTAACATCAGTTCTTGAACTTGCTTAAATAAATCCCTTCCATAATCTGCTTTAGGCATAATAATTTATCACCTCTCTTTCTTTAATGGTATTATATACCACTAAAGAAAAAAAGTCTGTAACACTAATATTTCATTAGTATTACAAACCTTGTAATATTTTGTGGATAACTATTTTCATTTTTTATTAGTCTGAACAGTAACGAATAAGGTATGAAAAAACAGAAAAATACGGTAAAAACGTTGACAAATATATCTATCTATGGTAAAATAAGTAACTGTAATCCGCTTAGTCAAGGCTCCATAAACATTAACAGTAGTTAATTGCCTGAATTTAAGGATTAGCGAGTATACAAATAAGGGAGGTGCATTTTAGATGTACGCAATAATCGAAAGCTGTGGAAAACAATACAAAGTAGCAGAAGGAGATGTTGTATTTTTCGAAAAATTAGATGCAGAGGAAGGTAAAAAAGTAACTTTTGATAAAGTTATGTTAGTATCTGAAGATGGAAAAGTACAAGTTGGAAATCCATATGTTAAAGGTGTAAAAGTAGAAGGAAAAGTAGTTTCTCATGGTAAAGCTAAAAAAATCATTGTTTTCAAAATGAAAGCAAAAGCTAACTATAGAAGAAGATATGGTCACAGACAACCATATACAAAAGTAGAAATTACTTCAATAAAAACAGCAGCAAAGAAAGCTGCAACAACAGCTAAAAAAGAAGCTGAAAAAGTAGAAGCTTAATTTTAAAAGATGTTTAATAAGCGAAAAAATAAATAGAAAAGTCGAAAGGAGTTGAGAAAGCATGGCTCATAAAAAAGGTCAAAGTAGTAGCCGTAACGGTAGAGATAGTGAATCAAAGAGACTTGGTGTTAAAAGAGCTGATGGACAATTTGTTTTAGCAGGAAATATCCTAGTAAGACAAAGAGGAACAAAAGTACATCCAGGAGTTAATGTTGGAAAAGGTAGCGATGACACATTATTTGCTTTAATCGACGGAAATGTAAAATTTGAAAGAAAAGGTAAAGATAAAAAACAAGTAAGTGTTTATCCAGTAGCACAAGCTTAATTTGATAAAAAGTGAGGCATGGAGTATAATCTATGTCTTATTTTTTTGCCTTTTGTTGAAAGATTATGTAAAACGTGGTATAATAGCATGGATGTAGCAGCAATGCTACTCGCAGCATTAGTGGAATTCCAAACAAGGAGAAAGGAATTGACATGTCGGTTTTCTACATTAGTGATGGAGAAAAGATGAAGTTCAGGCATCACAAGGACATTCGGATGCCTTATGATGCATCGTTCACGATTACAGAGGAGATGAGTGGCTGCGAAGAGCAATGGTTTGGGTACACTAAGCCAAAGTCAATAAGGTTTAGGGCAGAGACTGTAGAGCTCAATGCAGACCTTAGGAAGTTCCGCGTTTGGTATGCGGCAGCTTCAGCGAGAGACTTTTTCAAGGTAAATATCAGGCTTGCAGAGCCATACGTCAACAATCTCCAAGAGATTGTTGATGGATTGGTGTGTGCTTTTCTGAAACTGCCAAGAGGATTGGCAAGAGGAACTTATCTTGAGGACATTCCGGGAAATATCATTTCTAAGAGAGTTAACGGAATGGAGGATTATACTCCCCGTCCATCAAGACTTACGTTTGAACTTGCCGAACTTATCAGTGCAGATGATGAGGAAAAAGTTAAGAATCCTAAGTCTTTTGATTACTGGGTGTTTGACCAGGAAATGCTAGACAAGGATGTTGTCCTTACTGTGGGAAACGAGAACGGTGTCGAGTTCATGAGATACCATGTAATAAATTCTTTGCCAAAAGGCGAAGATGTTATGACTGCGTATGTGCGCCCATGGTTCTGTGAAGAGTACGACATCTAGTTCGTGCAACCTTTTTTGGTGGTTGTTCCACTCAAAAGAAGGCTCTTTTATAGGGCCTTTTTTTGTTGTGAAAGATTTTTTGAAAAGATATTTTTCCTGTTTTGGCTTGATAATATATACAATTAATGATAGAATCAGAGAAAAATAGGAAAGGTTGGAACAAAATGGCGAAAATAATTAGTTTTGATATTTGGGATACAATAATAAAAAGAAAATGTCATCCAGAAGAAACAAAACTTGCAACAGCAAGATATATAGTTCTAAAATATAATAATGAATTAAAAGATGAATATAAAAATATATATGAGATATTAAAAAGAAGAGATGAAATAGAAGCTGAAGAATGTAAGAAAAACAAAGAAAAAGGCTTTGATGAAGAATGCAGAATTTTAGACGTTTTTAAGATTCTAGAAAAAGAAATATTTAATAAAGAGATGAATATAGAAGAAGAGCTTCTAAGAGAAGAGATAGAAGCTGAAAAAAGGGTAATATTTATAAATCCAGAAATATTACCTATATTTGAGAAATATAAAGATTTAAAAATGTATTGCATTTCAGACTTTTATATGAGTGCTGAAAATTTAAAAGAATTATTGGATTATCTAAATATACCTGTAAAAATTGAAAAAATATATAGTTCAGCAGACTATTTACTAAATAAAAGAACAGGCAATTTATATAAAAAAGCGGAAGAAGAACTAGGAATAAAAACAGAAGACCATATACATGTTGGAGATAATCAATATTCAGATATAGAAATGGCAAATAGCTTAGGAATAGAAACAATAAAAACTACTAAAACAGAGTTTGATTTTGTTCCTGAAAAGGGAAGAAAATTTAACTTTGATTTGTCATGTGTAAAAAAAGAAGAAGACTCTAAAGAAGATAGAATATTTAATACTGGGGTAGACTTAGCACCATTACTATATTTTTTTGGATATAGTATTATTGAGTATGCAATTAAAAATAAAATACCAACAGTATATTATGCAACAAGAGAAGGAGAAACTTTTATTAAGATACATGAACTTATAAAAGAAAACAATCCATTTGGTGTAAAATTGCCAAGTAGTGATATTATTGAAGTTAGTAGAATGGGAACATTTTCTGCTTCATTAAAAGAGTTTTCTATATTAGAATTATTACGTTTATGGTCTCAATATAGAGAACAAAGTATGAAGGCTTTATTTAAAACTTTAGCAATAGACATTAAGCCATATCAAAAATACATGGACAAATATGATATTGATATAGAAGAAAAAATATTATGTCCTTGGTTTGATGCTAGAGTCCAAGAACTTTGCTTAGATAAAGAATTTACAGAACAAGTAAACAAGGAAATAAAAAGAAAAAGAGAAGAGATATTAGAGTATTTTGAAAAATCTAAAGGTATAGTAAATGATGCAAAACCAATGTTTATGGTTGATATCGGATGGAGAGGTACTATCCAAGATAATTTAGCTTATATCTTTACAAATAAAAAGATAGGTGGATATTATTTGACTTTATATGATTTCTATAATATTCAACCTAAAAATACTTACAAACTTAGTTTCATAGATGATAAGAATATAAGAGATAATGAAGTTGCAAGTATGATTACATTGTTAGAATGGATATATAATCCAGGAACAGGTAGTGTAACAGGATATAAAGATGGAAAAGCAATAAGAAAAGCAAAAGATGAAGAAACAAAGATAGTAAAAGAATATATAAAACCAATGCAAGAGGGTATGCTTGAAGGTGCAAAAGTTATTAATGAATATATGAAATATCATCCATATGAAGCAGAAGAAACAAAACAATATGTTTATGAATTAATTAGGAAAACAAAAATAAATCCAAGTAAAGAATTAATAGAAGCATATTACAGTATGGTATTTAATGATACATTTGGAACAGCCGAGTATGTTGAAAAAGATGATAAACTTACATTTATGCAAAAACTTAATATATTTAAATGTAGAAACATGTTAAGAGACGAAACT
This sequence comes from uncultured Clostridia bacterium, assembly GCA_944387435.1. GTDB lineage: Bacteria > Bacillota > Clostridia > TANB77 > CAG-508 > CAG-269. Next base: position 74,246 of record CALXEW010000002.1, on the reverse strand, counting down.
TGGAAAGAAGCATTTATTGTATATAACAATTTAGGATATATGAATGTATTATTAAATTTTAAAGCAGTTGTAAGAAAAATACTTGGAAAGGGTAAATAAATAGGACGATGGTTAGTATTAATAGAAAAAGGGCAAAGACAGCACTACTCATTTTTCTAATATTAATTGTATTAGTATTAATAGGATTAACATTTTACTATAGTGGATATATAGAGGTATTTAGGAATATCGTAAATGGGCAAAAAACAGAAAAAGATATAATTGATGGAATATCAATAAATGATGTTGAATTAAATTATGATTCTATAAGTAATACATATTATTTACCAATTAATTTAGAGGAAAATGAAGAAACAAAGTTAGATATTAAGATAAACACTAATTACAATATAGATTCAAAAATAGGAGATAAAGAATTCAAAAAAGAAATTGAAATAACCGAACCAATAGATTATACCAAAACATATCAACTTGATGTTGAAACATGGTTATACAACAAAAGCTATATAATAAAGTTTACAAATCTTCCAAGTATTTCATTAAATTTTAATGAAAATGATGTGGGATTTGAATATACATATTCGGAGTTTTCAATAACAGATCCAAGTTATAAAGAAAACAATTCTAAATATCAGTATTTTGATGATGCAGAAGTTAGGTATAGAGGTTCATCAACGGCGGGATATCCAAAGAAATCATACAGGATAAAGTTAGAAAAAAACGTTGATTTTGGATTTTTGGGAATGACTACTTCAAAAACTTGGATATTAGATGGACTTGTAACAGATCCATCTTGCCTTAGAACAAAAATAGCATCTGATATATGGAACAGAATGAATGAAGACTTAAGTGAAGAAAAACATGAAGATTTGAGGTCAGAATTTGTTGAATTATATGTAAATGGTGAATATGTAGGATTATATTTATTAAAAGAAACTATAGATGAGGATTTATTAGATTTAGACAAAGATACAGGTGTTTTGATTAAAGGTGCTAATTGGAATCAAATAGATTTTAATAATTATAGTAATGTAGAAAGTGAAACTTTTGGACCTTTTGAAATGAAATATCCAGAAAACAAAAATCAATATCCAGAAGCTTGGAGAAATATATTAGATAAGATGAAAAGATATTATACAGGAGATACAAGTTATTATGCATTAGAGGAAAACTTTTATGTAGAAAATGTTGTTAATCAAAAAATATTTATATTGATTACACAAGCTTTAGACAATTATGAATATAAAAACATATATTATTCAATAAAAAATGATGAAGAAGATACAGAAGTATTACTAACTCCATGGGATTTAGATTTAACATTTGGAATGTTATGGAGCAATGAAGAAAGTGATTATACAGAACAGTATGAAAGAGTAGGAGAGATAGTTGAAACCATTGGGACAAAGAGTGATGAGAAAACTGCACAAGCTTATAAAGAAAGATGGAATTTATTAATACAAAAAGCTTTAAATAAGGAAGAAATAAATAAACTAATTGATGAACAATATGAATATATAAGTATTGCTGATTCGTTGAAAAAAGAAAACATAAGAAATGCAAATATAGCAATAAAAAGTAATGTAAATGAACAAGAAGAAATACAAGAATTAAAAGATTGGTATAGTAAAAGATTTGATGTAATTAATAATTATATTAATTCTTTGTAATAGGTGATTAGATGGAAGAAAAAAAGAAGTTTAGACATGAATTAAAATATTATATAAATAAAATTCAATTCGAAGAAATAAAAAAAAGAATATCATTTATGTTAGACACTGATAAAAACACAGGAGAAGATGGAAGTTATTTTATTAGAAGCTTATATTTTGATGATTATAAAGATACAAGTTTCTATCAAGTAGTAGATGGAATAAGCAAAAGAGAAAAATATAGGATTAGATATTATAACTATGATTTAAGCTATATTTGCTTAGAAAAAAAATTTAAAATAAATAATATGACTCATAAAACATCTTGTCGTGTTACCAAAGAACAGGTAGAAGATTTGATAAGTGGAAAACTAAGTATAAGTAAAGAAAATGATAAATTATTAAATGAGTTTATATTAAAAACAAAGTTTTATGGGTATAAGCCGTCAGTTGTTATAAGTTATAATAGAATACCTTATGTATATAAAGCAGGAAATGTAAGATTAACACTTGATTACAATATATCAATAGATTATAATACAGATGGATTTTTTAAAAACGACAATGTACAAATACCAATTATAGAAGAAAGTATGAGAATATTAGAAGTAAAATATGATGAATTTCTTCCAAATTATATATCTTGGCTTATTAATATAAATACTTTAGAAAGAACGTCTTATTCAAAGTATTTAAATGGAAGAAAAATGGGAAAAGCAATAAAATAGGGGATGGAGTAAAAAATGGATAGTATTAATTTTTCAGATATTTTTAAAAATAATTTTTTAGATAATTTTACAAATTCAATATCATTAAGTAGTGTAATTATAACAATGTGTGTTGCATTATTATTTTCGTTTATAATTTATTTTGTTTATAAATTTACATGTGATAATGTAATATATTCTAAGAAGTTTAATGTAACAATGGCACTTATGACAATGGTTACAGCAGCTGTTATAATGTCAATGCAAGCAAATGTAGTCGTTTCTTTAGGTATGGTTGGTGCTCTTTCAATTGTAAGGTTTAGAACAGCTATTAAAGAACCAAAAGATTTATTATTCCTATTTTGGTCAATAACTAATGGAATTATTATAGGAGCAGGAATTTATTCTATTGCTTTTGTACTTGCAATTATTCTTACAATTGCATTACTTGTATTTGAAAGATTACCAGGTAATAAAATACCATATTTATTAGTAGCAACTTTAGATAATTTAGATGCTGAGGAAAAAATAACAAACGTCTTAAAAGAAAACAAAATAAAATATAGAGTAAAATCTAAAAATGTTTCTAGCAATAGCACAGATGTTATTTATGAACTTTCTAATAATAAAATAGAAGAATTAATTAAAGATATTAGTAAAGATAAAGGTATCAAATCATTAAATCTTATTACACAGGATGGAGAATGCCAATTTTAGTGAGTTTAGAAAGGAAACAAAATATGGATAAATATATTTTACTATATGGGGACAAAAAGCCAGAAGATAATATATGTATTACAAATATGTTTGAAAATACAAGACAAATTAACTTGGGTTGGACAGACTTTGATTATAACCACAATGTGAAAATAATAGATAAAGAAATAGAAAAAGGAGCTTCTCAAATTATTTTTAGTGGTTTAGAAATAGGTTGGGACAAGCTAGTAGATTACATTAAAGGAAAAAATGTTAAAGTAAAAGTGATTTGTAATACTCAAGATAGTCTTTTATATTATGAGTATGAAAGAAATAACTTTTTTAGATTATTAGAATTGTCAAAAGAGAGAAAAGTAGATGATATTGCTTTTTTAAGAAAAGGACAATATGAGGTTTATAAAAGTTTAGGATATAAATGTTCATATTTAATGGAAAATTATATTTTAGACAGTAGTAAAAGGAAAGAAACAAAGAAAGAAAATGAGATAATAGATATAGGAATCTATCCTTTAAACTATACATGGGATAAAAATATATTTAATCAACTATGTATTGGTAAAATGGTAGATAATTCAAATATCAACTATAATGAATTAGATGAAAGAATGACAGATTTCTTAACTACTATGGAGATAAAAAGTAAACCAGATAAAATAGAAAATATTAATGAAGATGAAATAATAAATAGAGTAATTAAAAATGATATTAATGTTTCCCTATCATTTACAGAATATTTCCACCCAGTGTTCTTTATTAGTATGGAACAAGGTGTTCCTTGTATAATTGGTAATACCTCTGATTTATTTAATGACAATGAAATATTAAATAGATACATTGTAACAAAAGCAGAGGATAATCCAATTGTAAACAGCAAACTTATAGAAGAATGCTTGAAAAATAGACAAGCTGTTATGGAAGAGTATAAAAAATGGAAAGAAGAATATAACAAATTAGCAAAAGAAAATAAAAAAAAGTTTTTAGAGAAATAGGAAGGAATATTTATGCAAAAACTTAAAAATTTTGTTAAAAGATTTATTAAAAAAGATGGATTTATATATAAAGTAATTAGAAAGATTTACCATATTTTAAGTTCTTTAAAATATAGGATTGTTAATGGTAAGAATGTAAGAGAACAAAATAGACATTATTCTGAGCAAGTAGATTTAGCAGTAAAGAAGTTAGAGGAGTACAAAGGCAAAGATTATATTGTTTTTTACAATCCTACTTGGCTTGGTGTTGCTAATTCTACAAAAGGATTGTTTAAAAACATTGTCCCATTAGAGCAAGTATTTGGAAAGAAAAATATAAATAAGGTTGCAGAAGCGGTTGTAAATAACAATATAAAATCAGTAATATTTAGCCAAATTGTTGATGGTTGGGTAGATGTTTTAAAGAAAATTAAAGAACTTAACAATAACATAAAAACAAAAGTAATCTGGCATGGAAATTGTTATGAATTTTTCTCAGATTATACTTGGAACTTAAATAAAGATGTAATGAATTTATACAAAGAAGGAAAGATAGATAGTTTTGCATTTGTAAGAAGTACAATGTATGAGTTTTATAAGAAAGTAGGTTTTAAAAGTTATTACCTTCAAAATAATGTTCATCTAGATAGCATTGAAAGAGTTCAAAAAGAGAAAAGTGACAAGACTAAAATTGGTATTTATAATGCGGATACAAGAGAATTAAAAAATATTTATACAGCGCTTAGTAGTATGAAACTAGTTCCAAATTCTGTTGCAGATGTTGTACCTATAAATGAGGGAGCAAGGAAATTTACAGAAATATTAGACTTAGAGACAACTAGTGTTGATGACTATATTCCAACAGAAGAATTATTAGAGAGAATACAACAAAATGAAGTAAATGTATATCCAACATTTACAGAAAATGCACCAATGTTCCCACTAGAAAGTTTTGAAATGGGAGTTCCTTGTTTACTAGGAAATAATAATGATTACTTTATTGGAACAAAACTAGGTGAGTATGTAATTCTTACTAAAGAAGATGATCCAGAATACATTAAAGAAAGAATCATTAATTGTATAGAACATAAAGATGAAATTATGAAACTATACAAAGAATGGAAAAAAGAGTTTGATATTAAATGTAATAAATTAGTAGAAGAATTTATTAAATAAAGGGAGTGATAAATATGAAAGGAATTATTTTAGCGGGAGGAACTGGATCAAGGCTTTATCCATCTACTATTAGTGTGTCAAAACAATTAATACCAATTTATGATAAGCCAATGATATATTATCCATTATCTGTTCTATTAATGGCAGGTATAAAAGATATATTGTTAATTACTAATACAGAATGTGTAGAACAATATAGACATTTATTAGGAGATGGAAGTCAGATTGGCATACATATTGAATATAAAGCACAAGAAAAACCAAGAGGAATTGCAGAAGCTTTTATATTAGGAGAGGATTTTATTGATGATGATGATGTTTGCCTAATATTAGGAGATAATATTTTTTATGGACAAGGTTTCCAAGATTGTATAGATATGGCAATAGCAAAAAAAGGAAAAGCAAGAATCTTTGGATATCCTGTAACAAATCCAAAAAGTTTTGGTGTTGTAGAATTTGACGAAAATAATAAAGTTTTATCAATAGAAGAAAAGCCAGAAAATCCAAAATCAAATTATGCAGTTCCAGGATTATATTTTTATGATAGTTCTGTTGTTGAAAAAGCAAAAAAAGTAAAACCATCAGATAGAGGAGAATTAGAAATTTCTACAATAAATGCAATGTACTTAGAAGAAGGAAATCTTGATGTTGTACTCTTAGGAAGAGGTTTAGCTTGGTTAGACACAGGAACTCCGAGAGGATTATTACAAGCAAGTGACTTTGTTTCTATTGTACAAGAAAGACAAGGGTTATATATAGCTTGTATAGAAGAAATTGCTTGGAGAAATGGTTGGATTAGTGACGAACAATTAAGAAGTTTAGGAGAAAAACTTAAGAAAACAGATTATGGAAAATATATTTTAAATCTTTTAACTTTTGGAGATAAGAAAAGAAGAAAAAATAAATAATTTATAATAAGGAGATTTTATTATGAAAAATGTTATCGTAACTGGTGGAGCTGGTTTTATAGGCTCAAATTTTATAAGATATATATTAAATGAAAATAAAGAAATAAAAGTAATCAATGTTGATAAATTAACATATGCAGGGAACCTAGAAAATTTAAAAGGCTTAGAGAACAACGAGAATTATGTTTTTGAAAAAGCAGATATATGTGATAAAGAAAAAATTGAGGAAATTGTTAAAAAATATGATATAGATACAATAATAAATTTCGCAGCAGAAAGTCATGTTGATAGGTCAATAAAAGATCCTACAGAATTTATTAATACAAACATAAAAGGAACACAAAACTTATTAGCAATAGCAAAAAATGCATGGGAGATAGGAGAAGATACTTATAAAGAAGGTGTTAGATATATACAAGTATCAACTGATGAAGTTTATGGAAGCTTAGAAAAAGATGATCCTTGCTTTACAGAAAAAACACCATTATCACCACATAGTCCTTATTCTGCAAGTAAAGCGTCAGCAGATATGCTTGTTAAGGCTTATTACGATACATATAAATTTCCAGTATGCATAACAAGATGTTCAAATAATTATGGACCATATCAATTCCCAGAAAAATTTATTCCTTTAATTATGAATAATTGCTTAAAACATAAAAATATACCAGTATATGGTGATGGAAGTAATATTAGAGATTGGTTATTTGTAGAAGATCATTGTGAAGCAATTTATAAAGTAACATTAAATGGAAGATTAGGAGAAGTTTATAATATAGGTGGACACAATGAAAGAACAAATCTTCAAATTGTAAAGAAGATTATAGCTTATTTACATGATAATGTGGATAAAGAGATAACGGAAGATTTAATAACTTTTGTTAAAGATAGAAAAGGTCATGACAAAAGATATGGAATTAATCCTGAAAAGATTAGTAAAGAACTAGGATGGAGTCCAAAAACTAAATTTGAAGATGGAATTGTAAAAACAATAGAGTGGTATCTAAACAATCAAGAATGGTTAGATAATGTAGTAAGTGGAGAATATGAAAATTATTATAAAAAAATGTATAATCAATAATTAATGGGAGATGGAAAAAAATGATAAATGTAACTAGAAGCTTTATGCCACCAATGGAAGAATATGAAGAATATCTAAAAAAAATATGGGAGAATAGATGGTTAACAAACGAAGGTCCTTTATTAAAACAGTTACAAAAACAATTAGAAGAATATTTAGGTGTTGATTATATCAGTATGATGACAAATGGAACAATAGCTTTACAATTAGCATTAAATGCTCTTGATATAGATGAAGGAGAAGTTATAACAACTCCGTTTTCTTTTGTTGCGACAACAAGTTGTATAGTGTGGGAAAGATGTAAACCAGTTTTTGTAGATATTGATAAAGATACTTTATGTATTGATGTAAATAAAATAGAAGAGGCGATTACAGATAAAACTAAAGCAATTATGGTTGTTCATGTATATGGATATCCTTGTGATGTTGAAAAAATACAAGAAATTGCAAATAAACATGGATTAAAAGTGATTTATGATGGAGCACATACTTTTGGATGTAGATACAAAGGTAAGAGTTTATTAAGCTATGGAGATATAAGTACTTGTAGCTTTCATGCAACAAAGCTATTCCATACAATAGAAGGTGGAGCTTGTATAACAAATAACAAAGAAATATATGATAAGTTACAATCAATAAAGAATTTTGGAAGTGTAGAAGGGAATTATGATAATGTAGGTATAAACGGAAAAATCACAGAATTTAATGCTGCAATGGGACTAGCTAATTTCAAATATATAGATAAAATCATAGAAGAGAGAAAAGAGATATGTGAGACTTATGACAATCTTTTAAAAGGAAAAATTGTAAGACCTAAAGTTGCAGAAAATCTTGAATATAACTACATTTATTATCCAATAATTCTAAAAGATGAAGAAGAAACATTAAGGATTATAGAGGCTTTACATGAAAATGAAATAAATCCAAGAAGATATTTCTATCCTTCATTAAATACATTAAGTTATATAAAAGATAAAGGAAATTGCCCAATATCTGAGGATATTTCAAAAAGAGTGTTATGCTTACCATTATATAATGGATTATCAAAAGAGGATATAACTAAGATAAGTAATATAGTTATAAATAATATAAAATAATTAGGAGAGAAACAAAATGAACAAACAAGAAATACCATTAATGTTTTGCTTTGATAACAATTATGTTATACCAGCAGCAGTAGCGTTTTATTCATTATTAGAACATGCAAATAGAGATTATAAATATACAATGTATGTTTTGCATACGGATATATCTTATGAAAATCAAGAAAAATTACAAGAAACAATAAAACCATTTTCTGATTTTGCAGAATTAATATTTGTAAATATGGAAAATAGATTTGAAGATTTATGGAAAACAATAGAGACTAAGGGCCATTTCTCTAAGGAAGTAATGTATAAGGTATTAGTTGCAAGTATTTTTCCAAAGTATGATAAAATAATTGTTTCAGATGTTGATGTAGTGTTTTTAAATGATATTTCAAAAAGTTATTTTGATTTAGATGTTTCAGAAGACTATTATTTAGCTGGAGTTAAATTAATAGGAAAAATGCAATGGTATATGGATAGATACTTAAAGACTTTTACAAAAGAAGAAGTTGAAATGTTAAGTGGTTTTTGTGGAGGGTATATTGTATTTAACTTAAAAAAATTAAGAGAAGACAATATGGAAGAAAAATTCATAAAGTGCTTTGAAGTAGAAGGATACAGAATAAACCAAATGGAACAAGATGTATTAAACTTGTGTTGTTATCCTAAAACAAAAAGATTGGCTCTAAAATATGTTGCTTGTTCATATATGTGGGACGAATATAGAACTGAAGAAGATATAAATACAGATTCAGTATATTCAAAAGAAGAAATAGAGGATGCTATGAATAATACAGTACAATTACATTATGCTACTAGCAGAAAACCATGGAAGAATGTTGATTGTACAAAATCAGAGATATGGTTTGAATACTTAATGAAAACTAATTTTGTAAAAGAGTATTTTAAAAAGTTACCTGAAAGTATTGTATTACCATCTGTTAGAGTAAAGAAGATTGAAGATAAGACTGAAGAAAGAGTAAAAGAAGAAGTTAAAGATGATATGCTAGAGAACTATACTGTAAAGAAAAGAATTATAGCTAAATTATCTTTAAGACAAAATAAAATATTTAGATTGTTAAGATATTTTATTGAAAGACCAACTTTTCTTTTTGAAGCTAATTTCTATAAGGGCGTATATCTAAAAATAGTAAATAAAATAAAGAAACAGAATTATACAATATTAATTGTTGATAATGTATTTCCAAGCTTTTATTCTCCTTTTAGAACAGAAGAATTTATGGATTATTTTAAAGAATTTAAAAATGTATATTGTTTATCAACTTGGAAAGCAATACCAGAAGAGGATCCAAATACAGGTGATGAGTTAATAGAAAAGTTTGAACAAAGATGTCCAGAATATAAAGGAAGAATAATAAATATTGAAGACGAAAATTATATAGACAAAATTAATAAGTTAGAAAATAAATTAGCTGTTTTAACATTATTAGAAAACGTAACAGAACAATTAGAATTTTTGGAAAATAATAAGATTCCTTTCGTCTTTACATTATATCCAGGTGGAGGATTTAGTTTAAATAATAAAGTTAAAGACGATTTGAAAAAAGTATTTTCTTCAAAATATTTTAAGAAAGTTATTGTAAATAATAGAGAAATAGAAAAATATCTATTAGATAATAACCTATGTAGCAAAAAACAAATAAAAAGAATAAGCGGAATGATTACACCAAAAGAAATGTTTAAAGTTAGAAATAGATGTAAAAAACATTATATGGAAGGTAAAAATACTTTAGATATTTGTTTTGCTGATTATGAATATTTCTCAAATGATAGGGATGATGGATTTGAAATATTTGTTGAAGTTGCTAAAATGCTTAAAGAATACAAAAATATAAGATTCCATGTTGTGGGAAGAAGAACACCAGATGATTTTGATATTAGAGACATAAGAAAAAATATGAAATTCTATGGTGTAAAGATTCCAGAGTGGTTTATAAAGTTTTATAAGAATATAGATATAGTTGTATCTCCAAATAAAGTAGATGATTTATCTGAGAATGTTCCAAATGATTTATGCACACAAGCAATGTTAAATCAAGTGTTAGTAATGTGCACTGATACTAAAAATGCTTCTATAGAGTTTGATGATAAAAAGAATTATATAAGAATAAAATTGGAAGCTAAGGATATTGCAGAAAAAATCAAAAAATTATATAAACAACCAAAAGAAATAATAGAAATAGCAAAAAGGGGACAAAAGAAAGCTTATAAAAATTATTGCTATGAAACACAAATGTATCCAAGATATAATTTGATTAGAAAAATAGCAAGTAAAAGGAGATAAATATGAGTAGTTTTTATACAGAGGAAGAACTTAAAAAAATAGGTTTTAAAAGTGTAGGACATGAAGTTTATATAAGTAAAAAAGCAAGTATATATTCACCAGAAAAATTAAGTATAGGCAATCATGTTAGAATTGATGATTTTTGTATTTTGTCTGGGAATATAGAAATTGGAGATTATGTTCATATTGCTGCATATGTTGCATTATATGGAAAAGAAGGAATAAAAATAAGCGATTTTTGTGGTTGTTCTGCGAGATGTACAATTTATAGTGCAACAGATGATTTTTCTGGTGAGTATATGGTAAGCCCAATGGTTCCTGAAGAACTTACTAATGTAACTGGAGGTAAAGTAACGTTAGAAAAGTTTGTTCAATTAGGAGCAAATACTGTTGTTATGCCAAATCTTACAATAGAAGAAGGAAGTAGTGTAGGAGCAATGTCTTTTATAAATAAGAATTTAGAAAAATGGGGAATTTATGTAGGAATTCCATGTAGAAGAATAAAGGACAGAAAAAAGAACATTGAAGATTTAAGTAAAAATATTAAATAAGGAGAGAAAATTATGAAATTAACTGTAGTTACAACTACTTATAATCAAGAAAAATATATAGGACAAGCAATAGATGGAATGCTTATGCAAAAAACTAATTTTCCTTTTCAAGTAGTAATAAGTAATGATTGCTCAACAGATAAAACAGGAGAAATTCTAAAAGAGTATCAACAAAAATATCCAGATAAAATAAAGGTTGTTGAAAATGAGAAAAATTTAGGAGCAATGGGTAATTTTATAAATACTTTATCAAATATAAAAGACACAGAATATGTAGCTTTATGTGATGGAGATGATTTTTGGACGGATGAAAGCAAACTACAAAAACAAGTAGATTTTTTAGATAATAATAAAGATTTTAATATTTGTTTTCATAAATCAAAATTATTTTATGAAAATAATGAAAAGGAAGAAAGCATAATTCCAGAAAATGTAGAAGAAGTAACAACTATAGAAGACTTGGTAAAAAGTAATTATATAGTAGCAAATAGTGTGGTATATAGATGGAAGTTTAATGATAAAGAGTTAAAAGAAATTTTTCCAGATGATATAGCACCTGGTGATTATTATGTTCATTTATTACATGCACAAGATGGTAAAATAAAAATGATGAATGAAGTAATGTCAGCATATAGAAGGCATGAAGGTGGAATGTGGTGGAGCAATGATGCTAAAAATAAAGAACAGTTTACTTTAGAATATGGAAGAAAGTTTTTGAATTTTTATAATGCAGCAGATACTCATATGAAATTACCAGAAAATGCTTTCTATGAGCAAAGAAAAGATATTATTTATAATATTATTGTTACATATACAAAGAATGATAAGTTACAAGAATTAGAGGAAGTGATAAAAAGTAAAACAGATAAAGAGATTTTTAGTTCTTGTATGAAAGATATAGTTAATAGAAATGTTTGGTTTTTAGATTATTTGGTACAAAAAGAAGAAGAAGAAAAAAGGCTAAAGAAGGAAAGAGAAGATTATATAGAAACTAAAAAGAAACTTGAAGAAATAGAAAATTCAAAATGGTGGAAAATAAGAAACATTCTTAAAGGGGAACAAAAGAAATGAAGAAGAACATAATAAGTTTAATGATTATAATTGTTTGTACAATTGCTTGTTTTTATGTAGTAAATGGAATTATTTATCCTAACAAATATGATAATAATATTTCAATTGCACATTCTTGGCTAGATGGAAGTACAATTAAGTTTGTTAATAACTGGTTAGAAGATGGAGCAGTAAATCTTAATTTTATAATGTATGAAGCACCAGATTCAATAGAGACAAGCGAATTAAGTCAAAGAGAGCCGTATATATCGTATCCGTCTGGTTCTATAGTTTTGCCTTATTTAATAGCCAAAATATGTTCAATGGAACAAATTGATATATTGTTTTTAAAATATATGGTTACAGCTATTTTTGCAATAGATAGTTTATTAATTGGAATTTTAATTTATAGTATATTGAACAAATATTCTAAAAACATAAATCAAATTAGTAAGGTTATAATATCGATAATAACTGCAACTTTTTGGATGTTATTACCGAATAATTCATACTATTTAAGAAATATTTATTTTGCTGATCAAACGGTAATTACAGTTGTTCTTATATTTATGATTTTTGAAATAAATAAATCGAAGGTAATGAGTTCAAGTAATAAGATTGGAAAAGTTATATATAACATTTTATATTATTTAACAATCATAATAGGAACTTTAACTGAATATTATTTCTTATTTGTGTTATTTGTAGCTTTTTGTATAAAAGAATTACCTATACTATTTGCAAGAGAAAAAGAAGGGAAATTTAAAAAATTAATTTTAACATCTCTTGAATATGTACTACCACTTATTATAGGTTTGGGAATATTTTTAATCCAAATATCAAGAATAGATGGTTGGTTTGAGTTGATGTTTAGTAAATATGTGATGAGGACATCAGTAGTATTAGATGGAATGAATCTTTTAGAAGAAATACAAAAAAACATCATAAGTTCTTATACTACTTTTGGATATGGACTATTAATAATAGGTGTGGTATCTACTATAATAATAACTATAGTAAACTTGGTAAAAGTATTTAGAAAAAATAGAAATGAAAAATTAAGTAATTTATCAAAGTTATTATTATTTATATATATTCCACCAGTATTTCAAATATTGTTTTTTAAGAATCATTCTGCAATACATGAATTTTCTATATTGAAATTAGGATTACCATTGATATTTACAGCAATACTTATTGGATATGGCTTATATTTAATATTAAATAAATTATATAAAATAAAATTCAAAGCAACTAAAAACTCAAGTAGTATAATATTAACAGTTTCAACATTAATAGTGGTTGTAGTGGAAATGTTTTTAATTATACCGAGAACGTCAGATTATATGAATGAAAAAGTATCTGAACCAGAAAATAAGGAGATAGAATATTATTTAAAAGATAATGCAAAATATGATGAAGTGTATTTTTCATATACATATGAAATTCCAACAAATCCTCCTCAAAATTTATCTATATCTAATAAACAGGTATATTTAATAGAGAACATAGAACAAATATCTGAAAAGTTTCCAGATTTGAGTGCCGAAGCTAATATAATGTTTATTATTCAAAAAAATATAGATAAAACTGAAGATGTTTTAAATAAGGAACAGGAAATAAAGGAAAATAGTACAAAAATTAAAGATTTAGAAAATTACGAAGTATATGAATTAGTAAATGAAAGTGAGAAAAATTAAAAATGAAGAAACTATTATATAAATTATTTATTGAAAAAACAAATGATATAAAAATACAATTATTTAGATATTTATTTGTAGGAGGATTTGCGGCAGTAGTTAATATAGGTGCATTATATATTTTTACAGAAGTATTTAATTTGTATTATTTAATATCTAATGTATTAGGATTTATATTAGGATTAATTACTAATTATTTATTAAGTAAATGGCTAGTTTTTGCGAAAGAAAGTCAAGTTAATAAAGCTTTAGAATTTTTTATATATGCTTTAATAGGGGTAGTTGGATTAGGATTTGATACATTATTTATGTGGCTATTTACAAGTGCAGGATTATATTATATGATAAGTAAAGTAATTTCCACAGTGCTTGTATTCATATGGAATTTCTTTGCAAGAAAAGGACTTTACTTTATTGTAGGAAAAATAAAAAAGGAAGGAATGTAATTAAAGATGGAAAAGAAAGATGTAATTATTATAGGAGCAGGACCAGCAGGATTAACAGCAGCTTATGAATTATTAAAAGATAGCGGAAATGAAAAATATAATGTAATAATATTAGAAGAGACTCGGAGATATTGGAGGAATATCAAAGACAGTAAAATATAATGGAAATCGCATGGATATAGGAGGTCATAGATTCTTTTCAAAAGATGAAAGAGTAATGAATTTTTGGAAAGAGTTAATGCCAATACAAGGAAAAAATTCATTTGATGATGAAAAATTAGGAAGAGAAAAAGAATTAAATGAAGGTGGACCGGATCCAGAAAAAGAAGATAATGTAATGTTAATCAGACATAGAGTATCTAGAATCTATTATATGAAAAAGTTCTTTGATTATCCAATTAGTATGAAGCCAGAAACTTTTAAAAACATGGGATTAGGAAGAACATTAAAAGCAGGTTTTAGCTATTTGAAATCAGTAGTAGTAAAAAAAGAAGAAACATCTCTTGAAAACTTTTATATAAATAGATTTGGAAAAGTTTTATATAGTATGTTTTTTGAAAAATATACAGAAAAATTATGGGGAAGACATCCAAGTGAGATATCTGCTGACTGGGGTTCTCAACGTGTAAAAGGAATTTCAATAACAGCTGTTATAAAAGATATGTTCCATAAAACTTTTGGAAAGAAAAATAGTGATAATACAGAAACATCTTTAATAGAGCAATTTTGGTATCCTAAATATGGACCGGGACAATTATGGGAAACTTTAGCCGATAATGTAGTAAACAAGGGAGCAACACTAAAAAAAGGATATGGAGTAAAGAAGCTTAATTTTGAAAATGGTAAAATAGTGTCAATAGAATGTGAAGTAAATGGTAATATAGAAACTATAAAAGGAGATATATTTATTTCAACAATGCCGATGAATGATTTAGTAGCTGGATTTAATGGAATAGATGTACCACAGAATATAGTTGATATTGCAAAAGGATTACCTTTCCGTGATTTTATTACAGTAGGAATATTAGTAGATAAATTAAATCTTGAAAACAAAACAAATATAAAAACGTTAGGAAATATTGTTCCAGATTGTTGGATTTATGTACAGGAACCAGAAGTAAAAATGTGTCGTATACAAATATTTAATAACTGGTCTCCATACTTAGTAAAAGATGCTGAAAATAAAGTTTGGATAGGATTAGAATATACTTGTGAAGAAGGAGACAAGTATTGGAATATGAGCGATGAAGAATTTATTGATTTTGCAGTTGATGAATTAATTTCAATGAATATTATAAATAAAGATCAAGTTGAAGATGCACATCGTGAAAAAATAAAGAAAGCATATCCTGCTTATTTTGATACATATAAAGATATTGATAAATTAATTAATTATTTAGATAATATTGATAATTTATATTGTATTGGAAGAAATGGACAACATCATTATAATAATATGGACCACTCAATGGTTACAGCTATGGAAGCTGCTAAGAATATACGTAATGACGTAAAAGATAAATCAAATATATGGAATGTAAATACAGATAAAGCTTATCATGAAGAGAAAAAATAACCAAATTTTGTAAAAAAATAAAATGTATTGACAATAAATTTATGGTTTTATATAATAAATTTACAATGGACTTTTGATGAGGAAAATTGTAAATTTATTTTTTTAGGGGGAAGGAAAATTATGAGTAAATTCGTCAAAAGGATGTTAATAATGCTATTCACAATCCTTATGATAATAAGTGTAACAAGTGTATCAAATGCAGCAGAAGATGT
The DNA here is from genome assembly GCA_944387435.1 of uncultured Clostridia bacterium. GTDB lineage: Bacteria > Bacillota > Clostridia > TANB77 > CAG-508 > CAG-269. Next base: position 58,109 of record CALXEW010000002.1, on the reverse strand, counting down.
TATAGTTGCACTTGACCCAGGGCATGGAGGAAATGATTCAGGAGCCGTGGGTGGGAATCTGATTGAGAAAGAATTAACATGGAAAATAGCAACAAGAGTAAAAGAAATTTTAGATGCTGAACCAGGAATAACAGGAGTATTAACAAAAGACTATAATGAAAGTTTAAATAGAGAAGAAAGAGCTAGAAGAGCATTGGCAAATGGATCGGACCTATTAGTAAGTTTTCATATTAATTCAAATGATTCATCAAATAATTTGTCAGGTGCAGAGGTTTATATAACTCATGACACAACACAAAAAAGATTTTACGAGTATTCTAATATATTAGCATTGGACATTTTGCAAAATTTGAGAAATGTAGGGGTTCCTTCACATTCAACAAAGCCACTAACAAGAGTAGGAGCCGATTGGGATGTATATCAAGACGGAGTAATTGCAGATTATTATGGAATAATCAGCTGGCCAATGCATCTTGGAATACCAGGAATGATAATTGAACATGCATTTATAAATAATCCTTATGATAGAGCAAATTATCTAAATGATACAATGTTAAATAGAATGGCAGAAGCAGATGCTCAAGCAATTATAAAAAATAAAGAATTATTTAGAATAGATAAAACAAAAAATACTGTGCAGGCAGCGTTAAATAGCATATACTATGATAGTAATTCAGGAAGTGTAAAAGGAAAATTACTATATGATGAAGTAATAAATGATAGAGTTTTTGATGAGACAAATCCAATTATAAATTTAGTTTCAACAGATGGAAAAGTTAAAGTGCAAGGCAGTGTAACAAAAGATGGTGCTTATACATATAGTTATGATATTAATATAATGAATTTAGATCCTTATAAAGAATATGTTTTACAAGTAGAAACACAAAATAAAGGTGCGATTCCATATAATAGTACACTTAATTTATCATTACCTACAGGAAGATTAGGCGTAATATATGGAATGGAAATAGATGTTGTAAATGGCAAGATGACATTTAATGCACCACCATATGATGGATATGTAAATGCTTATCCACTTTCAGATATAATAATTAATGAAAATAGAATAGAAGGACAATTAGTAGTACAAGAATGGTTAAATGGAGCGACACAGCAAGAACCAAAAATTAATCCAAAAGTTATGTTAGTTGCAGAAGATGGAACAGAAATTAATTGTGAAGTAGGTTTCATTGATTCATATGTTTATGGATTTAGTTGCCAAAATCAATATATAGATAAATCTAAAAAATATGAACTATACGTAGAGGCAGGAACAGACAAAAATATTAGTACTCATAGAAAAGTTAAGATAGAGTATAGCGATAAGCAAATAGGATTTTTAGATATATATACAGTTAGTATAGTAAGCGGAAAATTACAATTTGTTTATGATGGGTATATGACAAGTAGCCAATATTCAGAAGTTACTTTAAATGGAAGAAATATAAGTGGACAATTGTTAGTACAAGAATGGTTAAATGGAACAGAGCAAATAGAACCAACATCAATACCAAAATTAGTAATAAAAAATAGTGATAATACAGAAGTAAAAGAACTAACAATGCAATATGTACAACCATATGTATATAGTTATAATATAGATATTGGAGATTTACCACAAGGAAAATATACTTTTGAAGTACAAGGAACAAATTCATCAAATACAAGTAATCATCAGAAAATAACAATTAATTTAACAAATAAAGAACTAGGAAAATTAGGAAATAATGAAATAAAAATACTAGACAATAAATTAGTAATAGAACCTATAAGTGCAAATTATGATGGATATATGACAAGTAGTCAATATACGAATGTTACATTAAGTGGAAGTACAATAAGTGGACAATTAATAGTACAAGAATGGTTAAATGGAGCAGAACAAATAGAGCCAACAACATTACCAAAATTAGTAATAAAGAATAATTTGGGTGCAGAAGTAAAAGAACTAACGATGAAATATGTACAGCCATATGTATATAGTTACAGTATAGATATAAGTGATTTAGATAACGGAGAATATACATATGAAGTACAAGGAACAAATCCAAATAATATAAGTAATCATCAAAAAGTAGAAATAACATTAAATACTCAAATAATAGGAGCAATAGGAAATAGTCAGTTAAAAGTAGAATCTGGCAAATTAGTAATAGCAGAAGTAGATAATAGTTATGATGGATATATGACAAGTAGCCAATATACTAATGTGACATTAAAGGAAACTACAATAAGTGGACAATTAATAGTACAAGAATGGTTAAATGGAACAGAGCAAATAGAACCAGCAACATTACCAAAATTAGTGATAAAGAATAGCGAAGGAACAGCAGTAAAAGAAGTCACAATGCAATATGTACAACCATATGTATATAGTTACAGTATAGATGTAAGTGATTTGAATAATGGAGAATATACATATGAAGTACAAGGAACAAATCCAAACAACATAAGTAATCATCAAAAAGTAGAAATAACATTAAATACTCAAATAATAGGAACAATAGGAAATAGTCAGTTAAAAGTAGAATCTGGCAAATTAGTAATAGAAGAAGTAAATAACAGTTATGATGGATATATGACAAGTAGTCAATATACAAATGTAACATTAAATGGAAGTAAAATAAGTGGAGAATTAATAGTACAAGAATGGTTAAATGGAACAGAACAAATAGAACCAACAACATTACCAAAATTAGTTATAAAGAATAGTGAAGGAACAGCAGTAAAAGAAGTGACAATGAATTATGTAGAACCATACGTATATAGCTATAATGTAGATATAAGTAGTTTGGATGATGGAGAGTATAGATATGAAGTACAAGGAACAAATCCAAATAACATAAGTAATCATCAAAAAGTAGAAGTAACATTAAATAGCCAAGAAATAGGACAAATAGGAAATAACAAAGTAAAAGTAGAATCTGGTAAACTAGTAATAGAAGAAATAGATAACAATTATGACGGATATATGACAAGTAGCCAGTATACAAATGTTACATTAAATGGAACTACAATAAGTGGACAATTAATAGTACAAGAATGGTTAAATGGAACAAAACAAATAGAACCAACAACATTACCTAAACTAGTAATAAAGAACAGTTCAAATGTAGAAGTAAAAGAAGTAATAATGCAATATATAGAACCATATGTATACAGTTATAGCATAGATATAAGTGATTTGGGTAATGGAGAATATACATATGAAGTACAAGGAACAAATACGAATAATATAAGCGAACATCAAAATGTAATAGTAGAATTAAATGATCAGATAGTAGGAAATGCGGAAAATTCTGAAATGAAAATAATCAATGGAAAATTAGTTATAGAAGAAACTAAACAAACAGAAGAAAAGGCAATAGAAACACAAAATCCTATTATGGATGTTGAAGAAGATAAGAAACCAGAAGAGAAAGAAAACAAAACAATGGAAGTAATAGAAGATAAAAAAACTGAAGAATTATTAGAATCTAATAACTTGGAAAAAGAAGAAGTTATAAACGAAGTAAAATAAAAAATAAAGGAATGATTCTGGATTAGAGTCATTCCTTTAAATTTTGTAACAAAAAATTCACATAAAATATGTTGAAAAATGTCTAAAAATAATATATACTACAAAAGATAGGAGGAGAATAACAAATGAATAAATTATTAAAAACAAGTATTGCTTTTTTTGTGGCATTAACTATTTTTTTATTAGGAAATAGTGTGGAAGCAGCTTATGTTTCAAGTGTAGAGAGTATAGATGAATCGCGTTATCCTAATATAAAAGCTCAATTATTAGAATTAAAGAAGACTTATCCTAATATACAAGTTTTATATACGGGATTAGACTGGAATACAGTAATATACAATGAACATAGTGAAACTCATGGAAGAAATTTAGTAAGTACAGATATGGATAGTGCGTGGGTTTGTCAAGATTGTAGAAATCAAGGAAAATGGTATGATAGTGGACTATATTGTGCTTCAGAAGAAGCAGTAGAATATATGATGGATCCAAGAAACTTTTTAAATACACATGATATTTTCCAATTTCAAAGATTAGATGCTTCTATAGGAACAACTGTTGACGAAATAAGAAATGTTTTAAAAATGGAAAAAGTTTTATATCTTCAAGATGATGAAGCTGCTATTCAAGCTTTTGCAAATACAGCGGCAAGAAATAATTTGAATGCATATCATTTGGTTACAAGAGTAATACAAGAGCAAGGAAGAAGCGGAACATCAACTTTATCATCTGGATTAGGATATACAGGGAATGGATATGAATATTATGGATATGGATATTATAATTTATTTAGTATAGGAGCATCAAGAGGATCTGGAGAGCCTTCATATATGATTTATATACATGCATTAGATAGAGCTGCAATAGAAGGTTGGAACACAAGAGCAGCTTCAATAGAAGGTGGAGGAGCTTTTGTTGGAGAAAATTATATAGATGTAGGACAAAATACATTATATCTTCAAAAATTCGACGTATATAATACAAATGGACAATTATATTGGCATCAATACATGCAAAACTTATTTGGAGCACAAAGTGAAGCTGATATTTTATATAATGCATATAAAATTAATGGAATAGAAGGAAATAGTAATTTTGAGTTTTTGATACCTTTATATGAAAATATGCCATCACAACCTTGTAGAATGCCAGGAGAACCTTATGATGGATATGTAAATAGTTATCAGTATGGGGATATTACAACAGATGGTAGAAATATAGAAGGAAAATTAGTAGTACAAGAATGGCTAAATGGAACAGAACAAATGGAACCCAATATGGATCCTATAATAGTATTAAAGTCAGATGATGGAGAAACAATAGAGTGTGATGTAGAATATGTAGAACCTTATGTTTATCAATATAGCGTAGATATAGCAAACTTAAATCCAATAAAGGAGTATTATATAGAAGTAAGATGTGCAAATCCAAATAATACAAGTAATCATACAGTGGTTTCAAGGATTCCTTGCAATAATCAAGATTTAGGAAAGATATATGGATATAATACACGTATGTTAAATAATGTATTCACATTTACATATGACGGATATATGGTAAGTATGCCGTTTACAGACTTGATAGTAAATAATACTAGAATAGAAGGACAATTAATAGTTCAAGAATGGATAGATGGTACAAGACAAGAACAACCAAAAACAACTCCAAAAGTTAGATTAGTTGCAGAAGATGGTAGTATAATTGAATGTGAAGTTGGATATATAGAACCATATGTTTATGGATTTAGTTGTGAAGAAAGATATATTGACAAGACAAAGAAATATGAATTACAAGTACAATCATCAACTAATAAAAATATCAGTTCAAATAAAACTGTAACAGTATCATATACTAATAGAAATGTAGGACAAATAGGAAATTATACTGTAAAAATAGAAAATAATAAGATTGCATTTGTCTATGATGGATATATGACAAGTAGTCAGTATTCAAATGTAACGTTAAACGGAACTACAATAAGTGGACAGTTAATAGTACAAGAATGGTTAAATGGAACAAAACAAATAGAGCCAACAACATTACCAAAATTAGTTATAAAAAATAGTGAAGGATTAGAAGTAAAAGAACTAACAATGGATTATGTACAGCCATATGTATATAGTTATAGTGTGGACATAGGTGACTTGAATAATGGAGAATATACATATGAAGTACAAGGAACAAATCCAAACAATATAAGTAATCATAAAAATGTAGTGGTAACACTAGGTAACCAAGAAATAGGAACAATAGGAAACGATGAGATAAAAGTAGAATCTGGCAAATTAGTAATAGAAGAAGTAAATAATAATTATGATGGATATATGACAAGTAGCCAATATTCAGAAGTTACATTAAACGGAACTACAATAAGTGGACAATTAGTAGTACAAGAATGGTTAAATGGAACAGCGCAAATAGAGCCAACAACATTACCAAAATTAGTAATAAAAAATAGCGATAATATAGAAGTAAAAGAAGTATCAATGCAATATGTACAGCCATATGTATACAGATACAGTATAGATATAGGTGATTTAGGTAATGGAGAATATACATATGAAGTACAAGGAACAAATCCAAATAACATAAGTAATCATCAAAAAGTAGAAGTAGCATTAAATAACCAGACAATCGGACAAATAGGAAATAATGAAGTGAAAGTAGAACAAAATAAACTAGTAATAAAAGCTATTAATGATAATAATAGTCCAAATGATAGTTATGATGGATATATGACAAGTAGTCAATATACGAATGTTACATTAAGTGGAAGTACAATAAGTGGACAATTAATAGTACAAGAATGGTTAAATGGAACAGAACAAATAGAACCAACAACATTACCAAAATTAGTTATAAAGAATAGTGATGGATTAGCAGTAAAAGAAGTGACAATGAATTATGTAGAACCATACGTATATAGCTATAATGTAGATATAAGTAGTTTGGGTGATGGAGAATATACATATGAAGTACAAGGAACAAATCCAAATAACATAAGTAATCATCAAAAAGTAGAAGTAACATTAAATAGTCAAGAGATAGGACAAATAGGAAATAATAAAGTAAAAGTAGAATCTGGCAAATTAGTAATAGCAGAAGTAGATAATAGTTATGATGGATATATGACAAGTAGCCAATATACAGATGTTACATTAAACGGAACTACAATAAGTGGAAAATTAGTAGTACAAGAATGGTTAAATGGAACAAAACAAATAGAACCAACAACATTACCTAAACTAGTAATAAAGAACAGTTCAAATGTAGAAGTAAAAGAAGTAATAATGCAATATGTAGAACCATATGTATACAGTTATAGCATAGATATAAGTGATTTAGGTGATGGAGAATATACATATGAAGTACAAGGAACAAATACGAATAATATAAGTAACCATCAAAATGTAGAGATAATTCTTACTTCACAAAAAATAGGAGTTATGGGAGAGTATAAATTATTAACAAGTAATGGAAAATTAGTTCTTGAAAAAGAAGAGAGAAGAACAGTAATAGTTCAAAAAAATGCTGAAGAAAATGAAGTTATTAACGAAAATATAGAAGAAGATAAAAAACAACAAATAGAAGAAAAAATAGAAAGTCAAAATCTTGAAACAAATGAACTTACTAATAATTCAGAAACGAACATGGTTACTGATTTAGAAAAAACAGAATAAAAAATAAAAGAGGTAGACAAAGAGTGTTTACCTCTTTTCCATGTTTTAACTTTAAAATCTTGATTATCATTGAAATAAATGATAAAATTACGTTACAAAAATATAAAATTTAAGTAACAATAAATAGATTTTGTAAAAGGAGTTTATAATGTATAAAAAGAATATAAAAAATGTAGTTATTCTAATTATAGCTATAATTGGAGCGGCATGTTTTAATCTTAATTTAGACACATCAGTAAAAATAAGAGATGCATTTACAAGCGTTGATGCAATATTGTTGATGTCCTTTTTCTTGATATTGTTTATTGCATTAAAACAAATATTAGATATAAAAGATAGAAGAGTAAAAATTGTTTCATTAATAGTCGCAGCAATATTTGCAGGATTTGAAGTTGTAGGATATAGCATAAGTAATTATAATAGTTTAGCAGGAATAATTGGATCTAAGGAGATATTATTAAAAGCTATACTTAAATTTATTGGATATGTAATAGTATTTTATACAATAGTTATTTATTTATATGATAAGATATTGTCAAGAGTAAAACTAAAGGAAGACAGTAAAATACGAAAATATTTTACAGATAATAAAAAATCTCTATTTATAGTCGCACTAATATTATTTATAGCATATTTACCACATTTTTTATATAATTTTCCAGGTATGTATACAACTGATTCAGTTGCGGAAATGGAGTATGCTTTATATAATTGGAATGCTTTTAGTAATCATCATCCAGTATTTCATATTTTTATTATATATGGTTGTATTAATTTAGGAAAAATATTAGGTGGAGCATATATAGGAATTGCAATATATTCAATACTTCAAATGTTATTTGCATCTTTTACATTTTCATATGTAATAAAATATATGGCAAAGAAAAATGTAAATATAGTATTTAGAATACTTACTTTAATTTTCTTTATTATATATCCAGCTTTTGGACCTTATAGTATTACAATGTGGAAAGATGTACTGTTTGGCGTGATACTTGTACCATTTACAATACAAGTTATAGAAATGATAACAAATAAAGAATATTTCAAGAAAAAAAGAAATGTTGTAGGTTTTATTGTAATATCTATATTTACAATATTATTTAGAAATAATGGTTTATATGTTGTTTTAATAACACTTGCAATATTATTAATGTTCTTAAAAGGAAACAGAAAGAAAATAGCATTAGTGCTTTTGGTTGTTATGTTGTTTAATATATTATGGAAAGGACCTATATTTAAACTATTAAATGTAACAGATGGACCAGTCAGAGAAATGATGTCTATTCCAGTGCAACAAATTGCAAGAACAGTAAAATATAGAAGAAGTGAATTAACTGAAGAAGAAAAAACTAAAATTCAGAAATATATAGATATGGACTTAGAAGAAATGGGAGAAAGCTATTATCCTTTAATATCTGACAATATAAAGGACCATTTTAATAATGAGGAGTTCAATAATAATAAGTTAGACTTTATATCATTATGGTTAAGCTTGTTCTTTAAATATCCAGTAGAATATGTAGAAGCATTTTTAGATAATTCATTTGGATATTGGTATCCTCAAGCTAATAATGGAATTCTACCAACATGGTATGAATATGAGTATAGTGAAGAAATAATAGGATATGATAGAAAACCAGTTTTGAATTTAGAATTTCTAGACGGTTATTATGCAGACATAAATGGAAGAAAAATGCCAATAATATCAATGTGGATAAGTATAGGATTTGTTTTCTGGATAATGATTTTATGTATAGGATATATGGTTTGTAAAAAGAAATACAAATTAATACTTGCATATATACCAATACTTGCATTATGGCTAACTACAATAGCATCACCGGTATATTGTGAATATAGATATATTTTTGGAATGTTTACTTGCGTACCAATACTTACAATTTTAATAGTAAGTTTAGCAAATAAAAAAGAAGAGAAGATAAAAGAAGTAAAAGCAATTGAAGGCGTAAAAAGTATAGAAAACGAAAAGAAAAATAGTGAAGAAGGAAAATAGAAAATGTCAAAAATAAGTGTAATTATTCCAGTGTATAATACTGAAAAATATATAGAAAAATGCTTCGAAAGCCTTGAAAAACAAACAATGCAAGATTTTGAAATCGTTGTTGTAAATGATGGCTCAACAGATGAGTCAGGAAGAGTCATAAAAAATTATATGAGAAAGACTAGGCTAAAAATAAAGTATTTAGAAAAAGAAAATGGCGGACTAGCTTCTGCTAGAAATTATGGACTAGAAAGAGCTTTAGGAAAATATATATCATTTTTAGATAGTGATGATTATTTAGATGAAAATCTTTTTTCAAAATTAGAAAAATATATGGATGAAGATATAGATTTAATAAAATTCAAAATGAAAACAGTTGATGAAAAAGGAAATGTAATAGAAAAATTAGATGGTCCAGTATTTAATGTATGTAGTGGAGAAGAAGGATATAAGAAGTTATGTACAACAGACAAATATATGGACCCAGCTTGTATTTATTTATATAGGAGAGAATTTTTTGTAGAAAATAATTTTAAATATAAATTGAGATATCATGAAGACTTCGGGTTAACATCTTTAATAATGATACAAGCAAAAACGTTTGTATCAACAGGAATTTTTGGATATAATTATTTACAGACAGGAGAGAGTTTAACTAGAGGAAAAGATTACAAAAAAGACATAGAAAGAGCAAAAGATATGTTAGCACATTATGATAATATGATAGCTGTAATAGATGCTTATTATAATGTGAGTAATGAAACTAAAGATTTAGTAAAAAGATATTATACAAATTCTGTTGTATTAAAGGCAGATACGCTTAAGGGAGAAGATAAAAAACGTTATATAAAAGAAATAAAGAGCAGATTTATGTATAGAAACATAAAGCCAGAGAATTTAAAGCAAAAAGTAAAAAGAATCTTGTTAAAATATAGTGTGAATTTATATTTGAAAATGAGGTAAAAAATGAAAAGTGTAAGTGTAATAGTTCCTTTTTATAATGTAGAAAATTATATAGAAAAATGTTTAGGAACATTAGTAAATCAAACATTAGAAGATATAGAAATAATACTTGTAAATGATGGCTCTCAAGATAGAAGTATGGTTGTTGTTAAAAAGTTTTTAGAGCGATATCCAGATAAGATTACATATCTAGAAAAAGAAAATGGTGGTTTATCAGATGCAAGAAATTATGCGATTCCCTATGCTAAAGGAGAGTATATAGCCCTTTTAGATTCAGATGACTATGTAGAAAAAACAATGTATAAAGATATGTATGAATTGGCTAAAAAAGAAGATAGCGATATGGTAGAATGTGATTTTTATTGGGAATATCCAGATAAGAAAAAAGAAGATATTGGCGTAGTTTATAATGGTAAAAAGGAAATGCTCGAAAAAGTAAGGGTAGTTGCTTGGAACAAATTAATAAAGAAAGAAGTTTTAGAAAAAAGTAAAGTAATATTTCCAAAAGGATATAGATATGAAGATGTAGAATTTACATATAAATTAATACCGTATTTAGATAAAATATCTTTCTTAAAAAAGCCATGTGTACATTATATACAAAGAGATGGATCAATATCTAATAATCAAAATGAAAGAAATAAAGAAATCTTTGATGTACTAGAACATGTAATAGATTTTTACAAGGAAAATAATTTATATGATGAATATAAAGATGAATTAGAATATGTATATGTTCGTTATGCTTTTTGTAGTTCTTTACTTAGAATTGTAAAGATAAAAGATGAATTTGTTCAAAGAAAATTATTAGATTTAACATGGGAAAAAGTAAATACTACATTTCCGAATTGGAAGAAAAATCCTATAATAAAAAAGAAAAAAGATTTAAAAAGTATTTATCTAAAAACAATAAATAAATTCACATTTGAAATGTACAGTACATTATTTTCTTTATTCAAAAAATAAAAATTGTAAAATAAAAGAAAAGGAAAAAGAATGAAAAAGATTATATTTGGAATAACAGGTTTAACTATAGGTGGAGCAGAAAGAGTTTTAGTAGATTTAGCAAATAAGTTATCTAAAGATTATGATATAACTATATTTACTTTATATGCTAAAGGAGAGTTGGAAAAAGAATTAAATGAAAATGTTAAATTAAAAAGTTTATATAATAAACCTTATAAAGAATTATCAAAATTAGGACAAAAGGTACTTGCTCCATTAAAGGTATTGTTGTTTAAAAATAGTATTTATAAGAAAAATATAAAAGGTAACTATGATACTGAAATTGCATTCTTAGAAGGACCAATAACAAGATTGTTTAGTGCTAAAAACGAAAAGGTCAGAAAAATTGCATGGATACATAATGATATTTCTTTAGTTTTTGGACAAGGCATAAAATCTAAAATAAAAAAGCATTTAGATGAAAAAGTATATGATAAATATAATGACTTAGTATTTGTAAGTAAAGATAATTTAGAAAAATTTAATAAGACATATACTAATTTAAAAATTAGCGAAGGACATAAAAAAGTTATTTATAATTACATAGATAAAGAAAGAATTATTAAAAAATCAAATGAAAATATAGATGTTTCATTTGATAAAGATAGTATTAATTTTATAACTGTTGCAAGATTAGTTTATCAAAAGGGAATAGACAGACTAATAAAAGTCCACAAAAAGTTAATAGAAAGTGGATATAAACATAACTTTTACATAATAGGTGATGGACCTGAAAGAGAAAAGTTAGAGAAATTAATAGAAGAGAATAACGTCGGAAATAGCTTTTTCTTGATAGGACAAAAAGAAAATCCATATCCATATGCAAAACAAGCAGATTATTTTTGCTTGCTATCAAGATTTGAAGGATATGGAATGGTTTTAGAAGAGGCTAAGATATTAGGAAAGAATATTATTATTACTGATACTGCTGCAAGGGAAGCGGTAGAAGGATATAGTAATAAATATGTTTTAGAAAATACAGAAGAAGGAATTTATAATGGACTATTAAAAGTTTTAGAAGATGATGAGAAAAATAGAAACAGTGAAGAAATGAAAGAACAATATGATAATTCTAATATAATAAAAGAAGTAAAAGAATTGATAGGAGAATAGTATGAAAATTTCAGTACTTACACCATCATATAATCGAGCTAGTTTATTAGATAAATTATATAACAGTTTAGTTAAGAACAGTAAATATGGAATTGATATAGAATGGCTAATTCAGGATGATGGCTCAGTAGATGATACTAAAGAGGTAGTAGAAAGATTTAAAGAAAATAAAGATAACTATAATTTAGAAATAAAATATTATTTCCAAGAAAATCAAGGAAAAATGGTTGCAATTAATAATCTAGTAGAAAAAGCAACTGGAGATTTAATAGTAGACTGTGATTCTGATGATTATTTTACTCATGATGCTTTTAAAATAATAAAAGAAGCTTATAAAGAACATGAACAAGAAATTAAATCAGATAAGTATTATAGTTTGTGCTTCTTAAAAAATGATCAAAACGGAAATAATATGGGAAATGATTTTAAAAATAAAGAAACAACAATGTTTGATTTGTATTTTAAAGAAGGAGAAACAGGAGAAAAAGCAATGGTGTTTCTTTCTAATATCAGAAAACAATATAAGCATGAATTAGAACATGGAGAAAAATTTGTTACAGAAGCAAGAATGTATCATAAAATTGATGAAAAATATAAAATGATTTGTGTTAATAAACCAATTATGATATGCGAATACCAAGAAGATGGATATACAAAAAATATAAAGAAACAATTTATAGAAAATAAGTATGGATATTTTGAATATTTTAAAGAAATTATGCAAAAAGATATGAAAGATGTTTTGTTTTCAAAGAGAATGTATGCAATAAAACATTATATATTATTTGGATATTTAACAAAAGCAAAGAAAACGTTAAAAAATGTAAAAGGATTTCAAAATAAATTATTATATATCTTATTGTATATACCAGGCAGAGTAAAGTCTAAAATGAAATATTAGGGGGAAATAAGGTTGCAAAAAGTAAAAGAGTTTTTAAGCAAGAATAAGAAAATTATATGGGTAGTTGCAAGTATTTTATTAACAATAGGACTAAATATGTCTATATATGTTGCAAATAATTTAGTCTATTTCAATGGAAATCAAATCATTTGGCTATTTTTATGTGTTTTTATTTATATAATATTTAAACAATCGCATAAATATGAGGGAAGAAGACTAAAAGTTTGTAGTAGTATATTAGGAATCCTTCTTTCTATCTTCCAAGTGTTAGGTATTATGACAAATGGAAATTGGATCGTAAGCGAAGTTATAGTTACAAAAGAAGTAGTTATGTTTATGCTTGCAAAATTTATTACATATGGATTGATATTCTATAACATTATAAAAATACTGTTTAGTTTAATAGAACAAATAGATTGGAATAAAACAAGAAAAGATATATTAAAACCTAGTCTAAAAACATTTATAGTAGTTGCTTTATTATTATTTATAGTATGGCTTCCATACTTCTTAAATTATTATCCAGGAATCACATCATTTGATACACACTATCAATTAATGCAAGGTTTTGGAAAAGTTCCATATAATAATCATCATCCTGTAGTACACACATTCATAATGAGTAGTGTTGTTAAAGTAGGGCATGCGATAACAGGAGATTATAATTTCGGAATTGCTTTATATGTTATTCTACAAATGATTTTCTGTGCAATTACATTATCATTTGTAATTTACTATATGGGAAAGAAAAATATAAACCCAATAATAAAGACGATTACATTTTTATGTTTTGCATTTGTACCATTTGTACCACAATTTAGTATTGCAGTATGGAAAGATGTACCATTTGCGATGTTTATGGTATGGCTTTTAATTGGGATTATAGAAATGATAACAAATGAAGAAAATTTCTTTACTAAAAAAAGAAACTTGGGGCTTTTTATATTAATTATATTGTGTGTATTGTTCTTTAGAAATAATGGGGTATATATAATTCTATTAACATTACCATTTGCACTTGTTTTGAGAAGGATATATTGGAAACAAATATTAATAATATTTGGTATACCAATTATATTTTATTATATAATAACAGGACCAGTATTTGCTAAATTTAATATTGCTAAAAGTTCATCAAAAGAAATGTTATCTATACCAATGCAACAAATGGCAAGGATAGTAAAATACAAAGGTGATGAATTATCAGAAGAAGATAAAAATATAATTGGACAATATATCAATATAGATACAGCAGCAGAAAATTATGACCCAACAATATCAGACCCTATAAAAAATGAATTTAATGATGGAACATTTAACCAAGATAAATTAAATCTAATAAAATTATATATAAAATTAGCAATTAAATATCCAGGAGAAACATTAGAAGCACTTGTTGGAAATACTTATGGATATTATTATCCAGAAGTTGTAACATATTCAATTGCAACAGGAGTATATAAGTCACCTTTTGAAGCGGAGCAATTTATGAACTTACATGAAAATCCGATTATAGATATACCTGTTCTTGATAGTGTGATAAATGCAATTTATGATAAGCAAATACCAATTGTAAGTTTAATAGCAAATATAGGATTTGTATTTTGGATAGTTTTAGGAATAGTATTTTATAATATTTATCAAAAGAGATATAAGTATTTACTAATGTTTATACCAGTAGGAGTATTATATTTAACTTGTCTTGCATCTCCTGTATCAGGAGAGTTACGCTACATTTATGCAATGTTTGTGAGTTTACCTTTATTTATAGGAGTTGGACTAAAAAAATAAATTAATATAAAAAGATGTGTAATTAATAAAAAGCAAGTAACAAAAACATGAAAAAGCATATAACAAATATTTGACAAAAATTACAAAAAACTAGCGTAGTTTAATTACAATGATACAAAAAAATAATAACAGAAAATATATAGGATAATGAGAATGGAGGCGATATAAATGAAGTTGGAGGAATATAAATCAGGTCAATATGTAAAAATGGAAGATTATAAAGCATTTATTCCCAGTAAAATAAACTATAACTGGGGATGGGATGATACAAAATTGGATAAACTATTAGCAGAAGCAAATAGACAAATTGGAGAGTTAAACGCATATTCATTATTAATACCAAATGTGGATTTATATATTAAAATGCATGTGAAAATTGAAGCTAATAAATCAAGTAGGATTGAAGGTACAAGAACTACAGTAGAAGAAGACTTACTAGATGTAACAGATATTAACCCAGAAAAAAGAGATGATTGGGAGGAAGTACAAAACTATGTGAAGGCTACAAACTATGGTGTAAAAAGGATAAAAGATGGATTTCCAGTATGCACTAGATTAATAAGAGAATTACATAAAATATTAATGCAAGGAGTTAGAGGAGAGTATAAAACACCAGGGGAATTTAGAACTTCACAAAACTGGATTGGAGGAAGTAGACCAAGTAATGCAGTATATGTTCCACCACCACATACAGAAATTGCAGAATGTTTGACTGATTTTGAAAAATTTATAAATAATGAAGAAATAGACACACCAGACTTAATAAAAATAGCCATTTTACATTATCAGTTTGAATCAATACATCCATTTTTAGATGGTAATGGAAGAATAGGAAGACTACTTATACCATTATATATTCAAAGTAAGGGAATGTTAGATAAATCTTGTTTATATATTTCTGATTATATTGAAAGAAATAAAGATACATATTATGATATGTTAACAAGAGTAAGAATTTATAATGATATGATAGAATGGATTAAATTCTTTTTAGAAGCAGTTATAGAAACTTCAGAAACAGCAAAAGAAAAATTTAGGAATGTAGTTGAACTTACAAAAGAAATGGATAAAGTTATAATGGATTTACCAGTAAAACCAGAAAATGCAAAAAAAGTATTAGATGTACTATATGATGAGCCAATTGTTTCAAGAAAGAAAATATTAGAGTTAATAGACATAAAACCAACAACTTTAAATGTGTGCATTAACGCATTAAAAGAGAAGAATATTATTATAGAGACAACTGGATATAGTAGAAATCAAGTATTTGCTTTTCAAAAATATATTGATTTGTTTTTAAAGTGAAAATTATAAAACGGAAAATAGAAAAAAGTTGTTGTACAAAAATTTATAGCACGGAAAATTGAGAAAATCCGTGCTATAAATTTTTATAGAACGAAAAAATCAAAAAATCCGGTTTATAAATTTTTCTATCCAAAATATAAATTCAAAAAATTGACATATGACGAGTAATAATCTATAATAGTTTTAGCTTAAGCAAATAAACTTGAAGTTTTTAAATAAAAAGACTAGGTGGGCTAGACCTAGTCTTTTCTTTACTTAGCTTATGAATATAAATAGCATTATAAAATAAAAAATAAATATATTTAAATTTCAAAGAATTGACAAGAGGGGAATTTATGATATAATTACAACGAATTAATTTCACAAAAGGAGTTAAGAAATGAAGGAAAATGAAGATAATATAGCAATAAAAGTAGATCACGTATATAAAAGTTTTAATATTTATTACGATAGAGCAAATACATTAAAAGAAAGAGCTTTATTTTGGATGAGAAATAAAAGAAAAGAAAAAAGAGAAGTTTTAAAAGATATAAATCTAGATATAAAAAAAGGTGAAACAGTAGCTTTAATAGGTGTTAACGGAAGTGGAAAATCAACACTTTTAAAATTAATGACACAAATTATTTTTCCCAATAAAGGAACGATAGAAACTAAAGGAAAATTAACATCATTACTAGAATTAGGTGCTGGTTTCCACCCTGACTTTTCAGGTAGAGAAAATATATATTTTAACTCATCTATTTTTGGATTAACAAGAAAAGAAATAGATGAAAGGCTTGACAAAATAATAGAGTTTTCAGAATTACAAGATTTTATAGATAACCCAGTAAGAACATATTCATCAGGAATGTATATGCGTCTAGCATTTTCAGTTGCAATTAACGTAGATGCTGATATATTACTAATTGATGAAATCTTATCAGTTGGAGACCAACATTTCCAAGAAAAATGTTTTAATAAAATGAGAGAACTAAAAAAAGAAGGAAAAACAATGGTATTTGTTACGCATAGTATGGATTCTGTAAAAAATCTATGTGATAGAGCTGTATGGCTTTCTAATGGAGTAGTTAGAATGGATGGAAATACAGATGAAGTAGTAGATGAATATCTAAAAGAAACTATGTAACAACAAAGTTGAGGAGAGAAGAATGAATATATTTAAAAAGATTTATAATTATAGAGAGTTATTAAAAACAAATGTAAAAAAAGAAATAAGAGGAAGATATAAAAATTCATTTTTAGGAATTTTGTGGTCATTTTTAAATCCACTTTTGCAATTACTTGTATATTCTGTAATATTTGGAGCATTACTTGCAGGTGGAGATGAAACATATCCAATATATATATGTGTTGCCTTAATACCTTGGACATACTTTACAACAGCAATATCACAAGCAGCTTTTACTGTTATAGGAAATAGTGATATTATAAAGAAAGTATATTTTCCAAGAGAAATTTTGCCAATATCAGTAGTAACAAGTGGAGCGGTAAATTTTGTAATATCTACAATAATAATTTTAGCATTTGTTATTTTTTCAGGTGTAGGACTATCATGGTATATAGTATTATATCCATTTATATTGCTTATACAATATATTTTGTTATTAGGAATAGGTTTTATTGTATCGTCAGTAACAGTATACTTTAGAGACTTAGAACATATTATAGGAGTTGTTTTAATGGCAGCATTTTATGCAACACCAATAGTATATAATATACAACAATTACCACATGCACTTCAGGTACTCGTAAACTTAAATCCAATGACACATTTAATAAATGGATATAGAGATATTTTCTATTATCACCAAATGCCAAATATGAAAATGCTTCTTATATTGTTAGGAATTTCAATAGTATTAACTATAGTAGGATATTTTATATTTAAAAAGCTACAAAAAGGATTTGCAGAAGAATTATAAAAATTAAGGCAACTTATGGTCCTTATTTGTAAGGAACCTTAAGTTGCTTTATTTGGAAGGGAGAAAATATGGAAGAAAAAAAGAATTTGGAAAAAATTAAAGTTTTTGCTTGTCCTACAGCAGAAAACTTTACAAAGGAGATTTGTGATTGTTTAGGAATTGAAGTAGGAAAAATTAGTCATATGAAATTTAAAAATGACAATAACTTTGTGCAAATTCTAGAAACAGTTAGAGAAAAAGATATATATGTAATACAAACAACACAGCCACCAGTAAATGAAAGAATAATGGAGTTATTAATTACAATAGATGCAATAAAAAGAGCATCAGCCAAAAACATAAATGTAGTTTTACCATATTTCCCATATTCAAGGTCAGATAAGAAAGACCAACCTAGAGTTCCAATTACAGCAAAATTAATGGCAGAAATAATAGAAGCAGCAGGAGCAACAAGAGTAATTACTTGTGATTTACACAACCCTGCAATACAAGCATATTTCAATATAAATTGCGACAGACTAACAGGAGAATATATATTAGAAGATTATTTCAAATCTAAGAACTTAGATAATATGGTAATTGTAGCAACAGATGCAGGAAGTTCTAAAAAAGCATATAAATATTCAGAATACTTTAATTGTCCAATAGCTTTAGTGGATAAGAGAAGAGAAGGAAATGATGATAGAGCGATAGCAAGTACAATTATAGGTGATGTTAAAGATAAAAATGCTATCATCTTTGATGATGAGATAGACACAGCGGGTTCTATGATGGAAACAGTAAAAGTTTTAAATAAATTTGGAGCAAAAGCGATATATGCAGGTTGTACACATGCTGTTTTATCAGGACCAGCAATAGAAAGAATACAAAATTCGGAGATAAAAGAATTAGTTGTAACAAATACAATTCCATTAACAAAGGAAAAACAAATAGATAAAATAAAAGTGCTATCTATTGCACCATTATTTGCAGAAGTAATAAAGAGAATACATACTGAACAACCAGTAGGAGACTTATTTAGAGAATAGAAATACTTAAAAGGGGAAAATAAATGGTAAGCAAATGGATTAAAAGAATAATGTACTTTCTAGCATTAATAGCGATGCTGATTGTTGGAATCTTAAATATAGTATATATAAATCAAATAGCTAATAATGAAGTTTCAAGTATAGAGTATTATGGAATATTTAAGCTATTTACAAGTTTTGTAATTGCAGGATTAATAATTGGTGTAAGCTATGGATTAGAAAAGATAAAAGTAAGAAAGAAAGTAAAAATAGGATTTATTATACTTATTTTAATACTGTATGCAATAGTCCAAATTGTGTGGATATCACAATCAGTTGCAACTCCATATGCAGATTCTGAACAATTAATAGTAATAGCAAAAGAGATAATAAATGAAAATGGACTATCGGAATATTGTACAAATTATATGGCATATTATAGCCAACAAATACCATTAGTAGCGATAATGGTAATGCTATTTAAAATATTTAATACAACAAGCTTTGCAATATTTGAGTATTTAAATGTAATATGTAATGTATTAACAATATTAGGACTATATTTCATAACAAAAAGAATAAGTGAAGAACATAAATGTAATAAAATTTTATTTTGGATACTTAGTTTAACATTTATACCAATTATAATGCTTGCAACATTTGTCTATGGAGACTTTATAGGACTAGCATTTGCAGTATGGGCAATATATTTTGTAATGAAATATGAAAAAAAAGATAAAATAAAAAATGCAGTATTTACTGCAATATCTATTTCAATTGCATGTTTATTTAGAATGAATTATTTTATTTTTGCAATAGCAATAGGAATTTATTGGTTTATAAATATACTTGATAAAAAGAATAAGAAAGAAACAATTAAAGGAATAGGTGTTTTAACATTATTAGTTTTAATGATAATGATACCTAGTAGTTTTATAAAAAGTGCATATACAAGAAAATATAATTTACCTAGTGAAAAATCATTTTCAACAGTTCCATATTTATATATGGGAATGAGTGAAGGTGATTATGGAAATGGTTGGTATAATAACCAAATGGGAGATACAGTATATCACTTAATGAATGATGAAAAAGAAAAAGCAGAAGAACTAGGAGAAGATGTTAAAAATAATCTTACAGAAAGAGTAAAATATTTACTGCAAAACCCAATATATACAGCTAAATTTTATACTAAGAAGATAATTACAACTTGGGCTGAACCTACTTTAGAATATGGATTTTATAATACTAAATATCCACAAGAAGTAAATATAGAAGAACATTTTGTAGCAAATCATGTATTAAATGGTAGATTTTATGAATTAAGCAAAGTTTATCAAAAAGCTTTAACTTATATAATCTTTATAGGAGCAGCAATAGCTGTATTTGCAAATAGAAAGAAATTAGATAAAGAAATATTATTACTGATTTTAACCTTTTTAGGAGGATTTGGTTTTCACATTCTATGGGAAGCAAAGTCTAGATATATAATTCCTTATATAATTATCTTAATTCCAGTAGCAGTAGTTGGAATTGATATAATTATTCAAAAGATAAAAGATAAATTAAAAAACAAAAAAGAAGTAAAATTATTAAAAGAAAAACAAAATTAATGGAGGAATAGAAAATGGAAAAAAAGAAAGTATCATTAGTAATACCTATGTATTATGAAGAAGAAGTTGCAAATGAATGTTATGAAAGAGTACAAAAGATATTAAAAGGTTTAGAAAATTATGATTATGAAATAATCTTTATAAACGATGGAAGCAAAGACAAAACATTAGAGATATTAGAGTCAATTGCTTCAAAAGATGAACATGTAAAAGTAATATCTTTTTCAAGAAACTTTGGACATCAAGCAGCAGTAACAGCAGGATTAAAAGAAGTAACAGGAGATGCGATTATAATTATAGATGCTGACTTACAAGATCCTCCTGAGTTAATACCTGATATGCTTAAATATTGGGAAGAAGGAAATGAAGTAATATATGGAAAAAGAAAAACTAGAAAGGGAGAATCAGCATTTAAATTATTTACAGCCAAAATGTTCTATAAAACTTTAAATGCTTTATCAGATGTAGAAATACCAAAAGATACAGGTGATTTTCGTCTAGTAGATAGAAAAGTAGTTGACGTAGTAAATAGCATGCCTGAACATAATAAATTCTTAAGAGGATTATTTAGTTGGGTAGGATTTAAACAAATGCCTTATGAATATGAAAGACAAGAACGTTTTGCAGGAAAGACTAAATATCCATTAAAGAAAATGTTGAAACTTGCATCAGATGGAATTATAAGCTTCTCTACAAAACCATTGAAATTAGTAGGAGCATTGGGAATTTTATCTATTGTAATTTCTGTACTTATATTAATTTATGCATTAGTATCATATATATTCAAATTAAATGATTTATCTGCAGGTTGGACATCTATGATGGTAGCAATTACATTCTTTGCAGGAGTACAACTACTTTCAATTTGGATAATGTCAGAATATATTGGAAGAATATATGATGAAACAAAACAAAGACCTCAATATATAATTGATAAGAAAATAAATATTAAAAAGTAAAAGGAAAAAGATATGCTAAAAAAACTTACATTAAATAAAGATTTCATAAATAAAACTGTAAAATTCATGTCAATTATAATGTTTGCATTTATTTTACTAATAATGCTTTTTGTAGACACAAGAGTAGAATATAATTATAGAAATGATGTTAAATTAAATAACTATATTTTCTTTTTAGTAGTATTTTTTATAATTGGAATCTTGTTTGCTTTAAAAAAGTTGTTAAAAAATAAACAAGATAAAGTACAAAAGATAATCTCAAAAATTGAAAGTAAATCTACTTTAATAATAGTAATTTTGTTTATATTACTAATTATATTTCAAGCATTAATGATAAGAAATTTGTATTTTGAAACAAAATGGGATTTAGAACATGTAATAGGAACAGTAAGAAGTTTTTTAGAAACAGGTGTGTTTGATAATCATGCATATATAGGCTCTTATCCATATTTTAGTATATATCCTAATAACCTATTTTTAGCAAATGTATTTTGCGTAATAGGAAAAATGGTAATGATATTTTTCCAAGAAAAATATGTTTATGGAGCATTAGTTATTATAGGAACAATTTTAGTAGATATAGCTGGAATATTAACAGTAAAAACAATAGGAAATTTTACAGATAAGAAAATATTTAAAATTATAGGTATGATTGGATTTATGGCATTTATTGGTGTATCACCTTGGCTTCTTGTGCCATATTCTGATACATATTCTATAATGTTTCCAATAGCAGTATTATACAATTACACTAAAAAGGACAAGAAGTTATATAATTATTTACTAATTGGATTATGTAGTTATTTGGGATATTTAATAAAGCCAACTGTTATTATTGTATTGATAGCAATAGCAATAATAGAAGCTTTTAGATTATTAACTAAGATAAAAATAAAGGAAAATAGAATCCAAAGAGCTAAAAAGGTTGTTAAAAATATAATATTTGTATTGATAGGAATGGTTTTAGTATTTTTACTTAAATTCGGATTATCAAAGGTTACAAACTATGAACCAGAAAAAAAATATGAAATATCTTTTTATCATTATCTAATGATGGGAATAAATGAAGAAACTACAGGAGCTTATAATGGTGATGATGTAGTAAATTCTATTAGTCAAAATAGTTATGAAGAAAGAATAGCATATAATAAACAAGTGTTTTTAGAAAGACTAAAGTCAATGTCTGCTAAAGATTTAGCCGAGTTTTATACTAAAAAGATTTTAGTTAACTATAATGATGGAACATTAGCATGGGGAAGAGAAGGCGGATTTTATGATATAGTTAATAATAAAGATGATAGATTAGCAAATATCATGAAGAATTTCTATTATAATGATGGCAGTTTATTTTATATATTTACAGATATCATGCAATTTATATGGATATTTATATTAGTATTTGTATTTATATGTGCTATACTAAATAAGTTTGATAAAAATATTTCAGTAGTTTTTTTTAGTTTAATAGGATTGACATTATTTACATTACTATTTGAAGCTAGAGCAAGATATTTATATTTATATTCAACATTTTATGTTATAATTGCTGTACTAGGAATAGAATCGTTACTTTATAGAAAAAGTAAAAGAGAAGAAATAAAAAGGATAGAAGGACCAGAGAAAATGAAAGAAGAAAAATTAGAAAATAATGAGAATAATATAGAAAAAATAAAATTGAAAGATGTAGATTTTAAAAATATAAAAATGAAAACAATAAAAGGATTATGTTTAGAATATAAAGATTTAATTTTATATGCTATATTTGGAGTACTAACAACTGTAGTTAATTTAGGGAGTTTCTTTATTTTAAATACTTTACTACATGTTGATGAAAATGTATCAAATTTTATAGCAATAGTGTTGGCTGTTTTAGTTGCATATTTTACAAATAAAGATATGGTATTTCATTCTGAAGCAGAAACAAGAAAAGAAAAATTTTTCGAATTTTGTAAGTTTATGCTAGGAAGAGCTTTTACTATGGTAATAGAATTTGTAGGAGGAATTATATTGTTTAAATTGCCAATACCATATATTATTACAAAGGCAGCTTTAACAATAATAGTTATTATTTTAAACTTCTTTATCAGCAAATTCTTTGCATTTAGGACTAAGAAGGAAGAGGAAAATTTAGAAGGAGAATAAAAAAGGAAAATAATATAAAGGAAGGTAAAAAGGATGGATAAAATAGCAGTATTAATACCATGTTATAATGAAAGTAAAACAATAAAAAAGGTAGTAGAAGATTTTAAGAAAGAACTACCAGAAGCAACAATATATGTATATGATAATAATTCAAAAGATGGAACAGATGAAATAGCAAGAAAAGCAGGTGCAGTAGTTAGATACGAAAGAAGACAAGGAAAAGGAAATGTAATAAGAAGTATGTTTCGTGATATAGATGCAGAGTGCTATATTATGACAGATGGAGATGATACATATCCAGCAGACTATGCAAAAGAAATGTGCAATGCAGTATTAGAAAGAAATGCAGATATGGTAGTAGGAGATAGATTATCATCAACATATTTTACAGAAAACAAAAGACCATTTCATAATATTGGAAATGTAACAGTTAGAAAACTAATAAATATGATATATAAAAGTGACATAAGAGATGTAATGACAGGATATAGAGCATTTAGTTATGAATTTGTAAAAACATTCCCAGTATTATCAAAAGGATTTGAAATAGAAACAGAGATGACAATACATGCATTAGATAAAAACATGAATGTAGAGAATGTAGTAATAGAATATAGAGATAGACCAGAAGGAAGCGAATCAAAACTAAATACATATACAGATGGAATGAAGGTAATAAAAACAATAATTACATTATATAAGAACTATAGACCATTTTCATTTTTTACATGGGTGGCGGTAATACTTGCTTTAATAGGACTAGGATTCTTAATACCAGTGTTAATAGACTATGTTAGAACGGGATTAGTACCAAAGATGCCATCTTTTGTAGCTAGTGTATTTTTCTTTATATGCAGTATACAATCATTCTTTGGAGGATTAATATTACAAACAGTAATAAAGAGAAGTAAACAAGATTTTGAAATAAAATTAAATCAATATAAAGATAGATTTAATGATTTGAAGAATAGAAATTAAAAATATAAAATAGGAGAATTAATTGTCAATTCTTCTATTTTTTTGTATATTAGGAAAGTAAAGCAATTTGTTTTAAATTTAAATAAAAAACAAAATTTTACTAAAAAACACTTGCGAAAATTTGTTTTGTATGATATAAATAATAAAACGATTGGAGGTGAAAAGTGAAACTAACATTTGTATGTGATTTTAAACTAAATGAAACACAAGAAAAAATAATAAGAGAAATAAAATGGCATTGTAGTAAAGTATATAATACATTTAATTATGAAATAAGAGAAGGAAAAGTAGATGTAAGTAAAATAAAAAAAGTAAATGAAGATAGTAGCAAAATATATAAAAATTATAGAAAAGAAAATTGGCATTCAAAGTATTTACATTCACATACATTACAGCAAATAATATTAAATTGTATAAGAGACCATAAATCATATTTAGCATTAAAAGAAATGTATGAAGAAGGAAATGAAGATATAAAAGAGAAACCACAAATGCCAAGATATAAGAATAATGGAAAAATACAAATAACATTTACCAATTATGCAATAAGGGTTGAAGGAAGAGAGATAAAACTATCAATATCAAAAGAAATGCAGAAAAAATTTAAAGTAAAAAGTTTAAATTTTCTAATACCAAAGAAATTAGAAAAGCTAATAAATTTAGAAAGCATAAAAATGATAAAGATAGGGAATATAGTAGATGGAAAATGCAAAATGTATATAATATACGAAAAAGAAGAAAAAGAAATAGAAGTAGGTTCAAATATAATGGCAATAGATTTAGGAATAGATAATCTAGCAGCATGTACAAATATGAATAATGATAAAACATTAATAATAGCAGGAGAAAGAATAAAATCAAAGATAGGCTATATAAATAAAGAAATATCAAGATTACAAGGAATACAAATGAAAATGACAGGAAGTAAAGATTTTAAGAATACTAAAAAGATAAATAAATTATATGAGCAAAGAAGAAATTACACAAATACATATATGCATAAAGCAAGTAGAATGATAATAAATTATGCAAAAGAAAATGCTTGTAGTACAATAGTAATAGGAAATATAAAAAATATAAAACAGAATATGAAAAACAATAAAAGATTTGTAGAAATACCGTTGCAAAATTTAGTAAATAAAATAGAATATAAAGCAAAACTAGAAGGAATAGAAGTAGAAAGAATAGGAGAAGAATATACATCAGGAGTAAGTAGTATAGATAAAGAAGAAATAAACAGAAAATATTATAACAAGAAAAGAAGAATAACAAGAGGATTATTCAAAACAAATAGTGGAAAAATAATAAATGCAGATATAAATGGGAGTTTAAACATTTTACGAAAATATATAAAAGAAATCTTTAGTCCAAACCTAGAAATAGCGATGGATATTGGCCGAGAACAACGACCATTAAAGAAAAGGGTTGCCTAAAAATTTAGGTGGAAACTTAAAAACAACATCTTTATAAAAAAACTAGGCACTAATTTTAATTAATGCCTAGAGTGAAAATTTTAATTTTCACATTTGTTCTCGAATTTTCGTTGACAATAGGTATTAAATGTAGTACATTTTAGGTATAGCCTTGTTTGTTAAAGGTTAGAAATAGTTCGGGTCGCACAATATAGAAAGGAGACATGATGGACGAACTTATTCGGGTTAT
The DNA here is from genome assembly GCA_944387435.1 of uncultured Clostridia bacterium. Classification (GTDB taxonomy): domain Bacteria; phylum Bacillota; class Clostridia; order TANB77; family CAG-508; genus CAG-269. Next base: position 31,546 of record CALXEW010000002.1, on the reverse strand, counting down.
GACATCTCCTACTCAGGAGGTGGAAGTTGGAAAAACGTTTCGGGTAACGCTGGAAATCTCAAATACATTTGGGTGGATTGGGAACGTACAGGTTGTGTTTAACCAGTACGGAGAGAGTCCTTCCATTGTCAAACAAATGAAGAAAGAAGAAGAAAATGATGGTATTAGCATGTACTGTACTGAGGTACAGTTTGATAGGCTTGGTAATTATTTCTTCTTCTTTTCTTTGGAGATTAATGGCGAAGCAAAGGCTATCAAGATTAGTCGTAAGACGAATCAGCCTGCACTTATGTATCCATGGGACGAATCTCCCTATTGGAGGGAGCTAGTAATCCAGCAAGGATTCGAAGTTCCAAAGTGGTCGCAAGATGCAATTGCGTATCAAGTCTTTATAGACAGATTTTGTAAGGGAGGTAAGGCCCAAGGAAAACAACAAGGACGTAAGTATCGAGTTTGGGGAGATTTCCCTGATTGGAATAGAAACAGCAGTGGACAATTCCACAACAACGACTTCTTCTGTGGAAACATAGAAGGAATCTACGAGAAGTTGGAATATCTCAAGAGTTTATCTGTTGACATTGTGTATCTTTCTCCTATCAACGAGAGTCTGTATAGGTATGAAAGGTATGCTTCTACCAATCACATGGAGATTGATCCAGATGCCGGCACTTTTGAGGATTTGGACAAGCTGCACAAGAAGGCAAATGAGATGGGGATGCACATCATCCTAGACATTGCTTTCAATCACTGCAGTAGTGATAATTCAATCTTCAAGGAGGCAATGAGTAATCCGAACTCCCAGTATCGGGATTGGTTCTATATCAACGGAAACAGCTATATCTGCTGGTATGGAATCTTTACTGATATGCCAATCTTCAACCAGAACAGTAAGGGGTATCAGGATTATGTCTATGGCGAAAACGGTGTGGTTGCAAAATTTGCACCGTATGTTGATGGCTTTAGGCTTGATCTTGCAAGTGAACTTCAGCCCTTTGTGTTGGAGGGAATCCGGAATCGTGCAAACCAGTATGGTAAGCACCTGATTTTGGGTGAATATTGGCACAAGGTTCCGATTGGAATCTTGGGTAAGGGTTTGGATTGCCCAACGAACTATCCTTTTACAGATGCAATTCTGAAGTTTGTTGCATTTGGAAGGGGTTTCGATTTTGTCGGTAAGATTTACGATGTGCTTGAGAGCTATCCTAAGAAAACCATCGATACAATGTTCAACTCTCTTGATACGCATGATATGATGAGGGCAATCACAATTCTCTCACTTAAGTGCGTTAGAGATGAGCCGGACAGAATCTGGGAAATCGATAAGGAAGGCTCAAGGTGGCATGTCGTAAGGAACGGTAGAGGTGAGTTTCTCACCGATGACTTCAGACAATTTGAGTTTGATAACGACAAACTCGGAAAGGAAGAATATGACCTAGCAACAAGAAGGCTCAAGGTGACTGTCATCTTGCAATACTTCCTGCCAGGAATTCCTTGTACGTTCTATGGGACAGAAGTAGGTCTTCACGGATTCAAGGATCCGTTCAACCGAAAGTGCTTCCCTTGGAATGAGGAAGAACAAGACAGAGAACTCCTTAGCTTCTACCAAGAAATTGGTAAGTTTAGGAAGCTCTATCATGGAGCAGGGAGCAGCTTTGAAGTTCTGTATGCAGACCAGGATGTCCTCATCTTCGAAAGGAGAAATGAGACAAACTCTGTGTTTGTTGCAGTTAACAGAGGCAAGCAGAGACGATATGTTGATGTGCCTGAAGACTTCAAGGGTGAGGTGGAGACATTCACTTTGAATGCGAACACGGACCAGAACTATTTGGAGCCGTACGGAGGGATGATTATCCTGAAGTAAGCTTTAAGAGGAGGAGAGGCAATGCTCTCCTCCTTCTTTTGCGTAAAATAAATTAAAAATGAATAACAAATAATGTAAATAGAATATAGTATAATATAATAGTATAATTTAATAATAAAGGTTGTAAAAATAAGGAAAATATAGTATAATAGCCAAAGAGAGAAGAAAGAAAAGAGAAGAGGGAAAAGCGATATGGAGAAAAAGAGAATATTAACAGGAGATAGACCAACAGGAAGATTACATATAGGACATTACTTTGGTTCAATAAAAAAGAGAGTAGAAATGCAAGAAAGTGGATTATATGATCCATATATTTTAATTGCCGATGTTCAAGCATTAACAGATAACTTTAATAATCCAGAAAAAGTAAGAAAAAATGTAAGAGAGGTAGCAATAGATTACTTATCATGTGGAATAGACCCTAAGAAAACAACAATATATATACAATCAATGATACCAGAAACAGCAGAACTTACAGTTTTCTATTCTAACTTAGTAACAATAGCAAGATTACAAAGAAATCCAACTGTAAAAACAGAAATAGCACAAAAAAGAGACTTGTTTGGAGAAAGTGTAACATATGGATTTTTAGGATATCCTGTAAGCCAAGCAGCAGATATAACAGCATTTGAAGGAGAATTAGTACCAGTAGGAGAAGACCAATTACCATTAATAGAACAAACAAGAGAAATAGTAAGAAAATTCAATAGTATATATGGAGATGTATTAGTAGAGCCACAAGCTGTATTATCAAGTGAAAAAAGAATAAAAGGTTTAGATGGAAATGATAAAATGGGAAAATCACTAGGAAATGCAATATATTTATCAGATAGTGAAGAAGAAATAACAAAAAAGGTAATGAGTGCTATAACAGATCCAAATAGAATAAAAAAAGATGATTTAGGAAATCCTGATATATGTATGGTAGCTTATTATCATAAATTATTTAGTAAACCTGAAGAAGTAGAAGCAGTATGTAAAGAATGTAGAGAAGGAAAACGTGGTTGTGTAGCATGTAAAAAACAACTTGCAAAAAATATTGCTGATGAACTAAAACCAATAAGAGAAAAAAGAGCATATTATGAGCTACATCCAGAAGAAGTAGATAAAATATTAATAGAAGGAACTAAAAAAGCGAGAGAAGTAGCAAAAGCAACAATGAAAAAAGTAAAAAAAGCAATGAAGTTAGATTATTTTGCATAATAGGGACGTTTCTTTTGCGCAAAAAAATTCGCGTTTGGGACACATCTAGAATTAAATAAAAATAAAAGGAGTAAATATGTTTACAGATTATACAAAAATAATAATTAAATCAGGAGACGGCGGAAATGGAGCAATAGCATTCCATAGAGAAAAATATGTAGCAGCAGGAGGACCTGATGGTGGAGACGGTGGAAATGGAGGAAATATCTATTTCCAAGTTGATAAAGATAAAAATACATTAATTGATTTTAGATATAACAAAAAATATAAAGCTCAGAATGGTGAAAATGGAAGCGGAAACAACTGTAGTGGAAAATATGGTGAAGATTTATATATAAAAGTACCAATTGGAACAGTTGTAAAAGATGCTAAGACAAGAAAAGTAATAGCAGATTTATCTAAACCAAACCAAGTAGAACTTGTATTAAAAGGAGGAAGAGGAGGAAGAGGAAATAGGCACTTTGCAACCTCAACAAGACAAGTTCCAAGATTTGCGGAAGATGGAGAAAAAGGTGAAGAAAAAGAAGTTATATTAGAATTAAAATTATTAGCAGATGTAGGACTATTAGGATTTCCAAACGTAGGAAAATCAACATTTTTATCAGTTGTAACAGATGCAAGACCTAAAATTGCGAATTACCATTTTACAACACTAGAGCCAAATTTAGGGGTTGTAAAAACAAAGAATGGAGATGGTTTTGTAATAGCAGATATTCCAGGAATAATAGAAGGTGCAAGTGAAGGTGTTGGACTTGGAATACAATTTTTAAGACATGTTGAAAGGACAAGATTGTTATTACACTTTTTAGACGTATCTGGTTCTGAAGGAAGAGATCCAGTAGAAGATTTCTATACAATAAACAAAGAGCTAAAAAAATATAGTGAAAAATTAGCTACAAGAAAACAAATAATAGTAGCAAATAAAATAGATGCAATGCAAGATGAAAGTTTATTAAAAGAAGTAGATAACTTAGCTAAAAAAGAAGGATTAGAATTATTTAAAATATCAGCAGCAACAAAACAAGGGGTACAAGAATTAATAGACCATGTAGCAAAAGTATTAAAAGAACTTCCAAAAGAAGAACTAATAGAAGTAGAAGACAAAAAGGTATATACATTAGATGATGAAGATAAAGATAAATGGCAAATAAAGAAAGAAAATGGAGTATTTATAGTAACAGGAAAACCAATACAAAGACTAATAGGAAGAATTAATATAGAAGATAATGAATCATTCTATTATTTACAAAAATCTCTAAGAAATATGGGTGTTGATAGCAAATTAAGAGAAATGGGAGTCTGTGAAGGTGATACTGTTGTATTAGAAGATTGGGAGTTCGAATGGGAAGATTAGAGTTTTAGTAAAATATTTGAAAGAAGGAAAATGATATGAAAACAGAAAAAAGAAAAGATTATTTATCATGGGACGAATATTTTATGGCAATTGCAAAACTATCAGCAATGAGAAGTAAAGATCCATCAACACAAGTAGGAGCTTGTATTGTAAGTAATGATAATAGGATATTATCAATAGGATATAATGGAGCGCCAAATGGATTTAACGATGATAATTTTCCTTGGGATAGAGAAGGAGAAAATCTAGAAACAAAATATCCATATGTATGTCATGCTGAGTTAAATGCTATTTTAAATTATAGAGGAAGTAAAAAAGATCTAGAAAATGCTAAAATATATGTTGATTTATTTCCTTGTAATGAATGTGCAAAACTTATTATCCAATCAGGAATAAAAGAAGTGATTTATCTATCAGATAAATATTGGGATTCAGATAATAATATAGCATCTAGAAAATTATTTGATGAATGCAAAGTAAAATATAGTAAAATTAATTTAAAGAAAGAAAGAGAAATAGAGATTGATTTAAAATAAAAATAGAGAAGTAAGTTCTACTTCTCTAAAATTTTGGACATAAGAATTGCATTTTGGTCTCTATAATAATTTTTTCTTTCACCATCTTTATTAAAACCAAACTTTTCATAAAGATGAATTGCAATAGAATTATTTTCATTGACTTCTAAATTTATTTTTCTTATATTTTTATTTTTAGCTTCTAATATTATTCTATCTAAAAGCAGTTTTCCAATACCTTGATTTCTACAATCTTTTTTTGTAGCGATATTCATGATTTCTACTTCATCTAAAATGATTTTTATTCCAGCAAAACCTAAAATTTCATTTTCTTCGTTTTTTACAACAAAGTAAGTAGAATTTTTAGAATTAAGTTCATTTTTTAAAACAGAGTAATTCCAAAAATCATCAAAATCAGTATTTAAAATATCTCTTATTTGTTCTAAATTAGATATATTCATGTAATCAACATTTAAATTCATATATTAAAATTTTATCTCCTTTTCTTTTTCTTCTAGTTGTCTTTGTGCTTGTGGCTTTTTTAAATATAGTGGTAAAATATTATTTAACTGTCTATCGGAAGTCATTGCTTCAATTCCAGAATTGTAAAAATCAAGTCCAGAAAGTCCTAAATAGTAAGAGTTTAAAAGATTCTGCTTTGGATTAGAAAAATAAGCATAAGGAATCATTTTTTCAATATCTGATTTATAATTTGTTGATGCATCGCCAATAAAGTAAATGTTACCAGTTTCGCTACTATCTTCTATATAAGTATCTAAAATAGATGAGGCTACCTTAACACTTTCTGCAGAAGGTGTAATTAATACATCTAATCCATCATTAGTTTTTTGATATAAAGCAAAATAACAATTATCATTTTTACAATCAATCATAGAGCAGATTAGTGAATTGTTAGGTAATTCATCACTTATTTGTCTTGCTAAACATTCTAAAGAAGTAATACCAACTACATCTATATTTTTGCTATCTCTGAAGGCTTTAACTGTTGCAGTACCGATTCTAATTCCTGTAAAGGAACCAGGGCCAATATCACAAACAATTAAATTAATATCAACTATAGTAAGTTTAGCTTTGTTTAAAGCATCATTAATCATAGGCATTAAAGTTTGAGAATGACTATTTATGCTAATTGCATCTAATTTACAAATTAAGTTAGTATCTTCTAAAATAGAAACACCACAAACATTACTAGAAGTATCAATACTCAATATTTTCAATTGAAATCCTCCTTTTATTATCATCATCATTATCTTTACTTATAGTTATGTGAATATAATTTTTAGGTAGAGCATCTTCAATTAATTCGCCCCATTCAATTAAGCAAATACCTTTATCGAAATATTCATCTCCGCCAATTTCATAGAATTCTGAAGAATCAGAAAGTCTATAAACATCAAAATGGTAAATAGTTGCTTTTTCATTTTGGTATTCATTAACAATAGTAAAAGTAGGGCTAGAAATTTCATTTTCTAGTCCAAAGTAAGATAAAAAGCCTTCCACAAACTTAGTCTTACCAGAACCGAAGTTCACCTGTTAAAACTACCACAGCGTTTTTATCTAATTTAGATGCAAATTCTTTTGCAAATTGTTTTGTCTTACTTTCGCTATTTGAAGTAAAGATAAAAGTATCAATCATAAAAAACTCCTAAAATTTTACAAAAAATTATCTTTAAAAAACTTGATTTAAAGACATAAATATTATAATATAAAAAAACAAAAAAATCAATTAAAAGGGTTGATAAAACTATAAAAATGTAATATAATTGTAAAGAATTTGTAACGAAACAGAAATAAAGGAAGAGTAAGGATGGTAAATCATGTTTAAATTAGGCTTTGGACAAGATATAGGTATTGATTTAGGAACAGCAACTGTTATTGCTTATGTAAAAGGTAAAGGAATAGTGCTAAGAGAACCTTCTGTTGTAGCAGTAGATAACACAACAGGAGATGTTTTAGCTGTAGGACAAGAAGCAAGGAGAATGCTTGGTAGAACTCCAGGAAACATAGTAGCAACAAGACCATTAAGAGATGGTGTGATATCAGATTATACAGTAACTGAAAAAATGCTTAAATACTTTATAAATAAAGTATGTGGAAAATTTATCTTTGCGCCAAGAATAATGATATGTATTCCATCACAAGTAACGGAAGTAGAAAAAAAAGCAGTAATAGATGCAGCATCACAGGCGGGAGCAAGAAAAGTATATTTAATAGAAGAACCAATAGCAGCAGCAATAGGGGCTGGAATCGATATATCAAAAGCATGTGGTAATATGGTAGTAGATATTGGTGGAGGAACAACAGATATAGCCGTAATATCATTAGGTGGTTCAGTTGTAAGTACATCTTTAAAAGTTGCAGGAGATAAATTTGATGAAGCGATAGTAAAATATATAAAGAAAAAACATAATATAATAATTGGAGAAAGAACAGCAGAAGATTTAAAAATAAATATAGGTTGTGTTTATCCAAAAATCCAAGATACAGAAATGCAAATAAGAGGAAGAGATTTAGGAACAGGACTTCCAAACACAGTAACGATAAAATCAAGTGAGATGTTAGAAGCGTTGATAGAACCAGCGATGATGATTGTAGAAGCGGTACATGGAGTATTAGAAAGAACGCCACCAGAGCTTGCCGCAGATATAAGTGATAAGGGAATATATATGACAGGTGGAGGAGCTTTGCTTGATGGATTAGATAAATTATTACAAGAAAAAACAGGAATAAATGTAATGATAGCACAAGACACAGTATCATGTGTAGCATTAGGAACAGGAAAAGCATTAGATAATTTAGATGCTTTAGATGGAAGAACAAGAAGATAAAAAAGACAAAATAAAGATGTCGCATAGGGAATTACTATGCGACATACTGTTTATAGAAGGAGTAGAAAATGAAGAAAGTAGCATTTATAACATTAGGTTGTAAAGTAAATCAATATGAAACAAATGCAATGTCTCAAAAATTTATAGAAAAAGGTTACGAAGTAGTAGAACATACAAAGTTTGCGGATATTTATGTAATAAATACATGTACTGTAACAAATATGTCAGATAGGAAATCAAGACAAATGCTAAGGAAAGTAAAAGAACTAAATAAAGATGGAGTAATAGTAGCATGTGGATGTTATGCTCAAGTTGCAAAAAGTGAATTAGAGAAGATAGAAGAAGTAGATTTGATTCTTGGGAATAATGAAAAAAAGGAAATAGTCGAATTTGTAGAAGAATTTGAAAAAAGTAAACAAAAAGAATTAGAAGTGGAAGATGTAATGCATCAAAAAGAATTTGTGGAATTTGGAGATGTGATTTATACTGAAAAAACAAGAGCAGTAATAAAAGTACAAGATGGATGTGATAGATTTTGCTCATATTGTATAATTCCATATGCAAGAGGAAGAGTAAGAAGCAGAAAACCAGATGCGATAATATCTGAAATAAAAAAAATTGCAGAAGAAGGCATAAAAGAAGTAGTAATAACAGGAATACATATAGCGTCATATGGAAAAGATTTTAAAGAAGATTATAAGTTAATAGACTTGTTAGAAGAAATAAATAAAATAGAAGGAATAGAGAGAATAAGATTAGGCTCATTAGAGCCATTACTAATAACTGAAGAATTTGTAAATAGATTAGTAGAATTAGAAAAAATCTGCCATCATTTTCATTTATCATTACAAAGTGGATGTGATGAAACATTAAAAAGAATGAACAGAAGATATACAACAGAAGAGTTTAGAAATATAGTGAATTTATTAAGAAAAAACTATAAAGATGTAAATTTAACAACAGACATAATAGTAGGATTCCCACAAGAAACAGAAGAAGAATTTAATAAAACATATCAATTCTTAAAAGAAATAAAATTCTACAAAATGCATGTGTTTAAATATTCACAAAGAAAAGGAACAAAGGCAGCAGTGATGAAGGGGCAAATTGATGGAAATAAAAAGGAAGAAAGAAGTCAAAAATTAATAGAATTATGTAATAAAAATGAGAAAGAATATAATGAAATGTATGTAGGAAAAGAAGTAGAGGTATTGTGGGAAGAAGAAAAAGAAGGTTTTTATAGAGGACATACTAAAAATTATATATTAGCATTTTGTGAAGTTAAAGATAACAAAAAGGATGAAAAAGTAGAAGATAAGATAATAGAAAATACGATAACAAGAGCAAAATGTATAGAAGCAAAACAAGACCATATATTGGCAGAAATGTAAGTATGTAACAATCCTGTAATAATTGTGTAACAAACATTTAATATGAAAATGTAGTAAAACATCTTGATAAAATGGAAAAAGTATAGTATAAATAATGTAATGAAAGTGTATAAAAACACAAAGGAGGAAGAAAAATGGCAGATTTAGGTGAAGAAAATAAAGTAACAGGAGTATTTGGAGGAGTTGAATTTAACAACAATGGAGAGCAAAATATAAATACAAATACAGATGTTGAAAATATTGAAAATGCTGGAACAATAAGAAATACAAACTTACCAGTAAAAACAGGATTCTGGAGCAAATTCAAAGCATTCTGGTTACAAGACATTGATTGGAATAAAGAAATCAAAGTAGAATTAACACCATATCAACAAAAAGTTGAAGATGAAATAAATGACTTCTTACACCAAGAAATCACATGGGAAAAAGTACATGACTTTTTATTCCAAGAAATTTCATTTAGAAAAAAAGATTAATTTCGCGTTGGGGACGTTTCCTTTGCGTAAAAAAATTCGTATTAGGGACACATCTTTAAAGTTTAATTTAGTAAATTAGTAAAAAAGTATAGCAAAATATTTTTATTTATGCTATACTTTTTATGCTTATAAGGGATAAAAATATGGGGAATAACTAGAAAATATTAAAAGAGAGGAAGGAGAGTTGTTATGCCCCGTATGGCAAGAAAAGTAAGTAAAACAAAAGTATATCATGTTATTCTAAGAGGAAATGATAAACAAGACATCTTTTTTGATGAACAAGATTACAAAAAGCTTATTAAAGAATTTAAAAATACAAAAGAAAAATATGGATGTGAATTATATGCATATTGTTTAATGACAAATCATGTGCATTTAGTAATTTATGATAAAAATAATATATTATCTAAAATTATGCAAAGTTTGGAGGTTGCATATTCAGCGTATTTCTCTAAGAAATATGAGAAAACTGGTCATTTATTTCAAAACAGATTTTTAAGCAAAGAAGTCGAAACAAGAGAATATCTAATGCAAGTTTGTAGATATATTCACCAAAACCCAGTAAAAGCAAAAATTTCAACGGTTGACAAATATAAATGGAGTAGTTTTAAAGAATATATTAATGGCGAAAAAATAATAAGCATAAAAATGTTATTATCATTATTTCGGAAATACCAGGCAAGAAGCAATAGAAAATTTGAAAAGTTTTCATAATGTGTTAGAAGAAGAGATAAATGAAGAATATGAATACGAATTAGAAAATAAATTAACAGATATAGATGTAAAAAATAAAATTGAAAAAATTTTAGATATAAAAAATATAAGTGAGATTTTTAAATATAGTATCGAAGTAAGAAATGAAAAAATAAGAGAGTTAAATATTTTAAAGGGAGTATCAAAAGTTCAAATCTCAAGAGTACTCGGAATGAATAAAAGATTGGTACAAAAAATAATGGAAAAATAAAGGAAGGAGGAGGAGATGTGTCCCCAATGCGAATTTTTTTACGCAAAGGAAACGTCCCCAATGTACATGGCTAAGAGTAAAACGGTTTTTGTATGTAACGAATGTGGTTATGAATCAAGTAAATGGTTAGGAAAATGTCCAGCTTGTAATAGTTGGAATAGTTTTTATGAGCAAAAGGTTGTAGAAACTAAAAGCAAAGGTATTTCACAATCTGATGGAAAAATAGCTACTCCACAAGCATTAAATTCTTATGAAGCAAAAGAAACTATAAGAACGCATACAGGATTTAATGAATTAGATAGAGTTCTAGGTGGCGGATTAGTAAAGGGATCTTTAGTTTTACTTGGAGGAGAGCCGGGAATTGGTAAATCTACACTTATTTTACAAATATGTGATAAGATTAAAGGTGATGGAAAAGTCTTATATGTTTCTGGAGAGGAATCTGCAGAACAAATAAAATTAAGAGCAGATAGATTAGGTATTAGCAATGAAGATATATTGTTTTTAGGAGAGACAAATATTGAACTTGTAAATCAAGCAATAATCAATGTCAATCCAAAACTTGTTATTATAGATTCTATACAAACGATGTATTCAGAAGAAATTACGGCAGCAGCAGGAAGTGTAAGTCAAGTAAGAGAAATTACAAGTCAAGTTATGAGAGTTTGCAAATCTAAAGGTATCACAACTATTATAATTGGGCATGTTACTAAAGAAGGAAACATTGCAGGACCAAGAGTACTAGAGCATATGGTAGATACTGTTTTATATCTAGAAGGAGAAAGATATTTTTCTTATAGGATACTTCGAGGTGTAAAAAATAGATTTGGCTCTACTAATGAAATTGGAATGTTTGAAATGAAAGATAAAGGAATGTGCGAAATAGACAATCCCTCTGATATATTAATATCAGAAAGAGAAGATAATCCATCGGGGTCATGTATAATTGCAACAATGGAAGGAACAAGACCTCTTTTAGTTGAACTTCAAGCTTTAACGTCACAAACTATATTTGGATATCCAAGAAGGACAGCAAACGGAATTGATTATAATAGACTTACTTTATTAATTGCAGTATTAGAGAAAAAAGCGGGATTGATGCTAAATTCACAAGACGTTTATTTAAATGTTGTTAGTGGATTAAAAGTAAATGAACCAGCAGCCGATTTGGGCATTATGATGGTTACTGCATCTAGTTTTAAAAATATTCCGATTCCAAAAGATATGATAATATTAGGTGAAGTTGGTTTAACAGGTGAAGTTAGAAGAATTAATATGATAGAAAAAAGAGTAAAAGAAGCGGAAAAATTAGGATTCAAAACTTGTTTAATTCCAGAAAGTAATAAAAAAGACTTGAAAGATAATTACAAATTAGATATAATAGGCATCAAGGATGTTAATGAAGCTATGAAAAAAATTGGTTTAAAATAATTTGATTTTTTAGAAGGGAGAGTTTGAGCTTTGAGAAAAGGCAAAGAAGATAATATAACAGAAATTCTAAAATTAATTGCACCAGGAACTCCCATAAGAGACGGATTAGAAAATATATTAAGAGCAAGAACACGGAGCTTTATTGTTAATAACAGATAGTAATGAAGTATTGAATGAAGTAGTTGATGGAGGTTTTTTTATAAATGAAGATTATACATCTTCTAAATTATATGAATTAGCTAAAATGGATGGAGCAATTGTTTTAAGTGGTGATTTAAAGAAAATATTATATGCAAATGCGCAACTTATTCCATCACATGAAATTACTACTTTAGAAACAGGAACTAGACATAGAACTGCTGAAAGAACCGCGAAACAAACGGGTGAACTTGTGATTAGCATTTCACAAAGAAGAAGTATTATTACAGTATTTAAAGGAAATGATAGGTATATATTAGAAGATACAGATTCAGTGCTTAGTAAAGCAAATCAAGCTATACAAACACTTGAAAAATATAAGAAAGTATTTGATAATAAATTAAATATTTTAAATGAGTATGAATTTAATGATATTGTAACACTTCAAAATGTAATAGTTGCTATTCAAAGAGCTGAAATGGTTATGAAGATAGTAGAAGAAATACAAAGACAAATATATGAATTAGGAAATGATGGAAGACTAGTTAAAATGCAACTGGAAGAATTGATAGGAGGATTGGAGAAGGAAGAATCTTTGATAATAAAAGATTACATTGTACCTGGAAAAGGAAAAAATAGAAAAACTCCAGAAAAAGTAATAGAAAGTTTAGAAAGTTTAAGTTATGAGGATATAGCCAAAGAATCTGTTATTGCAAAATTATTAGGATATGAAAATTTTGATAATTATGATGAAGTTGGAGTTTTTACAAAAGGGTATAGAATTTTAAATAAGATACCTAGAATGCCAAGTAATATAGTAGAAAACTTAGTAGACTCTTTTAAATCATTCCAACATATCTTAGCTGCAGATATTGAGAGTTTAGACGAGGTTGATGGAATAGGGGAAGTAAGAGCAAGAACTATAAAGCAATCTTTGAAAAGAATGCAAGAACAATTTATTTTTGATAATTTAATTTAGGAGGATTTATAATGAACAAATTTAAAAATGTATTATGGATTGTAGCTTTTTTAGTAATTTTAGTATTAGTAGGAACAGTAGCTTGGGGATATTACAGAAATTTGACTATGGAAGTTAAAAATCCAGTTGCAACAATGGAAGTTGAAAATTTTGGGACTGTGAAAATAGAATTATATCCAGACCAAGCGCCTGAAACAGTTGCAAACTTTATTGCGTTAGCCAATAGAGGTTTTTACGATGGTTTAACATTTCATAGAATAGTAAAAGATTTCATGATTCAAGGAGGAGATCCAGAAGGAACAGGTGAAGGAGGAGCAACTCTAGCAGATTTAAAAGATGATGGAGAAGATACAAACTATTCTATAAAAGGTGAATTTATATCAAATGGAGTAGATAATGATGTAAAATTTGAAGAAGGTGTAATAGGAATGGCAAGAAATGATTATACTTCATATTCTTCATCTTTAGCAGAAGAATCATATAACTCTGGAAGTTCACAATTTTTTATAATGACACAAGCAAATACTTCTTTAAACGGATATTATACAGCTTTTGGTAAGGTAGTTGAAGGAATGGATGTAGTTCATAATATAGAAAATGTAGAAGTTAAAGCAGCAGATGATAGTGAAGAGACGGGAAATACAGAGGTTAGCACACCAGTAAACCCAGTAACAATAACTTCAATAAGAGTAGAAACTAATGGAGTTGATTATGGATTACCAGAAACATTAACGCCATTTGACTATATGTCATGGCTTTATCAACAATATGGAATAGACCCAAGTAGTTTATCAACAGCACAATAATTTAAAAAATATAAAAAAACAGTTGACAAATGGGGGAGAAATTGGTTATAATATTAAATGTGCTTACAATTTAAGTTGGTGGATGTAGCGTAGTTGGTTAACGCGCCAGTTTGTGGCACTGGAGACCGTGGGTTCGAGTCCCATCTTCCACCCCATTTGTAAAAAAATATTGGGCTGTGGCCAAGCGGTAAGGCACCAGACTTTGACTCTGGCATTCGCAAGTTCGAATCTTGCCAGCCCAGCCAGAAACAAGACTTTCGGAGTTTTCGGAAGTCTTATTTTCTTTTTACTTCCGTTCGTTGAGAGTAATTGGATATTATGATATAATAATAAAGAATAAAAAGATAGGAGTGTTTATAATGAAGATATTAATTATTTGTAGTAAAGCTTTTTATGAAAATATAGAGCCGATAAAGGAAAAACTAGAAAGTATGGGACATATTATTGAATTACCAAATTCTTATTATGATGGAAATGTAGAAGAAAAAGCTTGGAAATTGGGAAATAAAGCACATTCAGAGTTTAAAGAAAAAATGTTTAGGATGAGTAAAGAAAGGATAGGAAAAGTGGATGCAGTTCTAACTTTGAATTTTGATAAAAATGGAAAGAAAAATTATATAGGTGGAGCAACATTTTTGGAATTATATGAAGCATTTATGCAAAACAAAAAGATATATTTGTATAATGATATTCCAGAAGGAATGTTGTATGATGAAATATCAGGATTTTCTCCGATAGTAATAAATGGAGATTTGAATTTAATAAAATAGAAGGAGAATGAAAATATGATAGATTTACATATGCATACAAAATATTCAGATGGAAGTGATAGCTTAATTGAAATTTTAAATGCAGTTCAAAATAGAAGATTAGATGTAATATCAATTACAGATCATAATACTGCACTTGCATATGAAGAATTAGAAAAAATAGATATAGATAAATTTTATAAAGGTAGAATAATACCAGGAATAGAGCTAAATACAAAAGTGCTTAATATACCAATTGAAATATTAGGATATGGTATAGATTATAAAAAGATGAACGAATTAGTAAAACAAATATATATACCAGCTGAAAAAAGAAATAGAATAGAAGTAGAAAGATTATATAATAAATGTATAAAAGCAGGGGTAAGTTTAGAAAAAAATTGTTTAGAAAACTATAATTCTAAAGATTTTGCTTCTAAATTTATACATAGAGAGATAACCAAAAAAGAGGAAAATAAAAGGTTTATTTCAGATGAAGCATGGAAAGATGTAAAAATATTTTATAGAGCTTATATGTCTAATCCAGAAGGTTTTTTATATGTAGAAATGGATGACTTTGTTCCTGATTTTAATATTGCAGCAGATTTAGTAAGAAAGTCAGATGGATTAGTATTTTTACCTCATATCTTTGAATATAGAGAAAATTCAGAAAGAATTTTAGGTTATATATTAGAAAATTACAGAATAGATGGTATAGAATGTTATTATACAACATTTTCAAAAGAACAAACAAATAAATTAGTAAAAATATGTAAGCAAAGAAATTTATACAAATCAGGTGGAAGTGATTATCATGGAAAAAATAAACCTAAAGTAAATGTTGGAATAGGTATGGGGAATTTATTAGTAGAAAATACAATAATAGATGAATGGAAGGAAAAAGTAAAATTTTTTAAATAAGAAATCGAATATTGACATAATGTACAGAAAAGTTGTATAATTATATATATCCATTATATTAATTGTCCTATGTATAGGACAATGCAAACAAGAGAAAGGAAAAAACATGGCTAAGTGGATTGTGGTTAGTGGCTTGGACGGTTCTGGTAAGACCACGCTTGTAGACAATTTGGAAAGGTGGCTTAAGGAAAACAATAAGCGGGTTATGCGTAGCAGGTTGCCCTATGATGAGTATCTTGTGAAGAAGTTGCTTAATGTTTCCAACGATTCTTACACTGACAGGATGCTGTTTGCTTTGGATAACCGTATCTTTGCAGAGCATTTTAAAAAGTGGCAGGAATCTCAGGAGTTTGATATTATTCTTACACAAAGAGGCTTCTTGGACAGCTTTGTACACGGAGCAGTGCAAGGATATAGCTATTCCTGGATAGCAGATCTTAACCAGATTGAAACTCTTCCAAAGTGCGATATAATCATTCATATGATTGCAGAAGCAGAAACTGCATATGCACGCATTAAGGATGATCCAGATGCTGATAAGTTTGAGTATTTGACTTATATTAGGCGTCAGGAAGCAGAAACGCGAAGGGCATATCGAGAGTTGAAGAAGAAAAATGATGATTTGGGGCATTTCGATAATGTTACCAATATTTATGTAGATACAACTCAGATGATGCCTACAGAAGTGTTTGATTTGGTTAGGAAAAGGCTGACAGAACTTAACGTCTTGTAAGAAACGCAACAAGTCCAAAACCCAAGCTCCCAGATTCTAATAAAATCTGGGAGCTTATAAGATTGGAGTGTAAAACCTACTAATTTTAAGTAGTTGGTAGTTTAATACGAAATATATAGGAGAAAAAATAAAAATATGAATTTAGAGAAAATAAGAAATGCAAAAACAAAAATAATAGGTAAGAAAATAGAATATTTTAAAGAAATAGAATCAACTCATATATATGGAAGAAAAATAGCGGAAGACAAAGAAAGTGATGGAAAGGTATTATTAGCAGAAGTGCAAACAGGAGGAATAGGAACAAAAGGAAGAAGTTGGTATACCGGTTATGGAAAAAATATAGCTATGACTATAATATTACATCCAAAATGTAAGATTGATGAGTTAGATAATTTAACAGTAGAGATTGCTGAAAAAATAAAAGAAGCTATTTATGAATTATATGTATATAAATTAGAAATAAAAAAACCTAATGATTTAATATTTAATGGTAAAAAGATTTGTGGAATATTAACAGAGTTGCATTCACAAGGAGAAAAAATAAAATACTTATTAATAAGTTTTGGGTTTAATGTGAACGAAGATGAATTTTCTGAAGAAACAAAAGATGTAGCAACATCATTAAAAAAAGAAACTGGAAAAGATTTTTCTAGAGAGGAAATTATTGTTAAAATAATAGAAAATTTAGAAGAAATAAATGTAATGTTCTTATAAAGTTTGAAATTTACTATAAAAAATGTTCAATATAAAATCTGTTAAGAATACTAGCAGAAGGAAGCGTTTATGTACCGGAGAAGGTATTTTGATATTGATAGGTTTGTAATCGACATCTTTGTAATCATTGCTATTGTGGCTGTGACTGGAGGAGCTATTTTTACAATCGCAGCAAATTACAATGAGCAAACCTATGTTGCAACAGTTACCGACAAAGAGGTCAAGAACTACAAAAACTCATCTAAGTACATTGTTTTTACCAAAACAGAGGATGGAGAGACGAAGGTCTTTTCAGTTGAAGATTCTTTGATTCGATTTAGATGGAATTCTTCAGATATTTATGGAGATATAGAAGCAGGGAATACGTACCGGTTTACAACTATAGGATTTCGGTTTGAAATTCTTAGCATATATGAGAATATAATCGACTTTAAAGAAATTGGCAGTGATTCTGCTGAGGTCCGCCAGCTCGAGTGAGCCCTGGAGGGCTTTTTATATTTTTTTACAAATGTAGTTCTAAATTTTACATATTTTAATATAAATTAAATAAGAAAAAATAAATAATATTTTTTGGAGGGAAAAATGGAGGCTTATCAAGAAAATAGTAAAGGGACAATAAAAAATGTATTTAAAGGAATAGGAATATCAATGATATTTACAATTATCTGTTTATTTATTTTTGCTATTTTATTAACATATACAACTATAAGTGAAAGTACAATAACACCAGTAATAATTATAGTAACAGGAGTAAGCATATTAGTAGGAAGTTCAATAGGAAATAGTAAAATAAAGAAAAATGGAATATTAAATGGAGCATTAGTAGGAGGAGGATACATTTTAATATTATATTTACTTTCAAGTTTATTAAATGTTAGATTTAGCCTAAATATACAGAGTGTAATAATGATAGCAATAGGTGTAATATTTGGGATATTAGGGGGGATAATAGGAGTAAATAGAAAATAAAAATAACCAAAAAGTGGAATTTTGTCGAATTTTGCGATGAAAAATTTAATTGATTTTAGAAAAATAATTGACAATTCCATTTTTTGTAATTATAATATACATACATTTTCAAATTAATTCTATAATTTTTTATTTAATTCTTTATTTTTAAAAGAATAAAATTTATTTCATTTTTAGATTCTAAAAATCTAAACAAAATCCAAAAAAGAAAATTTAATAAAAAAGGAGGAATGCTTTTGACAAAAAAGAAAAAAGTATTAACTATTCTTGCTATTTTAGCAGTTATTTTACTTGCTTTTATAGGAGGACAAGCATATGCAAAATATGTAAGTGAAGTAAGAGGTAAAGGAACTGCTGAAGTTGCTACATGGGATTTTAAAGTAAACGGACAAAGTGAGCATGTTGAAGCGATTAATCTGGCATCTACATATGATAACGAAACCCTTGTCAATAATAAAATTGCCCCAGGTACAAGTGGAAGTTTTAATATAGTGGTAGATGCCACAGGTTCAGAAGTTGGTATAAACTATAATATTGCTTTTACAGAAGAGGAAAATAAACCACAAAATCTTAAATTTGAATATAATGGAAAAGAATATAATTCAATAAAAGATTTAGAAGATGATTTATCAGGAACTATTAATGCAAATGATGAAGAAAAAACAAAAACATTAAATGTAAAATGGAAATGGGATTATGAAACAGGAAGTGGACCGGAAGAAATTTTAAGTAATGATTTAATAGATACACAAGATGCTAAAAGAATTCAAAATTATACATTTGATGTAGTGGTTACAGGAACACAAGTAGAACCACAAGTCTAAAATTTTTAAATAAATTATAGAATAAATGAAAATGAATTATATTTCACCTTTGTATAGTGGGGAATATAATTCCATATTTCCCACTCATACAAATTTAAGGAGGAAAGATGAAGGAAAAAATAAATAATAGAAAAAAACAAATATATATAATTTTTATAATTTTAATAATATTAATATTCTTTTTATCTGGATTTAGTATGGGAAAAAGCTTTGCTAAAAAAGATGTAACTGGAAAAACAGAAATAGCAAAACCGATACTTCAAGTAGAAAATGGAAGTGCCTTGGAAATAAATAATACAACCGAAAAAGGAATATATGAATTTAAAGTTAAAAATTATAATGAGCAAGGAGAAATAACAGAAGTTGACTTGAAATATTATATTGAAATATTAAATTATTTAAATAATGAGGCTATAGAAATAAAACTATATAGAAATGAAGAAGAAGTAGAAATAAAAGAAAATAAAACAGAAGAAATTATACTAACTAAAGATGAAATCAAAGAAGATAACTATAAATTAGAAGTTAAATATAATAAAGACAAAAATGTAAATATGGAAGATATTGTAGAACAATTACAAATAAAAGTACATTCTGAGCAACAGGAGGTACTATGAAAAATTTGAAAAATAATAGAAAAAAGTTATTAAAGTTGATTCTAATTTTTATAATTATTTTAGGTGTTATGTTTAAAATAGCACAATCGAAGAGGACGTTTTATCAAGAAGATTTAATTTTCTTTAAATTATTTGGTATCGGAAGTGAACAATCAAAAAACAAAAATAAAGAAGAAAATGAATATAAAATAAAAGTGACAAAAGGAGAAAATAATTATCAAGAGATAAATTTGTTACAATCAATAGATAGAAAAACATTGGTTAAAGAGAAAATCGCACCAGGAACAAAAGGTTATTTCTATGTTTTTTTATCATCAAATAATGATATTGATTATGAAATAGAAATATTAAGTAAAAACAGAAGTCCTAAAAATTTCAGATTTGAAATAAGTGAAAAGGAAGGGAGCTTGGAAGAAAATAAAGTAAAAAAAGTTAAGATTGATTGGGAATGGCCATATGAAATAAATGAAGAAGCAAATTTGAAAGATACAAAAGATGGAAGAAATATAGAAACATATATATTTGAAATATGTACTATAGGAAAATAAAACTAGGAGGTGTAATATTGAAAAAAATAATTATTTCTTTATGTCTATTTTTTATACTTGCAAGTTTAAGCATTAATAGTTATGCAAAATATATGATAGAAGATATTAAAATAGTTGCAAATATAAATATAGATGGCGAAATTCCTAAAATAGAATTTATAAATATAGAAAATACAAATAAAAAATATAATAAATATGCTAATAGAACGCATACTATAACTATAGAAATAAGAATAAAAGAGAAAAATATTAAAGAAGATAATACCAAGAAAAACTTAAAATTCTTATTAGATAACACAGAATTTAGACCAAGAACATGGAAAACTAGTAAAAGAACATCAGGAGAATATATCTATTATACAATTTATCTGTATGAAATAAGTGGAAATGGAAAACTAAAGTTAAAAATTCCAGAAGGGTCAGTTGTAGATATGGCAAATCAGGTAAATGAAGAAACTGTATTTGATACAGGAATATTAATAGATAATATAGCACCAGTAGTTAATTATTCGCAAGATAAAATAGAAGATGGGAAAGTACTTGCAAAAATGAAAGTAAATGAAAAAATAAGAGAAGTAAATGCTTGGAATTTATCAGAAGAGGATACAGTTTTAACTAAAGAATTTGCATGCAATGTATTATATCCATTTAATGTGACTGATTTAGCAGGAAATAGTACTAATATAGATGTAAAAATAGATAAAGCAACAAATATAGAATTAAAATATGGTTCAATAAGTGAAAGTCCAATGAATAGTGTACAATATGGAACTGGACTAAATGAAATTGTAGGTAGTAATGCAATTAAAGTAAATAATAAATATAAAATAGAAGCAATGACATTATGGTGGAAAGGGTTAGAACAAGATTTTATTCAAACAAATTGTTATATAAATACATATTGGGGAGTAGGAAAACAGGGACGTTGCTATACTTATGAAACTAGATATAGTTATGGATATAATCCAGGAGAAAATCAATATGCGACAATAAGTAATGGAACTAAAATAAATTTAGAAGGAAAAATTACATTGCTATTAGGAGGAACAGGAATGAATAGAGAAGGAAATCGTGGAATAGGAGGAAAAGCAATACCAGAGGAAATAGCAAAGCAACATCTTTTTGGAATAAGTAGTTTAAATATAAAATTAAAAAATGAATCAAAATATTCTATTATATACCAAGCATGGGTAGAAGGTGAGGGCTGGTTAGAACCTGTATCTGATGGAAAAGAAACAACATTTGCACATGATAAGCCAATTGGAGCATATAGAATGTCATTAATTCCAAAAACCGAAAAACACTATTTAATAGATTCTTGGAAAAAGGATGTAGGAACCAACAATATGAAATAATTTTATAAAAAATATTGATATTTTTTCCATTTTAATATAAAATCTAAAAAGACTAATTAAAGGAGGAACAAAATGGTTACCTTAGATGATGTTAGAAAAAATGAAGAGGTAGAGGCTCTGATTCAAGGAGCGCAAAAACAGCTAGATGGTCTCCGGATATACTGAGCATAGTCATAGACATATTTCGATTGTATCAAAAAGAGCAGGCGATATATTACAAAAATTAGGATATCCAGAAAGAACAGTAGAACTTGCAAAAATTGCGGGTTATTTACATGATATAGGAAATTGTGTGAATAGAACCGATCATGCACATAGTGGAGCAATTATGGCCTATAACATTTTAAAAGACATGGGTATGTCAGTAAATGAAAGAACAGAAATTATGATGGCAATAGGAAATCATGATGAAAATACAGGAACAGCAGTAAGCGATATATCTGCAGCATTAATTTTAGCGGATAAATCAGATGTACACAGAGATAGAGTGACGAATACTAATTTGTCAACATTCGACATACACGACAGAGTAAATTATGCAGTTACAGATGCTGAATTAATTATAGATAATGAAACAAAAAAAGCGATACTTAACTTAAAAATAGATACGAAGTTATGTCCTGTTTTAGATTATTTTGAAATATTTATGGCAAGAACTATGATGAGTAAATATGCAGCAAAATATCTAAAAATATGGTTTGAATTAGTAATAAATGGAACAAAATTATTATAGCTTTAAATGAAAAATGGAGGAAATATCATGAAGAAAATAAAATTAATAACAATAATATTAGCAATTGTACTTGTTACAATGGTAGCATTTTTTGGGGTATATGTACCAATACAAAATAGAATGGAAAACAAGGTAAAAGATTATCAATATGCAATGGATTTAGAAGGTGGAAGAAATATAAAATTGTCAGTTGATAATACATCAAATACTGTTATAAGAGATGCTGAAGGTAATGAAGTTACAGATGCAGGGGATTTGTCAGATGAAGAGCTGGCAGAAAAAGGCTATACAAAAGAAGAAACTCCTTATAATTCAGAGGATGTATTAAATGAAGAAAATTATATAAAAACTAAAAAAATAATAGAAAAAAGATTAAATGCTTTAGGTGTGGACAATTATGAAACAAAAGTAGATGAAACTTCAGGAAATATTTTTGTTGAAATACCAGAAAATGATATTACAGACTCAATAGTTAGCAATATTGGAACAACAGGTAAGTTTGAAATAGTTGATAGTGAGACACAAGAAGTGTTGATGGATAACAATGATATAAAAAGAGTAAGAGTTATGTATGGTGCTGACTCAACAAGTACTAGTTCTTATGGTGGAACAGCTGTGTATATAGAAATAGAGTTTAATAAAGAAGGAACAGATAAATTAAAAGATATAAGTAGTACTTACGTAGAATCAAACACAACTAACGAAACAAATACTACTAATATAACCAATGCAACAGAAGATACAAATACAGCAGATAATACAGCAAATACAGAAAATACAACAAGTGAAGATAGTAGTACAGATACAGAAACAACAACAAAAGAAATCACAATGAAAATAGATGACGAAGAAATTATGACAACAAGTTTTGATGAAACTATAGAAACAGGAACGTTACAGTTATCAATAGGCTCAGCGACAACAGATACATCAACATTACAAAGTTATATAAGTCAAGCAACTAGTATAGCAGTAGTGTTAGACAATGGGAATTTACCAATAAGATATACTGTAGAAGCAAATGAATATATTTTATCAGATATAACACAAGAAGAATTGAATATAGTTTTATATGTAATTATAGGATTAGTTGCACTTAGTTTAATAGTGCTAATAGTTAGATACAAAGTTGAAGGATTAGTAAATGCTTTTGCATATGTAGGACTTGCATCATTGTTCTTATTAATACTTAGATATACAAATGTAGTAATATCAATAGAAAGTATATTTGGAATAGCTGTAGTATTAGTATTAAATTATATTTTTGTAAATAAGCTATTATCTAAATTAAAAATCGAGGAAAAAGTAGATAGAACAGTAATAACCAAAGCACTTAAAGAAACTTATAAAGAATTCTTTATAAGAATATTACCTATATGTATAGCTGTTATTACCTTCTGCTTCATACAATGGGAACCAATTAGTAGTTTTGGAATGGTAATGTTCTGGGGAATTGTACTAATTGCTTTATATAATAGTACTATAACAAATCTATTAGTTAGGGTAAAAGAAAGCAAAGGAGGTAAAAACAAAAATGGAAACAAACAAACAAAAAATGACTAAAAAATCAAAAATAGTAATAGGAATAATTGCGTTGGTAATAATTGTAGGAATAATTGTTACATTGACAGTTGGGCTTAATTTTGATTTGAGATACCAAGATAGTAAAAGAATAGAATTATATTTAGAAACAGACTTTAATATTTCAGATATTAAACAAATAACAAACGAAGTAATGCCAGGAGAACAAGTAATAATTCAAAAAGTAGAAGTATATGAAGATACAGTAAGTATAACGGCAAAAGATATAACAGATGAGCAAAAACAAAGTATAATTGACAAAGCAAATGAAAAGTATGGAACAGAATTATCAGCAGATAGTGTAGAAGTAGAAAGTGTACCAAATACAAGAGGAAGAGATATTATAAAACCATATATAACACCATTTGCTATTGCAACTTTAATAATACTTGTTTATATGGCTATTAGATATAGGAAATTAGGCGTAGTTAAGACTTTATTAAAAACAATAATTATATTAGTTGTAGCACAAGTCACATTACTTAGTGTTATGGCAATTACAAGAATACCAATTGGATTTATAACAATTCCACTAGTAATTACAGTATATTTATTAACATTAGTTGGACTTACATCCTATTTTGAAAAACAAGTTGCAAATAGAAAAGAAGAAAAAACAGGTAAATAAAATGTACTGAACCCAAAAAGTTGGACACTTTTTGGGTTCACTTCAAAAATACCTGTTT
This sequence comes from uncultured Clostridia bacterium, assembly GCA_944387435.1. GTDB lineage: Bacteria > Bacillota > Clostridia > TANB77 > CAG-508 > CAG-269. The sequence continues at coordinate 7,149 of CALXEW010000002.1, read as the reverse complement.
TTTCTTGCAAAAAAATACAAAATCAGTTATAATAAAAAGTATGCAACTTAAAAAGTTGCTAATGTAGGAAGTAATCTAGAAAGGGGAAGAATGAGTGCAAAGAGAAGTCTTGCTCTGGATGAACTTGAGCAAGAAATCGAAGTTCCAAACCCGGGAGGAAGGATTTGCAAGATTCCAAGTAGCCAAAGTGGATGGAAGGAAGAACAGGTATTTACGAGTGATGTATTTCCCAATAGAATTGTCGGAATGCTTCAAAAGGAGCTCACAAAAAAACTTGGACATCCAGCATTTTGTTTGGAAACAAGTAGTAAGAAGCTAATACTTCAAGGATGGCACGGTTATAACTATGGACCTCGTTTGCTGAACATGATATGCGACGAACTTTTCTCGTTTAGAGAAGTATGCTCTTCTAGAAGTATTGCAAAGTCCGATTTCGAGTGGCTCGCTCACAAGGAAGATGACATGAAATATTGGCTTTCTTCTCGTTGCGAGAGAGAATATGGTTTGTACCGAGTTGGTAATGGAGAAGTTAGAGCTTGTACTTTGTTTGACCCTGACGGATACGTAGAATACTATGCTGATAACATTCGACCAATTGTAGTTTTTATGAATGTTGATGTCGTTGCTTTTGCATAGTTTTAAGCACTAGAACAAGACCTCTTATATAGGGGTCTTGTTCTATATGTTCAAAATGTGAAAAATAAATAAATTTTATTTAATTGGTGTTTTGGTATAGATTTTTAAAAAACGTTATGATAAAATAAATGCCAAAGGTTTATAGGATAAAAACGGAGGATTAAAATGGGAAATATAGTATTGTTAGACGAGTTAACAATAAATAAAATCGCAGCAGGCGAAGTAATAGAAAGACCAGCATCAGTAGTAAAAGAAATGGTAGAAAACTCAATCGATGCAGGAGCAACTAACATAACAGTAGAAATAAAAAATGGAGGAATATCATTTATAAAAATAAGTGATAACGGAAAAGGAATAGCAGCGGATGATTTGGAGATTGCTTTTGAAAGACATGCAACAAGTAAAATTAGGTCAGCTGAAGATTTAAATACAGTAACTTCTATGGGATTTAGAGGGGAGGCATTAGCAAGTATAGCGGCTGTTGCAAATGTAGAATTAGTATCAAAAACATCCGAGCAAGAAATAGGATATAAAGTAGTAGTAGAGGCAGGAGACATATTAAAAAAAGAAGAAACAGGTTGTAGAACAGGTACAACAATAACAGTAAGAAATTTATTTTTTAATACTCCAGTAAGATATAAATTCCTAAAGAAAGATTATACAGAATCAGGTTATATTGAAGATGCAATAACAAGAATAGCACTGGTAAATCCGCAAGTAGCAATAAAATTGATAAATACAGGAAAAACAGTAATTCAAACAAATGGAAGTGGAATACTAAAAGATGTAGTATATAGTATATATGGAAAAGATGTTGCAAATGGCATATTAGATGTGAACTATCAATATGAAGATATAACAGTATCTGGTGTGATTGGAAAACCAGAAATAGCAAGGTCAAATCGTTCTCATCAACTGTTTTTTGTAAATAAAAGATATATAAAAGACAAAACTTTAACAGCAGCAACAGAACAGGCATATAAAGGATTAATTCCAATTGGAAAATTTGGCTTTGCTGTACTTAATCTAGATATGAATCCATCTAAAGTAGATGTAAATGTTCACCCAGCGAAATTAGAAGTAAGATTTCAAGAGGAGAATAAAGTATTTCAAGCAATATATCATGCTATAAAAGAAACTTTATTAAAAAGCGAATTAGTAGCAGATTCGGAAAAGAATTTAAGAGATGAAAGCACAGATAAAAGAATAGATAGAACATCTGCAAGTTTTGAAGAAAGATTAAGAAATCTAAGAGAGTCTAAAAAGGATAACAACAATCAAGGACTATTTGGATTTAGAAAGCAAAATGAAAAGCAAATAGAAAAATATACTGATGAAGAAAGTAAAATTAAAACAAACATATTAGAAGATGTTTATAATGAGAAAAAACAAAATGAAGTAGAATATAAATTAGAAAATAGAAAAGAGAAAAGCAAAACTGAAATAATAGGTACTCCAATAGATACAACAGATGTGTTAGAACAACTAAAGAAAATGAGAGCAAAAATAGAAAATGAATTAAATGAAAGTAAAGTAGATAAGCTACAAGATGTAAGTGAAAATTATAAATTAGAAATAAATGATAATATTAATAATACAGAAAGCAAACCAGAAGAAAAAGTAGAAGAAATAAAACAAGAATCACAGGCAGAAGAAAAAGCAGAAGTTAGCGAAGAACAAAAGGAAAAAATGGATAAAATAAATGATGCAATTGAAAATATAGACAACAAAGAAATAAAAGAAGAATTTGGTGAAATAAAACAAAAGATGGAAAAATTAAACAATAATCCACAAGTGGTTTCAGAAGATTTTGACGAAATGTATAGAAAACTATTTGGAAGGTCACCTATTGCTGATGTAGAAGAAAAAAAGGAAAAAGATAATGCAATAGATATTGTAAAAAACAATATATCTATGTTTGATACAGACGAGAAGTTTCAAAAACCTACATATAAGTTTATAGGAATTATATTTAAAACTTATATAATACTTGAAATAGGACAAGAAATGTACATACTAGACCAACATGCAGCTCATGAAAGAATAATGTATGAAAAGGTAAAGAAGAACTATTATAGTGATAGAACAAAAGATTCACAATTACTATTATTGCCAGATGTTATAACATTGACACATAAAGAAATGGATATAGCAAAAGAAAATATGGAAATGTTTGAACAAGCAGGTTTTACATTAGAGGAATTTGGAGAAAATACAATAAAACTAACAGGAGTACCTACAGTATGCATTGACTTAGATACAAAGGAATTATTCTTAGAGACACTTGATGAAATAAATACAGTAGCAAGAACAGCAAAACAAGAAAAGGAAGAAAAATTCATAGCAACAGTAGCATGTAAAGCAGCTGTGAAAGCTAATATGGCTTTAACACAAGAAGAAGTAGAAAGATTAATGGATGAGTTGTTAAAACTTCCAAATCCATTTACATGTCCACATGGAAGGCCTACAGTTATAAAAATGACTAAATATGATATAGAAAGAAAATTTGCGAGAAAATAGAAGGAGAAAAAGAGAAATGACGTTTATTACAATAGGGATAATAATTGTATATTTACTAGTAATTGCTTGGACTTGGAATAGTTTAGAGGACGAAGAGAAAACTAAGAAGTTCTTTATAATACTTGTTGGACTTATAGTTGTTTTTTTAATAACGCAAATAGTATTTTCTATATCTAAGAGTAAAATAAATTATGAAAATAGTGATGTAGAAAAGAATGTAAGTCAAGTAATAGTGTTATTGTTCACAGGTTTAAATTCATTAGTATTGCCAATAGTTGCTAAAAATATAAAGAAGAAATATAATGGAGAAATTGGAGACAATGTTTTTAGAGTAAGAATGATAATAATTTGTATAGTGTTTTTAATATGCTTAATCTTAGAATGTGGATATATGGCAGATATTCAAGAGGGAATATTAAGAATATATGAATCAAATATGAATTAAGACTAGGAAGATGTGAAAATAATGGAAAAAGAAAAAGTAATAGTAATATGTGGCCCAACAGCATCAGGAAAGACAGCATTATCAATAGAACTTGCTAAGAAAATAAATGGTGAAATTATATCTTGTGATTCTATGCAGATATATAAAGAAATGAATATTGGTACTGCAAAACCTACAAAAGAAGAAATGCAAGGAATAAAGCATTATATGATAGATATAATTTCACCAGATGAAAGATATAGTGTTGCAGATTATAAAAAAGAAGCAAAGAAAGCAATAAAAGAAATTATAAGCAAAGGAAAAGTACCGATAGTAGTTGGAGGTACTGGGCTTTATGTGGATAGTTTGATTTATGAAATAGATTATCCTAAAAATAAGTTTGATGAAAAATATAGAGAAGAATTGGAACAAGAAGTAGAAGAACAAGGCTTAAATGCGTTATATGAAAAAGCAAAAGAGATAGATGAAGAAGCGATAAAGAAGATAAGTCCAAATGATAAAAAAAGAATATTAAGAATATTAGAGATATATCATGCAACAGGAAAAAATAAAACAGAACAAGAAAAAGAGTCAAGAAAAAATGAACCAGAGTTTGATTACAAAGTATTTGCATTAAATATGGATAGAGAAAAGTTGTATGATAGAATAAATAGAAGAGTAGACATTATGATAGAAAGTGGGTTAATACAAGAGGTTGAAAATATTTATAGAAAATATAATAGATTTCCTACAGCGATGCAAGGGCTTGGATATAAAGAAGTTGTGGATTATATAGAAAAAAGATTGACAAAAGAAGAAATGATTGAGAAAATAAAACAAGAAACTAGAAGATATGCTAAAAGACAGTTGACATGGTTTAGAAAAAATAAAGAGACAATTTGGCTTAATGCAGAAGATACAATACAAAATAATATTGAGATTATTTTGGAGGGTTAATTTTGGAAAAACAAGCGAAAAAAAAGAAGAAAATAAATAATAAAAAAGTTATTGCAATTTCAATAATTCTTCTAATTTTAGCTAGCTATCTAATATATGTAATATATTTATTAATAAAACAGCCAACTAATATATTTACAATTGAAGAAGGAAACTTATATAAAGAAGAAACTGATGTTGGATATGTAATAAGAGATGAAACAGTAGTAAGAGGAGAAAATTATAAAAATGGAATGGAACAAATAATCACGGAGGGAGAAAGAGCTGCTGTTAATGAAAACATATTTAGATATTATAGTACTAATGAGGAAAGTCTAAAAAGTAAAATAGCTGAATTAGATACAAAAATACAAGATGCAATGGCAGAGAGTACAGCATTATCTAATGGGTCAGATATGAAATTATTGGAAGACCAAATAGATAAGCAAATAGAAAATATTAATAAAATAACAGATATGTCCCAATTAGAAGAAGAAAAGAAAGAAATTGATAACTTAGTAACTAGAAAAGCAAGAACAGCAGGTGAGGCTAGTCCACAAGGATCGTATTTAAGGCAACTAATAGATGAAAGAAAACAATATGAAAGTGAACTGAATTCTGGTGCTGAATATGTGAAAGCACCTATGAGTGGAATAGTATCTTATAGAGTTGATGGGTTAGAAGAAGTTTTAACACCAGATAATTTTAGTAGTTTAAGTAAAGAATATTTAGAAAGTTTGAATTTAAGTACAGGAAAAATTGTTGCTACAAATAGCGAAGCTGGTAAAGTAATAGATAACTTTTATTGCTATATAGCAACTATTACATCGTCAGAGGAAGCAAAACAAGCTGAGGTAGGAGATGATGTGGAAGTAAGACTTTCGAATAATGTGGAAGTGGATGCAGAAATTACTAATATAATAAAAGAAGACGATGGAGATATAATATTAATTCTTAAATTAACAGAACAAATAGAAGAGTTAATAAATTATAGAAAAATAACATTTGACTTAATTTGGTGGAATGAAACAGGATTAAAAGTTCCTAATCAGGCGATTGTAAACGAAAATGATTTGAATTATGTAGTAAGAAATAGAGCAGGGTATTTAAGTAAAATATTAGTAAAGGTAGAAAGACAAGGAGATAATTATTCAATTATAGATTCATATACTACAGAAGAATTAAAGGAGCTAGGATTATCAGAAGAAGAAATTGTGAATTATAAGCGTATTTCGCTTTATGATGAGGTGTTAATTAATCCAGATTTAAGTAAAGCAGAATAATATTACAAAAATATTACAAGAATATTAAAATTTAATAACATTTGTAAAAAATATTGACAATATGACAAAAAAAGTAGATACTTAAAGACGTAAATACAAATATAAACAAAGGAAGTAATTTTAGGAGGTTTTTTTATGTCAGGAGCATTGATGAACAAAGTATGGGATTTATTCGGAATGGATAGAGCTGAGGAAGAAGAATATGATAACGAAGACGTATATGAATACGAAGACGAAGAGGAAGAAGAGCAAGAAGGAAGAGGACTATTTGGAAGAAAAAATAGAGATAGTAAAGTTGTAAGTATGCCACAACAACAAACAAATGCTAATGCTATAAAAATGGTAATATCACAACCAACATCTTTTGAACAATCAGATGAAATTTGTTCTTTCTTAAAAGAGAGAAAATCTGTAATTGTTAATTTAGAATATGTTAACAAAGATGTAGCAAGAAGAATTGTTGACTTTATTAGTGGTGGAGTATATGCTTTAGATGGATATATTCAAAAAGTATCTAATTCAATATTCTTAGTTGCACCATCAAACTATGAAATTACAAATGAAATGGCAAGAGAGGAAATGAAGAACAAGCTATCAGTTTCATGGCTTAAAAATAATGGGATTAATTAATAGATATCCATAAGGAGGAAAACAATGATTACACCATTAGATATAGAGAATAAAAGATTTTCAAAACAAATGATGAATGGATATAGTGTAGAAGAAGTTGACGACTTTTTAGATGAATTAACGGCTGATTACTCAAAGAATTATAAAGAAAATTCAGAATTGAAATCAAAACTAGAAGAATTGACTAAAAGTTTAGAACATTATAAAAGCATTGAATCAACACTGAATAATACTTTGGTAATGGCACAAACAACAGCAGAAGATATTAAAAAAGTTGCTCAGCAACAAGCAGATCAAATAGTTAATGAAGCTAAATCAAATGCTCAAAAACAAGTAGATGATTTAAACAATGAAGTAATTGCAAAAACAAAAGAAGTAGAAGACGTAAAAAAACAATTCGATATCTATAAAGCTAAAATGGAATCTCTTTTAATTTCTCAATTAGAGTTATTAAAAGATATTAACAAAGAAGATAATGTATAAGACATGATACAAATGGGAACAGGGCTAATCTGTCTCATTTTTAAATCAAGGAGAGAAGATAAATATGATTACAACACTTGTAAGCCTTGAGGCTGTACACACACACACACACACACACAAGTAGGTTATTAATAAATAAAAAAATAGAAAAAATAAATAAAAAAGATAGTGATGAGACCTAAAAAAATAGGTTTTGTTGCTGTCTTTTTTGCGTTTTAAAATAGTTATTAAATTTAA
>CALXEW010000001.1 GCA_944387435.1 uncultured Clostridia bacterium | reverse complement strand
ATTTATTTTTTATAGTGAAACTTTTTATTTTCTTCTTTTAATTTATTTTATTTTTTTTTATTTATTTAATTATTTTTATTTATTTAATTGTTTTTATTTATTTATTTTTTATTTATTTATTTTTTATTTATTTATTTTTTATTTATTTATTTTTTATTTATTTATTTTTTTATTTAATTATTTTTTGTTTAATTATTTTTATTTATTTAATTGTTTTTTATTTATTTTTTCAATTAATTTTTTTAGCTATTAATATCTATTTTATATTTAATTTTTTTAATACTTATTTTCCATCTTAAATAGAATACAATTTCTTTATATTATTTTTCTAAAACTCTTATCTTTATTTTATTATATATAAACTAATATTTATATTTATATTTTATAATTATAATATTGCAAAAAATATCTACTTTTCTTTAATGCGTACCTCTTTAACTAATTATTTTACTATATTTTTTTAGATTCTTTTTATTTTAAAATAAATTTTCAAAAAATTTAACATTTATTGCAACTTATTTTTTACCTTTTTCCTGATTATAAATTATGTTTTTTAACTCATATTTCAATTTTTTTTAATTGTTTTATAAGTCTAAATTTAAATTTTATATCTTTAATAAAATTTCTAATCATTCTAATTTTTATTGATTATTTAACAATTTTTTATTTAATTTATTTTCTATTAAAAATTTATTCAATTTTTTTATTTAAAATTTTTATATTTTATTTTTGATTAATAATTTATTTTCTAATTTATTTGTTTATTAATTATCTATTTTCTATAATTTATTTTTATTATTTCATTTAATTAATTATTTTTTTAGTAATTGTTTTTTTATTTTAATTTATTTATTTTATAAAAAAATATTGGAGTTGAAGGCTTTATTTTTTATTTTCATTATTTCTTTATATATTTATATTCAAAAAAAAATTCTTTTTTCTTTCACTACCCGATTTTTTGTCTTTTTTACTCTTTTTTTGTTATGAAATTATATTATAAAAAAAATAAAACGTCTTATTTTCGATTCTCGTGTGCCCTGCTTTTTTATAAATCCATTTTTTTTCAATTTTTATTTTAAAAAAATAATTATTTTATAAATTCTAATATCTCTTTTTACTCTCATTTTCTATTTTATTCTATTTTTTATTAATTTTTTCATTTAAAATTCATTTTTTTATTAATTTTGTTTAATTCTTTTTTTATTTTTATATTTACTTTTTTATTATTAAATTTTTTAGTAATTTTTATAAAAAATCTTATAAAAAATTTTATCCACATTCTGATTTTGTTCATTTTTCTATTATTATCTATTTTTTTCTATTTTTTTCTAATTTATTCTTATCTTTTCTTTCATTTTCTTTTTCAACATTTTTTCCACAGTGTCATTTTCATATTATTTACTCTTATTTTCTATTTTATTCTATTTTATTCTATTTTTTCCTATTTTTTTCATTTATCATCTTATCCACATATAACAATATCTTTTATTTTCTTCCGTTTTCTATTTTTTTTTATTTTATTCTATTTTTTTCTAATTTTTATATTTATTTTTTAATTAAAGTTATCCACATATATATATTTTTTTCAAATTCTCTAAATTTTATTAATTATCTTCTTTTATCTATTTTTTGCTATTTTTTACTCTTATTTTCTTTTGTTTTCAAATTTTAAATTATCCACAATTTGTAAATCAAATGTGGATAACTAAAAAAGAGATAGTTTTCAAAACTGTCTCTTCCCTAATCTTCTTTAATCTTTTAGTCTAATTGGTAAAATCATATATGTATAATCATTGTTGTCAACAGATTTTATCAAACATGGTGATATACTTGATCCGAATTCAACATATACTTCTTCATCATCTATTGCTTTTAAACTATCTAAGAAATATTTTGGATTAAACCCTGCTTCTAAGTTTTTCCCTTCTGTAGAAACATATAATTCTTCTTTTGCATCTCCTGTTTGATTAGTACAAGAAATAATTACTTTACCAATATCAACCTGAACTTTTACTGGATATTTCTTTTCTTTTTCAACACTTGATGCTGAAATTAAACTAATTCTTTCAAAACTATTTTGTAAGCTACTCTTATTTACTTTCATCCTAGTTTCCCAATTGCCAGGAATAACATTTTTATAATTTAAAAATTCTCCATCAAGAATTCTTGTTACAATTTTACAATTATCCATTTCAAAAAGAGCTTGGTTTTTTGCAACTCCTATTTTAATTGGTTCAAAAGAGTCTGAAATTATTTTGTTTACTTCATTTAAAGTTTTTCCTGGTATTACTGCACTAAAATCATTAGTTTGCTTATTTAAATAAATACTTCTTAAAGCTAGTCTAAAACCATCAACAGCAACAACATTTAATTTATTATTTTCGATTTCAAATAGGCATCCTGTGAAAATTGGTCTACTTTCTTCTGTACTTACTGCAAAAATCGTTTTTCTAATCATATTTTTTAAAGTATTTTGTTCAACTTCTATAGAATTTTCTACTTCTATTTTTGGAAGTTCAGGAAATTCATCTGGATTCATAGTAGCTAATTTGTATAAAGAACCTTCACATTCTATTTCTAATAAATTTTTATCATTAACTGAAATATAAATTTCTGTATCTGGTAATTTTCTTATAATTTCACTAAACATAATTGCATTTACAACTGTGCTTCCTTGTTCTTGTACTTCACAATCCATTATATATTCAATTCCAATTTCTAAATCATAAGTAGTTAATTTTATTTCATTATCATTAGTTTGAATAAGTATTCCTTCTAGTATAGGCATTGTTGTTTTAGAAGCTACACCTTTTACTACGGAATTTAATGCTTTAATAATTTTATCTTTGTAACAAATAATTTTCATTTTAACTTCCTCCTTTATATATTTTATAAATTATATAAAATTATTAGTAGTAATAGTATTAGGTCTTGTGGAAACTGTGGAAAACTATGTTGATAATTGATATCCCTAGGAAAATTGATGTTTATAACTTAGTGGAAAACTTGTCTGATAATCCACAGTTTTAAATTTTAATTGTGTAAAATTGAGATATACACAGTTTATAAACATATTATTAACAATTGCTTGTGGATAACGAATCTACCTATTCCGTAAGAATAGAAAGATTTATTTTTTCCAAACAATAATTTTTCCAAACATAAATTTTAAAAATTTTTTCTTTTCTTTTTGACATCTATTGTTTACCATTTATGATTATGTTTTTCACACTATCCACAATTAATTTTGTATTGTTTTTTTCTTTTACTTCTTTTTCAATTTTTCTACAAGCATGCATTACTGTAGAATGGTCTCTTCCCCCAAAATCAGTACCTATTTGAGGATACGACATACTGGCAACTTCCCTACAAAGATACATTGCTATCTGTCTTGGAAAAGCTATATCATTAGATCTTTTATTTCCAGCTAAATCATCTTTGCTAATACTAAAATATTTTGCAACAGTTTCTTTTATAAAATCAGAAGATATAACTTTTTCACTTTCGTATTTAAACTCATTTATAATATTTTCAGCTAGTTCTATAGTAATAGGACTATGTGTAAGAGACGCTCTTGCAACTATTTTGTTAAAAACACCTTCTAGTTCTCTAATGTTTGAATCTATTTTATTTGCTATATCTGAAAGAATAAAATCTTCAATTATAACATTTTCATCTTGAGCTTTTTTTCTTAATATTGCTAAACGAGTTTCGTAATCGGGACAAGATATATCTGCAAGTAGTCCCCATTCAAATCTAGATTTTAGTCTATCTTCTAGGAACTGAATATCTCTAGGAGGTTTATCACTAGAAATAATAATTTGTTTTCCATCTTCATATAAAGAATTAAAAGTGTGGAAAAATTCTTCTTGAACTCTTTCTTTTCCAGCTATAAATTGAATATCATCAATAAGCAAAACGTCAATATTTCTATATTTATTTCTAAAAAATTCATTTTTATTGTCTTTTATAGCATTGATAAGTTGATTTGTAAACTTTTCAGAAGTAACATATAAAACATTTGCATTTGAATTATTTTCTAAAATCCTATTCCCTATTGCATGCATTAAGTGAGTTTTTCCTAAACCAACACCACCGTATAAAAATAGTGGATTATAGGATTTAGCTGGTTCATTCCCTACTGCTAATGCAGCGGCATGTGCAAACCTATTGTTATTTCCAACAACAAAAGTTTCAAAAGTATATTTAGGATTTAACGTTGATTTGTTTATTTCAATTTCAGCTGAAGAAACTTCAGAATTGCTGTTAGTGATAATATCTTTTGTATCAGTATCATTATTTTCTTTTGATAAATCAACTACTGAAAAAGTCCAATCTTTATTTGTTATATACCTTAAAGTATTAAAAATAAGACTTTTGTACTTGTTTTCAATAAAATCTTTTTGAAATTCAGAATTAGCTGTAAAAATTATATGATTTCCCTCTATACTTCTAATATCTAATGGCAAAATCCAAGTATCATAAGATATTTTAGTGACTTCAGGTTTTAACAGTTCTTTTATTTTTGCAATTAATTCTTCTTTTTCGATAGCCATTAAAATCATCCTTTCTAAAAAATTATCCACAAAGTTATCCACAACTGTTGATAAGTTTGTAATGCTTTTGTAAAAAAAACGAGATTTTATACGAACAAAAATTCAAGAAATATCAACAAAAAACTCACTTATTTTTTACTTTACACATAATAACAAATTTAAGTACAATAAGTCAATAAAATTGTGGAAAAAAATTTTTTATTGTGGATAATTGTCAAAAAAACTGTGGAAAACTTAAGTTTTATTACAAATGTATTACAAAAAAACATAAAAAATTTCCTAAAAATTCTTGACATTTGTGGCTTTAGTAATGTATAATCGATATACTTGTTATTTTGCAAATTTGAAAATATTCCCTTAAATGGGATTGTTATAAAAAACAGTAGGAGGTGCTAAAAGATGAAAAGAACATATCAACCAAAAAATAGACAAGAAAAAAAAGAACATGGATTTATGAAAAGAATGAAAACAAAATCTGGCAGAAAAGTGTTAAAAGCTAGAAGACAAAAAGGTAGAAAAAAATTAACTGCTTAATTTGATTATTTTGTATAAGGCCGCAAATTTTGCGAGCCTTTTGCCTAATAATCGAAGTAAAAAGCTTTTTTCATTAGTTCTACCTAATTTTAGAATGGAAGAATAAATAATGAAAAAAACAAAAATGTTAAAAAAAAATTATGAATTTAAAAATGTTTTATCAAAAGGTAAATATTATTCAGGTTTTTGTATAGAAGCTTTTATAAGAAAAACAAACTTAAAAAACGAAAATTTTCTTGGGATAGCAATAGGAACAAAGATTGCTAAAGCAACTAAAAGGAACCGTATAAAAAGATTAATAAGAGAAAACTATAAAAATGTAGAGTATAACTTAGAGCCTGGATATTCCATAATTTTTTTATGGAAAAAGAGAATTGATATAAAAAATGCAAATTATAAAAATATAGAAAAAGATATGATTAAAATTTTTGATAAAGCAGGAATTTTAATAGAGGAAGAAGAATGAAAAAAATACTGATATGGCTTATAGAGCAATATCAAAAGCATATTTCAACATGGTTAAAATCTAAAAATGTAAATTGTAAATTTTATCCTTCTTGTTCTGAGTATACAAAACAAGCAATTGAAAAATACGGAGCAGGGAAGGGGATATGTCTTGGAATTTGGAGAATTTTGCGATGTAATCCTTTTTCAAAAGGAGGATATGACCCATTAAAATAAAAAGCTAGGGGGAAAAAAATAAATGTTTGAATTCTTTGCTAATATTTTTGGTTATTTATTACAATTCTTATATCAGTTGGTAAATAACTATGGTGTAGCAATTATTTTATTTACTGTAATAATAAAATTGCTTTTGCTACCACTGTCAATAAAGCAACAAAGAACATTGAAGAAAAGCGCAGAGTTGCAAGAAAAAATGAAGGTAATTCAATTTAAATATAAAAGTGATCCAGAAAAAATGAATCAAGAAATGATGAATTTGTATAAATCAGAAAATATGAGTCCTTTTAGTGGATGTTTAACAGCAATAGTTCAATTACTTTTATTATTATCAGTATTCTATTTAGTAAGAAGTCCATTAACATTTATGGAAAAAATACCACAAGAAAATATAAATCATTATGTAGAACAATTACAGGAAAACGGCAAATCCGTAAGTCAAGTATATCCAGAGATTGATTTGATTAGAGAGCATAACTGGTTAAAAGAAAACAATCAAGATGATTCAAATGTTGATAGATTAAATATACAAATGAATTTCTTAGGACTAGATTTAAGTAAGATTCCACAACAAAATATGACAGACTATACTGTATATATCATTCCAGTTTTATATATTTTATCTTCTTTTGTTTCTATAAGAATGACAACATCAATGCAACAGAAAAAGGCTAAACAGAAAGATGAAAAAGAGGTTAAAATTGATGGAACTACAGGAAAAGAACTAGTACCTCAAGAAGAAGAAAACAACGAAATGGATGCTGTGATGCAAACTAATAAGATGATGTCTTGGATGATGCCAATAATGTCTATTTCAATTGCATTTATAGCACCTTTAGGACTTGCTTTATATTGGTTAATAAGCAATATACTTATGATTGCAGAAAGATTAATTTTAGATAAAGTGATAAAAACTTAAAGGGAGGAACAAAAAGAATGGCCAAAACAATTATTTCTGAAGGAAAAACAACAAATGAAGCTATAGAAAAAGGTTTAAAAGAGTTAAATGTAAGCAGAAAGATGGTAGATATAAAGGTTTTAGAAAGTGAAGACAAAAGAAGCTTTTTTAGTATTTTAGCTCCAAGAGTTGTAAAAGTAGAGATTACACTAAAAGAGAGTGTACATGAAAAAGAAATTAAACCTAAAAAAGAAATAATTTTAACAGAGGAAGATCAAGAAAAAGCAAAAGAAAATATAGAAAAATTTCTAACAGAATTAAAAAGTGAATTACCAGAAGGTACAATTTATAATATTAAAAAAGAAAAAAATGCTATATATGTTGAGCTAAATAGTCCAAATCTAGGATTTTTAATAGGTTATAGAGGAGAAACATTATATGCCATGCAAAGCATATTAACGGCAGTTGCAGGAAAAGGACTTGATAATAGAGTTAGAGTCATTTTAGATATAGAAGGTTATAAGGCCAAAAGAGAAAAAACATTAGGAGATTTGGCAGAAAAAGTTTCAAAAACGGTTATAAGAACGAAAAAGGCAGTTAAATTAGAGCCGATGCAAGCATATGAAAGAAAGATAATTCATAGTAAATTACAAGGGAATGATAAAGTAGAGACAAATAGTGTTGGTGAAGAGCCATATAGAAGAATTATAATTTCTTTAAAAAAATAAAAAGTTAATATTAAAATCGGAGGTCAAAGGTCAGATTTTACAAATGAAATGTAAATTCTATCTTTGACTTTTTATTTAGAATTATAAAAATAATTTGCAAATTTTTGCTATATATGTTATAAATAAAACAATAAATATAAACTAAATAGTAAAGGAGAATAATATGAGTACAATAGCGTCAATATCTACGGCTCCTCGGAATTGGAGGAATAGGAATAATAAGAATGAGTGGCGAAAAATGTTTTGAAGTTTTGGAAAAAATGTTTGTTCCAAAAAATAAAAAAACAATTGAAGAGATAAAGGGATATACAATAAAATACGGAAATATCGTTGAAAATGGCGAGATTGTAGATGAAGTGTTAGTATCTTATTTTAAAGCACCAAAAAGTTATACAACAGAGAACATGTGTGAAATAAATTCACATGGAGGAAATATTGTAGTTAAAAAGATATTAGAATTGTGTTTGAAAAATGGTGCAGACCTTGCGGAACCAGGAGAGTTTACAAAAAGGGCTTTTTTAAATGGAAGAATAGATTTATTACAAGCTGAATCTGTAATAGATGTAATTAATGCAAAAACAGAACGTGAAGCAAAGACTGGAATAAAGCAATTAGAAGGGTTTTTATCTAAAGAAATAGCTGAAATAAAGCAAGAAATAATGGATGTAATGGTAAATATAGAAGTTGCAATAGATTATCCAGAGTACGATGTAGATGATGTAACTAATAAGCAAATTTCAGATATGTTAGATAGTGTTCAAATAAAATTGGAAAAGTTAGAAAAGAGTTTTGATAATGGAAAAATGATAAAAGAGGGAATAAAAACAGTTATAGTAGGAAGACCTAATGCAGGTAAATCATCTCTTCTAAATGCTATTTTAAAAGAAGATAGAGCTATTGTAACACAGTATGAAGGAACGACAAGAGATACAATAGAAGAGTTTGTAACAGTAAATGGAATACCATTAAAATTAGTTGATACGGCTGGAATAAGGGATGCAAAAGATGAAGTAGAAAAAATAGGAATTGAGAAATCAAGAGAAATGACAAGAGAAGCAGACCTTGTAATAGCTATATTTGATGCTTCAGAGGAATTAACCAAAGAAGATTTAGAGATATTAGAGTTAATAAAGAATAAAAAAGCAATAATTATTTTAAATAAAAATGATTTAAATCAAAAAATTGATGAACATGATCAAAGATTAATAAAAGTAAGTCCTTCGATAATTAAAATTTCAGCTTTAAATAAAACTGGAATTGAAGATATTTATAATGAGATTAGTAAATTATTTGAGTTAAATGAAATTAATTTGGACCAAGAGGTTGTAATTACTAACATTAGGCACAAAAATTTAATAAATAAAGCAATTGAGAGTGTAAAAAATGCAAGAAAAACGATGGAAGAAGAAATGCCTTTGGATATAATTGCTATATTTATTAAAGATATTTTAGAAGATTTAGGAAATATAACAGGAGAAATTGTAACTGAGGATATAATAGATGAAATTTTTTCTAAATTCTGTTTAGGAAAATAAAACAAACGAAAATCAAAAATAAGACGCTTTAACACTTTTAAAAAGTAATTACACCAAAAAACAATAAAAATTGCTTAAACTGCATTCTGACGCAAAATTATAAGTGAGAGAGTTATAATCATAATGCCTGAAATTTCCTATAATAGAAAACATATTAATGAAGGCAATAAGCAAACGCAATTTAACATAAATAAATAGATACAAGTAAATATTAACAAAACAATTCGACAAAATTCGACAAAGCAATAAATAATGCAAAAACAGAGACATGAAAAGACAACAAATTGGTTACAATGTAACATAACTGTTAACTTTTATAGATTGGCTTACAAAAATATAATTTCTGTTTCACAAGGAATTGAAAACTTTGGGAACATTAGAACTACAATAGAAACATCAGATATAAAATTGAGGAACATAAAAAAATGAAAGGAAGAATATAGATGAAATTAAAAAAAGGAGAATATTTTGCAGGAGAATATGACGTAGCAGTAATAGGCGCTGGACACGCTGGATGTGAAGCTGCGCTGGCTTCTGCTAGACTTGGAAAAAAGACATTAATCTTTTCTATTAGTTTAGAAGCAATAGCTAATATGCCATGTAACCCTCACATAGGGGGAAGCTCTAAAGGACATTTAGTAAGAGAAATAGATGCCTTAGGTGGAGAAATGGGAAAAAATATAGACAAAACAATGATACAAATAAAAATGTTAAATACATCTAAAGGACCAGCTGTACACTCATTAAGGGCACAAGCAGATAGAAAGAAATATCAAGCAGAAATGAAACATACATTAGAGAAACAAGTAAACCTAGAAGTAAAACAAGCTGAAATCACCAAGATTTTTGTGGAAAATGGAAAGGTAAAAGGAATAGAAACAGATTTGGGTGCAATATATTTAGTTAAAACAATTATTGTTGCAACTGGAACATATCTAAAAGGAAAAATATTTATAGGAGAATATTCTAAAGAAAGTGGTCCAGATGGAGTTGCAGCTGCAAATAAATTATCTGATTGTTTAAAGGAATTAGGGATAGACTTAATAAGATTCAAAACAGGAACACCTGCAAGGATAAATAGAAGAAGTATTGATTTTAGTAAAATGGAAGTTCAAAAGGGAGACGAAGGTATTGAAGCGTTTTCTTTTGAAGATGAACCAAAAGATTTCAAACAAGTAGATTGTTATTTAACATATACAAATGAAAAAACACATGAAATAATAAGAAAGAATATAAATCGTTCACCATTATTTGCAGGAACAATAGAAGGTACAGGCCCTAGATATTGTCCTTCAATAGAAGATAAAGTAGTAAGATTTAGCGACAAACCAAGACATCAAGCATTTGTTGAACCTGTTGGGTTAGACACTGAAGAAATGTATATACAAGGGATGAGTTCTTCTTTGCCAGAAGATGTACAAATAGCTTTGTATCATACTATACCGGGGTTAGAACATGCTGAATTTACAAGACCAGCATATGCTATAGAATATGATTGTATAAACCCATCTAACTTAAAATTATCATTAGAATATAAGGGGATAAGTGGATTATTTATGGCAGGACAAATAAACGGAACTTCTGGATATGAAGAGGCGGCTTGCCAAGGATTAATTGCGGGAATAAATGCTTCAAGAAAGCTAGATAATAAAGAACCTATAATTCTAGATAGAAGCCAAGCTTATATTGGAGTATTAATTGATGATATTGTTACTAAAGGAACAAATGAACCATATAGAATGATGACTTCTAGAGCTGAATACAGACTTCTTTTAAGACAGGATAATGCAGATTTAAGATTGACTACAATAGGACATGAAATAGGATTGATTTCTGATGAAAGATATGAAAGATTTTTGAAGAAAAAAGAAAATATAGAAAAAGAAATAAAAAGATTACAAAAGTTAGTAGTAAAGCCAGAGGAGAAAGTAAATAAACTTCTAGAAAAAGCAGGAACATCAATATTAACAAATGGTACAAAAATGAGTGAATTGCTTAAACGTACAGAATTAACCTATGAAATGTTATCAGAAATAGATTCAGAAAGACCAGAACTTTCAAGACAAGAAAAAAAAGAAGTAGAAATACAAATAAAATATGAAGGATATATCAAATTACAAGAAGCACAAGTAGAAAAATTTAAAAAATTAGAAACAAAATTACTACCAGAAGACATAGACTATGAAACATTAAAAGGAATTAGCTTAGAAGGAAGACAAAAACTAAATAAATTTAAACCGCGTTCCATTGGACAAGCATCAAGAATATCAGGAGTTTCTCCTGCAGATGTATCAGTATTGCTTGTTTATTTACAACAACGAAAAGAGGAAGGAAAAAATAAATAATGGATATTAAAGAATTTGATGAAATATTTAGCAATTATTTAAATGATATAAATATAAAGTTGAATGAAGAACAAATAGAAAAATTTTATACTTATATGAATTTGTTAATTGAGTGGAATGAAAAAATAAATTTAACAGCAATAATAAAACCAGAAGAAATAATTCTTAAACATTTTGTTGATTGTTTAACTATTGTTAATTATATAGAAGATAATTCTAAATTAATAGATATGGGAACAGGAGCAGGGTTTCCAGGTGTACCTATAAAGATATATAGAAATGATTTAAAAATTGTTCTTGCTGATTCGTTAAATAAAAGATTAAACTTTCTAAATGAAGTGATAGACAATTTGAAATTAGATAATATAGAAACAATACATGCAAGAGCGGAGGAGTTAGGAAAAAATAAAAAATATAGAGAACAATTCGATATAGCTACATCAAGAGCCGTTGCTAATCTTGCTACTTTATCCGAATATTTATTACCTTTGGTTAAAGTTGGTGGCAAGTGTATTTGCATGAAAGGTGCAGAGATTGAAGAAGAAATAGGTATGGCTAAAAAAGCAATCATAACATTAGGTGGAAAAGTTATGAATAAAGATGTGTTTAATTTGCCTCAAAGTGATTTAGGAAGAAGTATAGTAGTAATAAAAAAGGTTAAAAATACACCAGGAAAGTTTCCAAGAAAACCGGGAATTCCAGCTAAAGAGCCTATCTTGTAAAGCATCAAAAAATTATGGATAAAAAAGTCAAGAAAATATCAAATTTTTATTGACTTTTTTTTTATATTTATATACAATTGTAATGTAGAAAAATTATAACTTATTTATAAATATTAACTGAAAATGGGGGCTTTGAAATTGGGAAAAATTATATCAGTAGCAAATCAAAAAGGTGGTGTAGGAAAGACTACAACAACTGTAAATTTGGCAACTATATTGGCTAAAAAAGGAAAGAAAGTTTTATTAATAGATGCTGATCCTCAAGGAAATGCAACAAGTGGTTTAGGGTTAGATAAGGATATCGAACCTTCTACTTATGATATCCTTGTTAATGACACTGAATTAGAAGATGCAATGCAAAAAACAATAATAAAAAATTTGAAAGTATGTCCAGCAAATATGGATTTAGCAGGGGCAGAAGTTGAACTTGTGTCTATGATGTCAAGAGAACAAAGATTAAAAGAAAAAGTTGACATAATCAAAGATAAGTTTGACTATATTTTAATAGATTGCCCACCTTCTTTAGGTTTGGTTACACTAAATGCCTTTACTGCCTCAAACAGTGTATTAATTCCTGTTCAATGTGAGTATTTCGCATTAGAGGGACTGGGACAGTTGTTAAATACAATAAATTTAGTGAAAAAGCATTTAAATAAAGAAATTAAAATAGAAGGTGCATTACTTACAATGTATGACATTAGAACTAATCTTTCTAATCAAGTTGTAAAAGAGGTTAAAAAATACTTTGAAAATAAGGTATACAAAACAGTAATACCTAGAAATGTAAGATTAAGTGAGGCTCCAAGTTATGGAATGCCTATTACCGAATATGATCCTCGTTCTAAAGGAGCAAAAAGCTATATAAAATTTGCTAAAGAGTTTTTAAAAAATAATGAGGAAGAAAAGAAAGCAAAACATATGCAAGAATAAAATTATTGTAAGGGGGAATAAATAAAATGGCAAAGATGACAGGTTTAGGAAAAGGGTTAGATGCTTTATTTGGACCAGTTCCAGAAGAAGAACAACCACGTGCGAATGATACATTAAAAAATTTGAAAATAACAGACGTTGAACCAAATAGAGAGCAAGCAAGAAAAAGATTTGATCAAGATGCATTAGAGGAATTAGCAAGTTCAATCAAAGAATATGGATTAATACAACCAATTGTTGTAACTAAAAAAGATGATTATTACAGTATTGTAGCAGGAGAAAGAAGATGGAGAGCTTCTAAACTTGCAGGACTAAAAGAAATACCAGCAATTATAAGAGAAGATGATGAAAAAATTAATGCGGAAATTTCTTTAATAGAAAATATGCAAAGAGAAGATTTAAATCCTATTGAAAAAGCAACAGGAATAAAAACATTAATGGATAATTATGGAATGTCTCAAGAAGAAGTTGCCCAAAAGCTGGGAAAAGCTAGAAGTACTATTGCTAACTGGACAAGAGTTTTGAATTTAGACCCAAGAGTATTAGAAATGGTAAGAGAAGGAAAAATAACAGAAGGACATTGTAAGGCTTTACTTGCAATAACAGACCCAGAAAAACAATATATAGCAGCTGTTCATATGTTAGAAAGAGGCACTACAGTAAGACAGATGGAGAACAAAGCAAAAGTTAAAATGTCAAAAGAAGAAGAAAATAGAAGGCATATTTTATACAAAAACATAGAAGATACTTTCCAAGGATTTTTTGGTTCAAAAGTAAAATTAGATCCTGGAAAAAGGCGCGGAAAGATTATTATAGAATATACATCTAATGATGACTTAGAAAGGATTTTAGGTTTAATAAATAATAATTAATAAGAAAAGGTGATTTCATGGATAATTTTGTACAAACTTTTGGAATTAATAATATTATATATATATTAGGTGGTTTATCAATTATTTTACTACTTGCCTTTTTTGTAGTACTTGGAACGGTTATAAGCTTAAATAAAAGATATAAAAAATTTATGCTAAAACTTGGAGACGGAAAAGATTTGCAAGAAGATTTAGAAAATTATATGTATAGAGTAGAAAGAGTAGAAAAACAAAATGCAGAAATACTAGGACAAATTAGTAGCTTGGATAAGGATTTAGAAGGATGTATTCAAAAGGTTGGAATACTTAGGTATAGTGCTTTCCAAGATACAGGGAGTGATTTAAGTTTTACACTTGCTTTGCTTGATGAACATGATAATGGCGTTGTTTTTAATGGGATTTATTCTAGAGAAATGTCTAATATATATGCTAAACCAATAGAAAATGGAAAATCTAAATACACACTTTCTGAAGAAGAACAAGAGGCTATAAAAAGAGCAATCGAAAGTGATAAACAAAGAAGATTAAAATAAATTAAAAATAGTCTTGACAATTAGTACTTAAATATGCTAAGATATTAATTGTCCGTAAGACACATGGAGAGGTGGTCGAGTTGGTTTATGGCACCAGTCTTGAAAATTGGCGTGCGTTAATAGCGTACCGTGGGTTCGAATCCCACCCTCTCCGCCAATAATTTAAAAGTTAGATATAAAAGAAATATCTAACTTTTATTAGAATAAATGGAGTAGTACCCAAGTTGGTGAAGGGGGCAGTTTGCTAAACTGCTAGGTCGCGAAAGTGGCGCGGAGGTTCGAGCCCTCTCTACTCCGCCAAAATAATATAGAGTAGTTATACTTTATATTATTTTTTTGCGTTATATAAAAATAAAAAAGATATAATAAATATTACAAAAATGTTACATTTATATTAAAAATTGTTGAAAAATAAAGAAAATTTGAAAAAAATGATAAAATATTGTATAATAAAAGAGATAAAGTATTTTTATAGGAGATATTATGAAGAGTAAAGTTTTAGGAGTAATATTAATTTTTATATTTTTAATATTTGCAATGAATACTGTTAATTATGCTCAGCTTGTTCAAGGTGGAGGCGGCGGAAGTGCTGCTCGGAAGCTTTAACCCAGATGATTGGGCTCCAGATAGTACGACAGAAGTAACAGGAGCGGATAGATTGTTAAATATTGGAAACACAGTAGTGGGCTTTATAAGAACAGTAGCTTCAATAGCATCAGTTGCGGTATTGGCAATAATAGGAATAAAGTATATGATTGGTAGTGTGGAAGAAAAAGCTGAATATAAAAAGACAATGGGAACTTATGTAGTAGTATGTGTACTTGTATTCGGTATAACCAATATTCTTGCCATAGTAGTTGATGTAGCAACATCATTAATTTCATAAACAAGGGGTGATAAAGATGAGAAAGTTAAAAATAGTATCAATAACTTTAATGTTTATAACTTTTTTGTTTCTATATCAAACTAGTGTATACTGTATGCCTATAGAAGGATTGAAAATAGCAGCATCAAGTTCTTCAAGTACAATTTCAGTAGATAGTATTATGGACGAAGCAGATGACTTTATAAAAGATGGAGAAGCTTCAAGTGATATAGATGAGACGCAATTAGGAGAAACATCAGACTTTTTATATAATTTATTACTAGGAATAGGAATTATTGCAGCAGTTGGAGTAGGAGTTGTATTAGGGATTAAATATATGGTAGGAAGTTTGGAAGAAAAGGCAGATTTAAAACAAGCTCTACTAGGGTATGCTATAAGTTGTTTAGTAATATTTGGAGCTTTTGGAATTTGGAAATTAGCAGTAAATGTTTTTTCTAGCATGTAAAGTAGGTGATATAAATGGAAAAAAAGAGGATTTTTATAGTAATTTTATCGATATTTCTAATTATACTTAATAGTACAATAATATATGGATTTTCGTTAGATGATGTTACAGGAACTGACTTGCCAGGCGGAGCACAAACTTCGGTTGAGAATTTCGGACAAGGTATAATTAGTATAATATCAACAGTAGGAACTATTATATCAGTTATTGTTTTAGTAGCATTAGGAATAAAATATATGATGGGTAGTGTGGAAGAGAAAGCTGAATATAAGAAGACTTTACTACCATATGTAATAGGAGCTTGCATTTTATTTGGAGCTTCAACTATTGCAGGAATTATTTACAATATTGCAATCGATTTATAATTGTAGTATAATTAATTCAAACTAAGTTATTAACATTCTTTGTTTTACCAAAGAGATTAATATAAAAATATTAAGAAAGGAAAAGGTGATGTAACATGAATAAGATAAAAACAATATCTAAAATAATATCTATATTATTAATATCTTTTATGTTAGTATCAGTAGTTACACCAGTATTTGCACTAGGTGAAGACCCAACAAAATATGATGGTTCAGGAGCATCTGTAAGTACTGATAGAATTGATAATTTAGGACAAAATATTATTAGTATAGTTGCAACAGTAGGTTCTATTATATCAGTTGTTGTATTAGTAGTATTAGGTATTAAGTATATGATGGGTAGTGCCGAAGAAAAAGCAGAATACAAGAAGACTTTGTTACCATACATAATTGGTGCAGCTTTAGTATTCGCAGCATCTACAGTAGCTAGTGTTATCTTTAACTTTGCTAGCACATTCTAATTATAATGAAATAAAGATACCATCAAAAATTGATGGTATTTTTTTGTGTCTAAATGTTTTTGATTTAATAATATTACATTTATATTACATTTTTGTTAAAAATAGAAAAAAACTTGTTAAAGTGTCGATTTTACTAAAAAAATCTGATATAATATATACAATATGATATTATGCCAATAGGGGGTTTTTGATATGCAAATTTATGAGATTCCAAGAAACTATAAAGGTGAAAGTAGAATTTTATACATATTCTCTACTAAAGCTTTAGCTTATACAGGAGTAGGAGCTTTAGTAGGAGGTTTGTTTTATTTAATTTTTAATGCAATAGGATTAACTATGATTGGAATAATTTTTGTTATAGCGTTTGGTGGAGTAGGATTTTGCATAGGAACTTTCAAAATGCCTGAAAGCAAAAAGTTTAAGTTAACAGAAAAAACTGGAGGAGAAGCAATAGATGATGTTATAAAAAGATGGATAAAGTTTAAAAAAGGAAAAAATAAGATATATATTTATTTAAAGGAGGATACTAAAGATGAGTAATGATCAAATAAGTAATCTACTTACAATAATATTAATTGTAATGCTTGTTGTATTATTTATTTTAATAATTGTGTATTTTGTACTAAGAAGAAAAACTAAAAATACAAAGAAGGAAAAAAACGAAGATACATTAATAAGGTCAAAAAGTAATACAGCAACAACTACAGCATCATCTAAAACAAATACTATTACATATAACAAACAGTCAATATTTTCTTTTATGGAGTTTGATAAAATAGAAGATAATATGATTATAAGAAAAAATGGAAATAAATTTTTAATGGTTATAGAATGTCAAGGTGTAAATTACGACTTAATGTCAGGATTAGAAAAAAATAGTGTTGAGCAAGGATTCATACAATTTTTGAACACATTAAGATATCCTATTCAAATTTATGTCCAAACAAGAACGGTAAATCTTGAAAGTGGAATTATAAAATATAAAGATAGAATAAGTGCAATTGGTGATAGATTACTAAAAAAGCAAATGGAATATAATAGGAAACAATCTATGGGATATAGTCAAGAAGAATTAGAAAAAGCAAGATTAGAAGTTACGAGAGAACAAAACTTATATGAATATGGCGTAGATCTTGTTAATAATACAGAAAGAATGAGTTTAAACAAAAATATTTTAAGAAAGCATTATTATATAATTATTGATTATGTTCCAGAAGATATTAACACGAATAATTATGGAAAAGATGAAATAAGAAGTATGGCATTTTCAGAACTATATACGAAAGCTCAAGCAATTATTAGTGCATTAGCTGTTTGCAATGTGAATGGTAAAATATTAGATTCCAACCAGTTGGCAGAATTATTGTATATTGCCTATAACAGAGATGATGCTGAAATTTATGATTTAGATAAAGCTTTAAACGCAGGATATGATGAGTTATATTCTACGGGGGAAGATGTATTACAAAAGAGAATAAAAGAGCTTGATAAGAAAATAGAAAGAGATGCTCAAAGGTTAGCAAATGATTCTTTAAGAGAAGCTATGGCAGAGTCAGAAGAACAAAAAAGAGTGAGAGAAAAAGAAGCAAAAATGGACGATTTGATAAAACAAATGGCACAAATTATTATAGATGAAAACCAAGAAATGGTAGGAAGCGATGTAGCAGAAATGGCAAAAGAAAAAGTAAAGAGAAGAAGAACAACTAAAAAAGCTGTTAAAACTGAAGAAGAGGAGGGGTAATAGATTATGAAAAAAAACAAAAAAGTACAAGAAGAGCAAATTCATAATAATGAAGAACTAGATAAAGATGTTTTTAAAAGATCAACTATAAAAGATTTAATTGCTCCATCTGGAATAGATGTTTCAAATATAGATCATTTAGAGATTATATCAAACACAAAAAGATATGCAAGAAGTTTCTTTGTATCAACCCTTCCTAGAATGTGTACTTTTCCAGAATTATTTAGGGATATGTATCTTTTTGGAGACATAAATACATCAATTTATATTACACCGATAAAAGAAGAAAAATCACAAAATGATTTGAATAGAGTAATAAATGAATTAGAAACAGAAAGAATTGTTGCTGCGGATAGAGGAAATATAAATAGAGAAAGTACTATTTCTCAAAAAAGATTAGAAGCAGAGAGATTAAGAGATGAAATTGCAGCGGGATTTAACAAATTGTTTGAGGCAACAGTTGTTGCAACATTATTTACGTATAATTTAGATGATTTAGATAGATCAACAAAAATGTTAGCTTCTGAAATGTCTAAAACAATGGTGGGAATAAAAAGTGCATGGGGAATTCAAGAAGAAGCTTTTCAAACTAATTTACCACTTATGAATAACAAAATAACAAAGTCACATACATTTGATAGAAATTCTATGGGAACAGTATTTCCTTTTACGACTTCAGAAATAGGACATCCTTCTGGAGTACCATTAGGATTTAATAAACAAACAGGAACACCGATATTATTTGATAATTTTCATAGCTCATTAACAAATTATAATATGGTTATATTTGCTAAATCTGGAGCTGGTAAGTCAGTAACAATGAAAACTTTGGTTTCTAGGTCTTCAGTATTATCCGGAATTGAAAGTTTAGCCCTTGATGCAGAAGGTGAGTATACAATTGTTGCTGAAAGTTTAGGAGGAATAAATGTAGTACTTAGCCCAACATCCAAGACTATTATTAATATTTTTGATATTGAAACAGAAACTGTAAAAGATGAGATAACGGGAAAAGACAGAGTAGTTTTGAATGTAGAAAACAAGGTAGAGGATGTTACTCAAGGTCTTCTAACAATGGCAAAGGGTAGTACAAGAAGTACAGAAGTAAATGAGCTTACAAAACAAATTATAG
Source organism: uncultured Clostridia bacterium (assembly GCA_944387435.1). Taxonomy (GTDB): domain Bacteria; phylum Bacillota; class Clostridia; order TANB77; family CAG-508; genus CAG-269. The sequence continues at coordinate 134,993 of CALXEW010000001.1, read as the reverse complement.
CAGAAACTGTTGCTGAAGAATATGCAGCCTTGGGTATAACGAGTAATCCTAATAGTTTATATGAGCAAGATAATACGGCTATATCAAGAGGAGAGATTCTTTCTAAGAAAAAGAAAAAAATGCCTACAATAGGTAGTTGGTATAGAAGATTACAAGCAAAAGCTCAGGAAAACACAAACCCTGATTATCAGTTCCATTATAGTTATTTATTAAAAGTTATGAAACAGTATATAAGAGAATATGATGGTCAAATGGCATATTTTGATGGGCAATCTACATTTGAACTTTTAGAAGGAGCACCATTTATAAACTTAGATATATCTCAACTAGAAGAAAGATTTGCAAGACCACTTGCACAACAAATCTTACTTTCATGGATTTGGGAAAAATTTGTTAAGAAAAACAGTGAGGATAGGAAAAAGGCTTCTAAAAAGAGAGTTTTAGTTGATGAGGCATGGATGTTATTGCCATATCCTGAGGCTGTAGATTTCTTAAATAAAATGGCAAGACGTGCAAGAAAAAGAAATGTTTCTTTGGCTATTATTTCACAAAGATTCCAAGACTTCTATGAAAAGCCAGAAGCACAAGCTGTTTTAACATCTTCTGATACAAAATTATTCTTAGCACAGGACAAGTCAGAAATACAATATTTAAAAGAAGTATTCAAACTTTCAGAGGGAGAAGCTAATTTCTTAGTAACTTGTCAAAGAGGAGAAGGATTATTTAAAGTAGGTGCAGATACAGCCATTTTGAAAATTACACCAACGAGAAAAGAATTTGAGTTTGTTGAGACAAACTTAAATGAATTAGCTAAAAAGAGAAGAAACTAAATTGGAGGATAACCTTATGAAATTTTTTACGAATAAAAGCATATGGTCTAAAATTATAATCGTGCTGATATTTGTTTTAGTATTTGAATTTATAGTTGCAAAACCAACGTTAGGAGCGGAAGTTACGGATGCAATTGTTGAAGGCGGAGGAAAATTGCTAACGCCAGTACTTTCATTGGTAGTAACTTTAGGAGATGCTCTTATAGGGATTGCTCAGGATGCAATAATGGGAATAGGTGAATCAATGTATCCTGTTGATGTAGATGCTGATTTTTGGGAGATTCTTGGCACTATAGTGGTCGTAGCTGTTGCAGTAGTAGCAGCAATAGCTACTATAGCAGGAGCAATTGCATCAGGAGTAGGAATTGTTGCTCTTATAGGAACAATAGCAAGTGCCTTATTTAATTCGGCAATAGGAATTGTGATAGGAACAACTGTTGTAAGTATAGCAGCTAATTCACATGATGCAGCGATGTCTAATGTAAGTGCTTCGGTTTTCCCGGATGATATAAAGGTACCAGCAACATTATATTTGCCAGTGTATAGTTATAGCCCAGAAGAAATTTTCCAAGGGAAGATACTTTTATTTAATGTAGATTTCTTTGGGGAACCAATAGAAATACAATATAATGATGAAGAGGACTATTATTACTATACAAATGCCGATGGCGAAGAAGTAATAACTTCTAGGCAAAATATTGCAGCTGACTTATCTGGTACAATTTCACGTTGGTATGTTGGAATAAGAAATATTGCTTTAGTTGCTATGATGATAGTTTTACTATATATAGGAATAAGGATGTTATTATCAACATTAGCATCAGATAAGGCTAAATACAGGCAAATGCTTCAAGATTGGTTTATAGGAGTAATGTTATTATTTTTAATGCATTATATTATGGCTTTTTCTGTAACATTAGTGCAGAAATTAACTGATATAGTATCAACAAGTGTTGATGAAAATGCTTATGCAGTTAAATTTCCTGTTGATGAAAATGGAAAAATCGTAAAATGGTTTAATGAAAATGATATGACATATATGCTTTATGGAGAAAATGGAGAACAATTAGCGACGGATGGTACAACAGATGTTAACGAAGGAGATGTTGCATATGTTGTATATCCAACAAACTTACTTGGAAAATTAAGATTAGATTTACAATTTGATACAGGAGGATTTAATTATGTGGGATATGCTATATGCTATCTAGTTTTAGTATTCTTTACATTATATTTTACTTTTGTATATTTAAAAAGGGTATTATATATGGCTTTCTTGACAATGATTGCCCCAATGGTTGCATTAACATATCCTATAGATAAAATAAATGATGGAAGTGCACAGGGATTTACTAAATGGTTTAGAGAATATATATTTAATTTATTAATACAGCCAATGCATTTACTATTATATTATGTTTTAATAACTTCAGCATTTGAATTAGCTGGAAGCAATATTGTATATTCTATTGTTGCAATAGGATTTATGATACCAGCGGAAAAATTATTAAGAAGCCTTTTCGGATTCGAAAAAGCAAATACGCCAGGAGCATTAAATGGTGCAGCAGGAGGTGCGCTTGCTATGGCGGGAATTAGTAAAATTGCTTCTATTGCAACAGGAAAAGATTCAAAATCAACAACAGCTTTAGGGAAAGGAAAGAGTGCAGAAGATAGTGGAAATGTGAAAGAAGTAAAAAGTCCTTTTAATGGAGATGTAGATGAAACTTCAGCGATGGTTTCTTCATCAGGTTTGGATGGAGCAGCTTTGCCAGAAGGAGAAGAATCTGAAGGAGAAGAAGAAGGTAGCCCTAATGAAGAGAGTACAACCATGAGAGGTGGTTTTGATGAAGAAGAAAGCAGAATAGCGAATCTTCAAGGTAGTTTAAATCAAATAAAAGCACAAAATAATACACCAGAGGATATGGAAACTATTAATGCATTACAGTCAGAAATAGATGGAAGAAGAGAAAAATTAGATACGGCTAGACAAAAAGAGATAGATAATGATAGAGCAAAAACAGCAAATTATAGTGAAGATTCAATTCAGCAAAGATTAGCAGAACAAAGAGAAAAAGAAAAACAATTAGGAGGAGTAGAAAAAAATAAGAGAAGAATAATTAGAGGAGCAGCTAAAGTTACAGCTAGAACAGCGCCTGCTATGAGATTTGTGGCTAGTGCATCTAAACCGTTACTAAGAGTTGCCGGGGCAACAGCAGTAGGAGCAACTGCTATGGCTGCTGGAATTGCAACCGGTGACCCAAGTAATGTACTTCAATATGGAGCAGCTGGAGCAGGTGCTGGATATGCAGCAGGAAAAGGTTTGTCAGATAGAGCATATAACAGAACAAACGAAACGCTAGAAAATCGTGAACAGATGTTAACACAAATGGCTCAAAAAGATGAATATAAAGATTTTGCTGAAGCAGAATTAATGAGGATAAAAAGAAAAGAATATAGAAAAGCTTTAAAAAGAAATGGATTTGAAAAGAATGAAATTGATAATTTACAAAAAGACGGGACAATTAACAGGTATATCCAAAATGATATTAGTGCTCAAGATGCAGCAACAGCTGAATTAATGAGAAAAGAGGATCCTACAATAACTCAAACACAAGCAATTATGGATGCTAAATATGCTGAAAGAGTTGGAGATAAATATAAAGGGCCTGATAGGAAGAAATGGAAAGAGCACTTTTCAGGTGAGTTCCAAGAAAAGGCTAATTTAGATAAAAAACAAGCAGATGATACTGCTAAGAAAGTAATGCAAAGAGTGGATAGATTTAATAAATATAAAAAGAAAACAAAGTAGTAATAAGGAGCTGTGATTATGCAAGAAATAAGATTATGGTATAATCAACATAGGAAGAAAATATGGATAACTGTCGGCATTATTGCCGCTTTTATCATAATAATTCAATTATTAAACTTTTTTGTATCAAGAAGTAATGATAATCAAGAAAAAATAGCAAATATAACTACATCAAATCAAGTAATATCTGAAATTAAAAACCAAACGAATGTTGATTTAGAATCAACACAGTCAGCTGTGTCAGGTCAAACAGTTTCAACAGATAAATTAAAAAGTGCAACATCAGTAATAGGACAGTTTATGGATTTTTGTAATCAAGGGAACATTGAGGAAGCGTATAATTTGTTAACAGATGAGTGTAAAGAACAATTGTATAACTCTTTAGAAGCTTTTGAACAAGCATATTATCAAGATGTATTTGGAGGAGAAGAGAAAACATATGCTGTAGAAAATTGGATAGGAGATATTTATAAAGTAAGAATTACAGAAAATATGTTAGCAACAGGGAAAAGTAATGATGGATACTCAAAGCAAGATTATATTACAGTTGAGGAAACAAATGGAGAGTATAAATTAAATATAAATAGTTATATTGGACGTCAAGAAATAAATAAGACAACACAAGATAATAATATTACAATTAATGTAATTAGCAGAAATACATATATGGATAGAGAAGAATATATAATAAGCGTTACAAATAATAATGATACAGCAATTACACTAGATGCAAAAAGTAATGCAGACTCTTTATATCTAGAAGATAGTAAAGGTGCAAAGTATCCTGCGTATACACATGAATTAACTGACCCAATGTTAAATATAGAGCCAAAACAAACAAATGAGCTGACAATCAAATTTTATAGTAGATATGTTTCTAACAAAATAATTGATAAAATGGTATTTTCAAATTTAATAATATATAATGACCAAGGAAGCGAAATAGTAGAAGTTAGAGCGAATGTATAAGAAAATTTGCAAGAAACGAGGTGAACATATGGAAGAATTTAAAGAAGCGGCAAAACGAGCAGGAAAGATAGTTTTAAGAACGGTTACAACTTTAGTGTTTCCAGTAATTGCGGTAATTTGTATAATATTAGTTTTAGTTTCAGCTTTTGTCTATTTTATAACAGTAGATGATGGAACATATAAAGAAGGAGATTGGAGCAGTACGCCATATGCTGCTTCAACTTATATTAATGGTGCCACAATAAATTCTGATGGTACTATTAGTTTTTCTATGACACCACAAGAATTATGGGATAAAATGTTAGAAAATGGTAGTAGCGTTGATGATTATTTAGATACACCAGAAGAATTAGCAAAATTAATGAAAGCAGAAATGGTTACACAATACCCAGATACCCGTCCAAATCCTGATGAAGAAGTAGACTGGGAATCAGTAATCAATGGAGATTCAATACAAGGAATTATAAAGTTTAAAAGAGCTGATACTGAAGGAAATAGATCTACAATGACATATGTAGACCCAGCTACATTCCAAAGTTATATAGATGAATATAATAGTACAGGAAGTGAGGAAGCTAAACAAGCTGCTTTATCACATTTTACTTTAAGAAAAACAGCGGCATCAACATCTACGGGAAATGGTGGAGCAATAGCAGCAGGAGAAGGAGTAATGACAGATATATCTCAAAGGCTTATAGATGCAGCTAATAATACACCGTGGCCAGGAGAAGGATTATGTGCAGGTTGGGTATATGATGTATATGATACTGCTGGGATAACACCATGTAGACATTATTCAGCATATGAATCATATAAACATCATTGTATATCTACGGATATGAGTAAAATTCCAATAGGTGCATCAGTATATGGAACAGGAAGTGGAAGTTCTGGACCATATGGGCATATAGGAATATATATAGGAGGAGGAAAGGTAATTGATAGCCAGACTGGCGGAATAATTGTCTCAACAATGGAAGAATGGCTTTCTTGGCAAGTAGACGTATTAGATGGAAAACAAGGTTGGCTTGGTTGGGGATGGGAAGATAATAATAAGACAAGAGGAACAACTGAAGACCCCAATATAAGTCAAAGTGACGGAAGTGCTAGTGAAGAACAAGAAGCAGAAAATGAAGAAAATGCTGATGAAAATGGAAATGTAGGAGCAGCTACAGAAGTTCCAAATAGTGGAGATGGATATGATTCAGAATATACTTCATCCGCAGGAATTACATATAAACAATTTAAACAATATAAAGGAACATATGCAGGTAATGCATACTGGGATGGTACAATTACAAGTTCGGGATGTGGACCAACTTCTATAGCGATACTATTAAGTGGTCTAACTGATTTAAATTATACTCCGGCTAATACAGCGGCGGAGATGAATTCAAAATATGGATATACAAGTTATGAAACATTACAAAAGGAATTAGGAGACTTAGGCATAAGCGCTGAGGTTGATCAAAATCCCACCGTACAAAAAATACAAGACAATCTGCGAAATGGTAAAGTATTACTTGTTTCTGTACAGGGTAAAACAATTTTTACAAATAATAGTCATATAATGGCTGTAGTAGATGTTAATGAGCAAGGACAAGTATATATATCAAATCCATCGAGTGATACACTTAATGGGTGGTTTGATCCTAGTGAAATAATGAAAGATTGTAATTATATTATAACAATGGATGCAGGAGCAGCAGGAATTGCTAAAAGTAACAATGATTCTAATTATGTTGCTGTAGTTGCTACATGGAAACAAATTGATACAGATGTTGTAACAAATGATCCAACTGTTACACCAGTTGATGATACAGATTATATCATGACAACTACAGATGTAAATTATGAAGTAATGGTAGAACCATACACGATGCCTTTTGATTTTTTATGGGCATTCTTAGTCTGTGGTGATGGTAAAGGGTTTGTTATGGATTTAGCAGATTTAGTGTATGACAGTACAATTGAAATAACAGTGCATGATAATCTTACAATAAATACAGATATAGACGAATGGACGTATTCATTGAGGACAAAGGCAGAAGTTGGAAATGCAACAATAACAGCTAATTGTGGAGGAGAGACAGCGACAGGAACAGTAGCTGCCCATACGCATGATCCTTGGGGCGAAGATCAGAATTATGTTACTACGAAGACAGTTGTTACTCAAACAAATACAGTAAATGTAGCATTAACAAGAGCAGATGTGTGGATCGTAGATTATCAGAATGAATTTACATATAGTACTCCTACTGAAACTAAAACTCCTGGTGAAGTGACTGTGCCTGATACGGAATACCAGTCAGTAGGAATAGTATTTGGATCATCTTTTACATGTGACGAAATAGAGGCAGAAAAAAATAGATTAGCTCAGTCTGTTAGGCAAAGTTATACATCAAGTCATACTTCAACAAATACAAATGGTGCAGCAACAACAGTTACTCCTCCTTCAGTAAGTTATAATGTTAGAGTATCAGTGGAATTATTTACAAAATATATAAATATAAAAGATACTACGACAGATATAGTAAAAACTACTAAATATGTTCCAGGAACTCCTTCATTAAAAGAAAAGACTGACCCTGATTCTGAAGAACCTAACTTTGTAACAATATTTAATGATCCGGATTATGAAAGAAATAGCAGTAGTATAAGATCAGTAGCAGATTGGTTATTTGAAATATTAGAAATAAATGATAGTACATCAGATATGGTAGATTTGGTTAAATATTTGTTATATAAAGCCTCAGGAGTAGATTATGGAGTAACAGAATTTGACTTTAGTATATTTTATCCTGGAAGTTTGAATTCTGTAAGTGCAAATGATTACATAGTACATATTGATATGTCACCTCAAGAAATAGTAATTGATGATGTAGAAACGTTAAAAACAGCCTTTGCAGGTTCAGGAGGAGCAGGAAGTGAAAATTTAGTAGCTTATGCAGAGGATTTCTTAAGATTACAAGAAGAATATAGAGTTAATGCAGTATTTGCAGCGGCAGTAACTACAGCAGAATGTGGAGTAGGAACTAACCTACAAATAGGCGGAAATAACTGGTTTAGTATAAGAAATCCTAATGGTGGATGGATGCAATATAGCTCACCTGCAGAATCAATAGAAGCATTTTGCAATCAAATAGCAAGGTTAGATTATTATTTTACAGATGGAAATTATACTGTTAGAAGTATAGGAATGATTTATTGTGAAGATGCAGATGCACCAGGGGGATGGATTGAAAATGTACTTATGTATATGACTAATATGTTTAATGCAGCAGGAATAGATGTATCATCATTTAATGCAAATGGAGATTTTGTAGAAGTTGCAAAACAATGTCATGATTATGTAAGGACTAATGGTTTCGTATATGGTAATGGTAATACTATACCAATAGCAGGAAATGGTACTAGTTATATAGATTGTAGTGCTTATGTTACTTGGGTATTATATGAATATGGATATACTGATTTGGCAGGACCTCAACAAAGTACACGTACATTATTAGGTTTAGCACAAAGAAAAGGATGGACTGTAAAATCAGGTTCAGAAGCTGTAGCTGGAGATATAATGTTAAATCCTAATAGCCATACGTCAATATATGCAGGAAATGGACAGTTCTACGATTGTGGAAGTACATCTCTTATACAATCGGAGATAACTACCTGGAATCCAGGATATCAATATGCTATTACAGTTACGAAGCCGTAAAAGGAGGAAATTATGGACAAAACTAAGAAAACAATAATTATTATAGCTATAGTAATATTAACTATAGCTATAGGAATTATAATAACTATAGTAGTGTTGAATAATAAAAAAGAAGGTACTATTTATAAAAATGGTGATGGAACAGTGGAAGTTCTTCCTGAACCAAAAATGGATTTAGAGTACGAGCAAAAAGAATTAAGGGAGCCAACTGAATTTTTCTCAGTAGAAAAATGTATACAAGATAATGTTGAGGGGTTTAGTGCAGAAAAAATGAATTATCTACAAGGCCAAAGAATAATGACATACTCTGTATATGGAAGAATAAATTCAGAAGAAAAATATTATAAAGTTAGAGTAGATATGGAAAATATGACTTATGAATTAGAAGAAATAAGCGATGATATCTATGAAAATCTTAGCCAAATAAAACTAGAAGATGATGAAACAGAGATTCCTAATAAAGGAGACAATATTTTCGAATATGAAGCAGTAAGTAATGTGGATATGTGTAGAAAATATTTAGAAGATTTTAGGCAAAAAGAGCTAAACAATCCAGAAGAAGCGTATTCAATGTTGGATGAAGATTATAGGAATGAAAGATTTCCAACATTTGAAGAATTTCAAGAATATGTAAATAGTTGTAGATATATGATTCAATATTCATCACTATCTAAATATGATGTAGAAATAAAAGATAATTATACAGAATATATATTAGTTGACAATTATAATAATTCTTATACAATAAGAACAACAGGAATATGGGATTATACAATTCTTCTTGACAATTATACAATTAAAGTTGATACATATGAAGAGGAATATAATAAATTAAGTATAGAGCAAAAAATACAAGCAAATGTATATATATTCTTACAAATGATAAATACAAAAGATTATAGTCATGCTTATGAATTATTAGATGAAACTTTTAGAAATAATAATTTTGCAACCTTAGAAGAATTTAAAGAATATGTAAACGCAAACTTCTTTAATTATAATTTAAATACTACCTCAGATGTAGATATTAGTAATGAGGGAAGCACATATATATATGAAACTACGATAAGAAGTGGAGCAGGAAGTGCAGCAGAGTCAAAGCATTTAACAGTAATTATGCAGTTAAATGAAGGAACAGACTTTGTAATGTCATTTAGCTTAGAATAAATGGGAGAAGAAGATGTTTGGTAAAATAAAAGCTTTGACAAAAATCTTTATAAAAGATTTTTACCAAAGTACAAATTTAGTAAGCAAAGAAACAAAAAAATTAAATACTAAGTCTATATATTTTTGGATGTTGATAATAGTAGCAATTGCAATGATTTATATTAGTTATAGAGCAATTAATTTATGTATATCAATAGGAACGCCAGAAACCTTTATAAACTTTTATATATTATTTTTAACAATAATATTAATGTTTCAAATTACTTTAATATGTACCAACATCTTCTTTTTCTCAAAGGATTTAGAATTTGTTCTTCCATTGCCAGTAAGCTCAAAAGAATTATTAATATCAAAGTTTAACACCATATTGTTTATGGCATACATAACAGAATTAATATTTGGATTATCACCGCTTATTTTGTATGGATTTTTAAATTATACTGGATTTGACTATTTCTTTTGGATGTTCTTGTTATTAATTTTGCTACCAATAGTTTTCATAACTATTATAGTTTTTTTAGCAATAGTTCTTATGAATATATTTAGTTTTATAAAAAATAAAACTATTTTACAAAATATAGTTAGTTTTATATTAATATTAATTTTATTGTTTGTGGAAAATAAATTAATTGGGAATATAGGAAACTTGAAAGAATCAAATTATTTTATAACGCCTATAGTTCAAATATTAACTGGTATAGAAATAGGACAAAAAGCAAAATATATTTTTATTTTATTAATTTTAGATATAGCAACGTTAATAACTTTGGTATTTATAGGAAAAAGATTTTATTTAAAAGTAGTATTAAAAAGTTTAACTATAACTAAAAAGAATTTAAGATTAATTGAAAAAAAATCAGTAAATATAAAAGATAAAAAAATAAAAGTAGGAAGAGAGTATATAAAAAAAGAATTTAAAATGTTATTTAAGCAACCAATCTTTTTTATGCAAACAGTGTTTCCTATAATAATGGTATTAATTAGTATAATAATGATAGCAAATGTTTTGATACCTGTTATAGATTCAGCAGTTCAAAATAATGACACAATAAAGAATAGTTTATCTTCATTAAGTTTTAATACGGAAATGATATGTATTATTTTTGGTGTATTGCAGTGTATGTTTTCTTTATCTAGTGTATCTCTTACAGCGATATCAAGAGAGGGAAAAAGTGCTATATTTATGAAATATATACCACTTAGTTATTACAAACAATTTTTATATAAAAATGTAATTCAAGTTGTTTTAAATATTATTGTATCAATAGTAGCACTATTAATAGTATATTATTATCTTCCTCAAATAGGGTTAATTAATATATTATTAATATTTGTAATATCAGTATTTATTAATTTAATAAATAGTTATTTAATGTTAATTGTGGATTTAAGAAGACCATATTTAAATTGGAACTCAGAATATTCCGTAGTAAAGAGAAATGATAATAAATCATTTCAATATGGTTTAACAATTATAATGATACTTATATATCTTTATTTATCAAATATATTTAAAAATATAAATGTTACTTTAACATTAATAATAGAGCTTGGTATATTTATGATTTTATTTATAATAATAGATAGAATTATAAGGAATAAGAGTGAAAAATTATTTGATAAGATAATATAGAAAAAATAAGGAAAGGTGCATAGCAACTTTCCTTTTCCTTTCTGCAAAGCTCTAGTTAGATACTAAGCATTGCGTAGAGATAATAATTACATAAAGGCAAGAAGATAAATGACTATAATAATGCCAATAACTTCTAAACCTATAGAGAGGAGCACTTTTAGTTTGTTCTCATCGTGAATATTGATACCATCAAGTAGGTCAAGCATGCCTACCACAATTATAGCGGATATAATAACCCGTATGAAAAGTGGAAGGGTAGCACCTACAAGAATAGGTACACACGAAGGGAAGAAAGCAATTAAAATAAAAAGTGCTATACCGATGAAAAATACGGTCATTGTTACCTCCATTGCATAAGCAATAATACTTATAATAATTATAACATATTTTAGTAAAAAAAACAATTGTTGTCATAAATAATAGTTATGTTAAGCAAAAAACACTATTAATTGAATAAGTTCATAATAGCTTGTAGTAAAGGATTTTCTTCAAATAATTTTATAAAAAAGTTATGTATAAATGGTATTTGCCATAAAACAAATAAAATTGCAACAGTTATAATTAATGCAAGGAAACTTTTAAAATAATCTTTTGGTTCTTTTTTATATTTTATTTTATATCCTCTATTTTTTAAATCTTGAATATAGGCATCATGATAAGCTTTTTCCCTAGCTTGTTTTATTTGATTTTCATATTCTAGTTGTTCTTCATATTGTTTTTGGTTATATTCGTCTTTCTTTTTTATTTCTTCATAAGTAGGTTCATTAATATTATAATAATTAGCAGTATTATGTTTTAAACTATTAAGTTCATTATATAAATTTCTATTTTCCTCTGATAATCTATTAAAAGCTTCTTCTGAAATTTCATTTTGCTTTAAGGTCATATCATATTTAGCTCTAGAATCAGGATTAGAAAGAATTTCATATGCTTCATTGATTAATTTTAGCTTTTCTTCAGCTTTTTGTTTCATATTAGATTCTTGAAGGTCTGGATGATATTTTTTAGCTAATGTTTTATATGCCTTTTCTATAACTTCAGGAGAAGCATTTTTATCTACTTCTAATATTTTATAGTAATTCATTTGTATATATCTCCTTTAAATTTTCCTAAATTAAATATAACACAAAAAATCATAACCTTCAAGAAATCATAATTAAAAAACAAATGTATAGAAATAATAAAATAACTAAAAATAAATTTAAAGGAATAAATTCTGATTAACAGAGTTTATTCCTTGGAATTTTAATTATTAGAAATATTAGTTGCCTTTTCTGAAATAGTTTTTTCTTTATTTTCTTTATCAATAGCTTTCTTGCTATTTTGTTTAGCTTTTAAGTTATCTTTAGCAACTGTCATAAGAAGTTTAATTCTATTAGTTTGGTTAGATTCACTAGCACCTGGATCGTAATCAATAGGTGAAATATTAGCTTCAGGGAATTTACTACGTATAGTTTTAATAACGCCTTTACCAACGACATGGTTAGGTAAGCATGCAAATGGTTGAACACAAACAATATTTGGAATATCATTTTCAATATATTCAATCATTTCAGCAGTTAAGAACCAACCTTCGCCAGTTTGATTACCGATAGATAATATATCTTTTACTTTGTCTTCTAAATGCCAAATATCACAAGGAGGTAAATAACCTTTCTTAGAATTTGCTAAAGCGATTTTTACGTCTTTTTCTAAAATATCAATAAGTTTAATAGCTATTTTACTAATTTTAGATGAAGTTTTATTTGTGTTTAACAATTTATTAAAAGTAATTTTATGTGTTGCCATAAATTTTGCAAATCCCATAAAGTCAGGTAAAACTACTTCAGCTCCTTCTTTTTCTAGAATATTTGCAACAAAATTATTTCCAAAAGGATGATATTTAATTAAAACTTCTCCAACTATACCAACCTTTGGTTTTTCTACGGATGTATCTAGTTCTATTTTTTCAAAATCATTAACAATATTATAAATACTTTGTTTAAATTCTTTATTAGTTGACTTTGTAAGTAACTTTTTGCATTTTTCCATCCAAGTATCAAAAAGTGCTTGAGATTCTCCTTTATGTACTTCATAAGCTCTATTTTTTGTTAGCATTTTTTGTAAAAGGTCAGCATAAATAACAGTTTTAAATAATCTTTCGATAAGAGGAACTGTTAGTTTAAACCCAGGCATTTTTTCCATACCAACAAAGTTTAGAGATATTACTGGAACATTTTCAAAACCTGCATCTTTTAGTGCCTTTCTAATGAATCCAATGTAATTAGTAGCTCTACACCCACCACCAGTTTGTGAAATAATTAAAGCAGTTTTATTTACGTCATATTTTCCAGACTGAAGCGCTTCAATCATTTGACCTGTAACAAGTATTGATGGATAGCAAGCATCATTATTTACATATTTAAGTCCAGTATCTACTGTTTTTTGAGTACAATTTCTAAGCAATTCTATATTATATCCAGAAGCTCTAGCAGCTGTTTCTAATAGTTCAAAGTGAATAGGAGCCATTTGTGGAAATAAAATAGTATATTCCTTTTTCATTTCCTTAGTAAATATCTTTTTATGAATTCCGTAATCACCATCAGCTTTTTGTTCTATTTTTTCTTGCTCACGTTTTTTCATACTAGCAAGTAATGAACGAATACGAATACGTACAGCTCCTAAATTATTTACTTCATCTATTTTTATTAAAGTATACATTTTTCCATAACTAGATAAAATTTCTTCTACTTGGTCTGTTGTGACAGCATCTACACCACAACCAAATGAATTTAGTTGTACCAATTCCAAACAATCATGTTTTCCTACAAAGTCAGCTGCTGCATATAATCTTGCATGATATACCCATTGGTCAACAACTCTTAAAGGTCTTTTTGCTTCTGTTTTATCAGAAACACTATCTTCTGTTAAAACGCATAAGCCAAGAGATGTGATTAAAGTATCAATACCATGGTTAATTTCAGGGTCTACGTGATAAGGTCTTCCAGCTAGTACAATTCCTTTTAAATTATTTTCTTCTATGTATTTAACAGTCTCGCTACCCTTTCTTCTAATATCTTCTTTACATTTTTGATATTCTACTTCTGCTTTATCAGCAGCTTCATTTAATTCTGCTTTTGTAAAGTTATATTCTTTAAATTCATTTAATTCTAATATTTTCTTAACTAAGTTCTTCTTATCAAGAGGTAAGAATGGGTTAATAAATTTAACACCAGGAGCCTTTAGGTCTTCGACATTATTCTTTAAAACCTCTGAATAAGAAATAACAATAGGGCAGTTATAATGGTTATCTGATTTTTCATATTCTTTCCTAGAATATGGAATACAAGGATAGAATATTGTTTTAATACCTTGTTCTAGTAAACTTTCTATATGTCCATGAGAAAGTTTTGCAGGGTAACAAACAGACTCAGAAGGCATAGACTCCATACCTTTTTCATAAGTTGCACGAGTACTCTTTTCTGAAATAATTACTCTAAATCCTAAGCTAGTTAGGAAAGTAAACCAGAAAGGATAGTCCTCATACATATTTAAAACCCTAGGAATACCTATTGTTCCTCTTGTAGCATATTGTTCTTCAAGAGGAGTATAATCAAAGATTCTTTTATATTTATATTGAACTAAGTTTGGTAAATCCTTTTTCTTTGTTATACTACCAGCTCCTCTTTCACAACGGTTACCAGATACATGTATTTGTCCATTACTAAACTTATTTATAGTTAATTTACAATGGTTTTCACAAATACCACAACGTGTATGTGTAACTTTTATTTCTAGCTTATCTAATTCATCTTCTTTTAAGATAGTAGATTTATATTCCATATCAAGATTTGCTTCATATTGTTCTTTAGATAGAAGAGCCATACCATAAGCACCCATAAGACCTGCGATATCTGGTCTTACAACATTTTTACCAACTATTAATTCAAAAGCACGTAAAACAGCGTCATTATAGAAAGTTCCACCTTGTACAACAATATGGTCTCCTAATGTTTCAACATCTCTTACTTTCATAACTTTTTGTATAGCATTTTTAATAACAGAATATGAAAGTCCCGCAGAAATGTCACCAACAGAATAACCTTCTTTTTGAGCTTGCTTTATTTTAGAGTTCATAAAAACAGTACATCTTGAACCTAGGTCAACAGGAGTTTTTGATTTAATAGCTTCTTTTACAAATTCAGAAATTTCTATATTTAAACTCTTAGCAAAGGTTTCTATAAAAGAACCACATCCTGAAGAACAAGCTTCATTAAGCATAATATTATCAATTGAACCATTTTTCATTTTTATGTATTTCATATCTTGACCACCGATATCAACGATACTTGTAACGTCTGGTTCAAATTCTTTTGCGGCTGTATAATGTGCTATAGTTTCTATTTCGTTTAAGTCAACATTTAAAGCCGTTTGTATTAATTTTTCACCATATCCAGTAACACCACTATATCTTAAAACGGCCTTTTCAGGTAATTCATGGTAAAGCTTCTTTAACATAGTCATAACACTTTTTAGAGGATTTCCTTCATTGCTTCCATATAAAGAATAAAGAAGTTTGCCATCTCTATCTATCAAAACAATTTTTGTTGTAGTAGAACCTGCATCGATTCCAAGATAACAATCACCTTCGTATGAAGCTAAATCTGCTCTTAGTGCTTTTGTTTTATCATGTCTTTCTTTAAAAGCTTTATACTCGTCAGCATTTTTAAATAATGGGTTTAGAGGTCTTGTTGTGTTATCGTGTGATATTTTCAAGTTTTCGATTTTTTTAGCTAGTTCGTCAGGTGTTATAGGATTAGTGTTTATAGAATCTAAGGCAGCACCTTTTGCAACTAAAAGATGAGCTTCTTCAGGTACTATAATTTCATCATCTTTTAAATGAAGAGTTTCTATAAATCTTTTACGTAATTCAGACAAATAATTAAGTGGTCCACCTAAAAATGCAACATTACCTCTAATTGGCCTTCCACAAGCTAAACCGCTAATGGTTTGATTTACAACAGCTTGGAAAATAGATGCAGCAATATCTTCTTTTGCAGCGCCCTCATTAATTAAAGGTTGAATATCAGTTTTAGCAAAAACTCCACAACGAGATGCAATAGGATAAATGGTTTTGTAATTTTTTGCAAGCTCATTTAATCCTGCTGTATCTGTATGAAGTAGTGATGCCATTTGGTCCAAGAATGCACCTGTACCACCAGCACAAGTTCCATTCATACGTTGTTCTATAGATTGGTCAAAATAAATAATTTTTGCATCTTCACCACCAAGCTCAATTACAACATCAGTTCTTGGTATATATTTTTCAACAGCTCTTTTACAAGAAACAACCTCTTGAATAAAGTCTACCCCTAAGAATTTAGCAGCAGACATAGCACCAGAACCTGTTAGAGCTAGTGTATATGTATTATTTGGATATTTTAATAATAAATCTTCTAGAACACTACATACAGTATTTTTTGTATCTGAGAAGTGTCTTTGATAATTTTTATATATAGTATTTAGGTTCTTATCCATAACTATAATTTTTACAGTTGTAGAACCTACATCTAAACCAACATGTAATAATTCACTCATGACAAAATCTTCCTTTCTGTCTATAAAAATATACTTTTAAACACCTTAATTTTATACGGAAATCGGCATTTTGTCAAATGGAAAATAATGTAATGTTTTTTAGGACGGAGTAAAAAAACATTTAGAAATTTTGAGTTCTAAAAAGGACAAACAAATAATAATATGGAATATAATAATGTAAAGGAAGAGGGAGGAGAAAATGAAAAATAAAAAGATAATTATAATTTTTTCTGTTTTGTTTATTATTTTAATAGTTGGTGGATATTTTTTAATTAATTATTTAAAACAAGATAATGGGGAAGAGGAACAATCAATAGTGGAAGAATACACACCACAAGAAGAAATATCTGAAGATCAATTAAGACAAACAATTGTAAGCTTATATTTTCCAAATAAGGAAACAAAAGAATTGGAACCAGAAGCAAGATTAGTAGATATAAAGGAAATACTAGAAAATCCATATGAAAAAATAGTAAATTTATTAATAGAAGGGCCAAAAGATGAAAATAAAGAAAGAATAATTCCTGAATATACAAAATTACTAAGCTCAATTTTAGATGATGATTGCCTAACATTGGACTTCTCATCTGATTTCTTGAATTATGACAAGACAGATGAAAAAGCAAAAGAAAATCTAATAAAATCTATAGTGGATACATTAACACAATTAAATGAAGTAAATAGTATAAAAATATTAATAGATGGAGCAGAAAATGAAGAATTTAATGAAGTATATACTATTCAAAATTTTACTTCTTAAAGAATTTGTATAAATGCATGCAACGAGTAAACTTTTTAAAATTATTCAAAAAATATTCTACTTCTCTTAATGATTTTACTGTATTGTTTTTACAAGTTTTAAAATCAAATTGTTTTTTATGAGGTGGTTTTTTATCACCTCTATTTTTATTGTATTCCATAATATACCTCTAAAACTTTGATTTTTTAGTTATTTTATTATATAATATGTTAAAAGTTTTAAAATGTTTAAAGGAAAATAAAATGAAAATAGAATTAAAAGCAAATGAAAGAATAGATGATTTGGAATTTAAGGGTTTGAAAATAATTCAGAACGAAAAAGGTTTTTGTTTTGGTATAGATAGTGTGTTATTATCTGATTTTGCTAAAAATATTAGAAAAAATAGTATGGTATTAGATTTAGGTACGGGAACAGGTATTATTCCTATTTTGTTGTGTGGAAAAACAGAGCTAAAAAAAATAATAGGAGTAGAAATACAAGAAGATGTAAGCAATATGGCAAAAAGAAGTAGCATATTAAATCACTTGGAAAACAGGTTTAAAATTTTAAATGAAAATATCTTAGACTTAAATAAGAGATTTGAAAATCAAACATTTGACGCTATAGTAACAAATCCACCATATAAGAAAAAAAATACAGGAATAATAAATGAAGATGAAAGAAAAATAATATCAAGACATGAAATAACAGCAAATTTGGAAGATTTTATAAAAATTTCAAGAGATTTGTTAAAAGATAAAGGTGAATTTTATATGGTCCATAGGCCAGAAAGATTAGTTGATATTTTGAGTTTACTTAGAAAGTATAAGATAGAACCAAAAGAAATTAGATTTGTATATTCAAATAAAAACAAATCACCTAAATTAGTTTTAGTTAAAGGAGTAAAAAATGCTAAAACATTTTTAAAGATTGATAAAAATTTATATATTTATGATGAAAAAGGAGATTATACAGAAGAAATATTAAAAATATATAATAAAATATAGAAGGAGTATTTAATATGGAAAATGGAGGAAAAGGTGTATTATATTTAGTTGCAACACCAATTGGAAATTTGGATGATATAACATTAAGAGCAATAAAAGTATTAAAAGAAGTGGATTTAATTGCTGCAGAAGATACAAGACATACTTTAAAATTATTAAATCATTTAGATATTTCAAAGCCAATGGTTAGTTATCATAGACATAATGAAGAGTTTAGATGCGAGTATTTGATAAAAGAATTGAAAGAAGGGAAAAATATTGCATTAGTCTCAGATGCAGGAACACCAGGAATTAGTGACCCGGGTGAAGAAATAGTAAAAGAGTGTATTGTAAAAGATATAAAAATAGTTCCAATCCCAGGTGCTTGCGCCATGATAAATGCCCTAATTTGTTCAGGGATTAATACAAAAGAATTTTGTTTTTATGGCTTTTTGCCTTTAAATAAGAAAAATAGAAAAGAAAAATTAGAGGAAATAAAATATATAAATAAAACTATAATTCTTTATGAAGCACCTCATAAAATCAAAAATACTTTAGAGGATTTGAAGAAAATTTTAGATAAGGATAGAAAAATAGTTTTAGCAAGAGAAATAACAAAGATTCATGAAGAATTTATTAGAGAAAATATAGATGAAATCATTTCAAAGATTGATAATTTAAAAGGTGAGATGGTATTAATTATCGAAGGAAATTATGAGAAAAAAGAAAATTCATTATGTGAGTTATCCATTGAAGAACATTATAAATATTATAAAGAACAGGGATTAGAGAAAAAAGAAATAATAAAAAAAATTGCTAAAGATAGAAATGTGAATAAAAATGAAATATATAAACTCTTTATTGATAAAGAAGAAGTTTAAAACTTCTTCTTTGTTATTTTTCACTTTTTAGATTACCTATCTTTTTTGAGCAATCTTTACAAATTAATTTATCATGATATGTTAATAAATTTTTTGTGTTTCCGCAAAAGATACAATTAGGTTCGAATTTTTTTAATACTATTGAAGAGCCATCTACATAAATTTCAATTGGGTCTTTTTCTACTATATCAAACTGATTTCTTATTTCAATTGGAATTACAACTCTACCTAGCTCGTCCATCCTTCTAATAATACCCGTCGATTTCATAACTAATTCCTCCTTAAAAGTTATATATTTACAATCCATTTGCTTATGACATAATATATCACAAACAAAAGATTTGGTCAATTCTATTGGAATAAAAACTATAATTAATAAATAAAATTATTTTGGTGATAGTATGTTAAATATAGTTTGGCCAATTTTTATAATAATATCATTTTCTTTTGCAATTTTTTCAGGAAATTTAGAAAATTTAAATAATTCTATTTTTGAAAGTACTAATTCAGCAATAAGTTTATCAATTGATTTATTAGGTACGCTTTGTTTATGGAGTGGAATTATGCAAATTGCTAGTAAGACTAGCTTAATTGAAAATTTAACTAAATTTTTGAATCCACTACTTAATTTTTTATTTCCGAAATTAAAAAACAACAAAAAAATAAAAAAAGAAATTTCTATGAATATGGCTGCAAATATATTAGGATTGGGAAATGCAGCTACACCACTAGGGCTAAAAGCAATGAAATCTATGCAAGAAATAAATGAAAAAAAAGATACTTTGTCAGATTCAATGATGATGTTTATTGTAATAAATACAGCATCCATCCAAATAATTCCTACAACTGTTATTGCAATTAGAAATTCTCTTGGTTCTCAAAATCCAACTTCAATTGTATTTCCAACATGGATTGCTACAATTATTGCAGCAATAGTTGGAATTGTTGTTGCTAAAATTGTAATAAAACTCACAAAAGGAGAGAAGTTTTAGTGAAGATAATTGATTTTTTATCAAGTGTGGCAATGCCAATGGTAATTTTACTTATTGTTCTTTATGGCGTAAAAGAAAAAAATAAAATTTTTGATACTTTTTTAGATGGGGCAAAAGAAGGAATAAAAACAACTTTAAGTATTTTACCAACATTAATAGGATTATTTTTAGCAATTGGTACTTTGAGAAGTTCTGGTGTTTTAGAATTAATTATTCGTATTGCTAGTCCTGTTCTTGATATTTTTAATTTCCCAAGTGAACTTATGCCACTTGCAATATTAAGGCCAATATCAGGAAGCGGGTCAATTGCAGTAGCAACAGACATTATGAAGAATTGTGGTGTGGATAGTGTAATAGGAAATATTGCATCAACAATAATGGGTTCAACTGAAACAACATTATATACAATTGCAGTATATACAAGCTGCATAAAGGTAAAGAAAACAAGATTCATATTAGTTGCAGCATTAGCAGCAGATGTTGCAGGAATAATTGTAAGTACAATTATATGTCAAATTATAGCTTGAAAATATTACATATAAGATTAATATTTTCAAAATTTTATTGACAAATTTTGTAAATGAGAGTATTATAAATATACTTTTTATCAATTATTTATTTTTTAGAAAATTTCTTTCTAAATTCAATTTTTATAAAATAGTATTTTTAAGAGGTTTTTTATATGATTAAAATAATAATATTTATTTTCGTATTTTGTATAGTTAGGAAATTAGTAATAAAAAAATTATCAAAAGATATATTGAAACAGATAGTAAAAAGATAATAAATTCAGATAAGAAATAACGAGCTGTAGACTGAGAACAAGGGTCATTAACGAAAAGGTTTTTTTAAAAAGTTAAGGAAAAAATTAAAAATTATTTCTTTAATAAAAAAGGCACTAACTTAAAGTAGTGCTAAGTATGGAAGTTTTCCATTTTTGTTTTGATATTAATCTTGTAGAGAAAATATTTTTTGTTTTTTAGGCCCTTATCACAACTATCTATTTTCTCTACAAAACAATATATTATTATCTATGATAAGTTTCACCATGTGAAATTTTAAAAGCTCTAAAGATTTGTTCTAATAAAAATACCCTAATTAATTGATGAGGAAAAGTCATTTTAGAAAAGCAAACTTTAAAGTTACAATTATTTAAAACTTCTTCAGTTAACCCTAAAGAGCCACCTATGATAAAAGTGATATGACTGTTTTCCATAGACAAATCATCTAGCTTTTTAGAAAATTCTTCAGAAGTAAATTCTTTACCTTTTAAGTCCAAAGCAATTTTAAAAGAGTCTTTAGGTAAATGAGAAAGTATTTGTTTTGCTTCTTTTTCTTTAATATCTAGTTCTAGATTAGAATTCAATTTATCTGGAATCTTTTCATCAGGAAGTTCTATAAAATCTAGTTTACAATACCTAGATAATCTTCTACTATATTCCGAGATAGCATCTTTTAAATAGTTTTCTTTTATTTTACCAACACAAACAATATGTATGTTTAACATTTTAAGGTTATTACTCCTTTATATTAATAATTTTACTATGGCAATCTCTTGAAGCAACACTAAGAGAAAGTGAATTTTCATTATAGTTTTTAGAAATTAGCTCATCAACAACAGTCTGATAAGCAAGTTCTGGAAAGTTACTTTCTTTACTTAAGTGGCCTAACATAGCATTTTTAAGACCAGAATTTATTAAATGAGAAATAGTCTTTCCAGCTATTTCATTTGAAAGGTGACCAGTAGGTCCTGCAATTCTTGTTTTTAAAGAAAATGGATATGGTGAACATCTTAAGACTTCAGGGTCGTAATTTGCTTCTAGCATAACAAATAAGCTTTCTTCTAAATTTCTTAAGATATCATTTGTCATATGACCAATATCTGTGGCTATACTTATTTTTTCATTACCTTTATATAAATTAAAACCACAAGGGTTAGCAGCATCATGAGGAATTGAAAAAGGCTTAATTAATAAATCACCAATTTCAAATTTATCATTTACTTTAAAAATATTTATATTTTCATCTGATATCTTATCTCTTTGTTTTGGCATAGCGTCTAAAGTTTCTTGATTAACAAATACAGGCAAGTTGAACTTTTTAGACAAAGTTCCTAAAGCTTGAACATGGTCTATATGTTCATGTGTAACTAAAATGCCATCTAAAGATTTAGGGTTAATATCTATATCAGTTAAAGCAGTTTCTATTTTTTTGCAACTAACACCTGCATCAATTAATATTTTAGTATTTTTTGTTTCAACAAAAAGACTATTTCCGCTACTACCACTATATAAACTACAAAAATTAAACATTGTTTTTTACTTCCTTATTCTTCTGTTACTCTTTTTATATTTGCTCCAATTTTTCTAAATTTTCCTTCTATATCTTCATATCCACGGTCTATATGTTGTAAATTGTATATGTCTGTTTCGCCTTGAGCAGCTGTTCCAGCAATTACTAGTGCTGCACCTGCTCTTAAATCTGTAGAATATACTGGTGCTCCATATAATTTTTTGACTCCTTCAAAAAAAGCTGTTTTTCCTTGAGCTGTTATTTTAGCCCCCATTTTATTTAATTCATCAGTATATTGAAATCTAGATTCCCATATACTTTCATTTATTACACTAGTACCATTTGCTAAAGATAACACAACTCCCATTTGAGGTTGTAAATCTGTTGGAAATCCTGGATAAGGTAAAGTTTTTATATTGGCTTTATTTGGTCTTTTATTACACCAAACGCGAATACTGTCACCATAGTCTTCAACATTCCCACCTACTTCTATAATTTTTGCTGTTATAGATTCTAAGTGTTTTGTAATACAATTTTTTAATGTTAAATCTCCTCTTGTAGCAACTGCTGCAAGCATAAATGTTCCAGCTTCTATTTGGTCAGGAACCACTGAATATGTAGCATTTCCATGTAGTTTTTCTACACCATTAATTTTTATTACATCTGTTCCGGCCCCACGAATATCAGCGCCCATTGTATTTAGAAAGTTTGCTACGTCAACTATATGTGGCTCTTTAGCAGCATTGTCTATTGTTGTTGTTCCTTTTGCTAAAACGGCTGCTAACATTACATTAATAGTAGCTCCTACAGAAACAATGTCCATATATATTGATGTACCTTTTAATTTTTTAGCTTTACCATATATTTTACCTTTTTCAACAGTAACGGTTGCACCTAAAGCTTCAAATCCTTTAATATGTTGGTCAATAGGTCTTGCACCTAATTTACAACCACCAGGCATGCCAACTTCAATTTCACCTTTTCTACCAAGCATGCTACCTATTATATAGTAAGATGCTCTGAATTTACTTGTTAAATCTAAGGGAGCTTTTGTTGTAGTGATATTTCTAGTATCTATTGTAATACAATGTTTATCATTCCATGTAATTTTAGCACCTAATTTTTCTAATATTGTACAAGATATTTCTATATCACTAATATGTGGCAAATTTTCAATAGTGCAAACACCATCTATTAAAAGTGTTGCAGGTAGAAGTGCTACTGCTGCATTTTTTGCTCCACTTATTGTAACCTCTCCTTTTAATTGAGTAGGTCCTGTAACTACTAATTTTTCCAATTATATTCCCTCCAATAAATTATATCCTATATTACAAATAAAAATAGAGCGTATCTTATTACACTCTATTACTTCATAAATATAACATAAAGTTGAAACGTTTGCAACTATTTTCTTGCTGTAATAAATCCATTTTCATTAAAAAATTCAAGTATTTTAAATTTAAACTGAATTTTTGTGTCAGAATCATCAGAAACTAGAGCATATTCTTCTTCTGATAAATCATTTTCTAATTGTTTTTTAGATTCTTCTGGTACAACTCCAGAAGTTACATCAACAAAACATAGAGGTGGAAACATGACACACCACCAGTTCTGGCCTTTTGCCTCACCAATTTCAACTCTTAGAGCATCATAAAATCCTGCAGGAAGAGAAATATCTCCATAATGTTTTGTAGGAAATTCAAAGTTACCAATACTTATATCAACATCATACGAATATCCTTCATCATAAATTGTTTGAAGAGCGATTTGTTTAAATTCTTCCTGATGTTCTGTAACAAGTAGAATTGCCTCATCTTTATTTTTACAATTACCACAAATTTCCTTCATATATTTAAGTAAACTATCTCTAACTTTATATTTCAAATTTTGATCTTCAGTGCTGTCACTGTTAGCAATTACATGTAATCTAAAAACATTTTCTGCTATATCTGTTGAAACATTTTCAGCATAAGAAAATGCACAAATTGTAGTATATAAGAAAAGTAAAAAACTTAAAATAATTACCATTTTTACCTTGGGATTTTTAAATAAATTTAATATTTTTTTCATAAGTTACCTCCAATAAACTTTTTTTCTAAAATCTTCTTGTTTTAAGTATTAACAAATTAGAATAATTTTATACATTTTGAAAAAAATGTCGAAAACTTTTTCTGAAATATATTTGAAATAATATTGACATATTTGTAAAGAAATGGTAAAATTTACCAGTAAGCAGAAAGAGAAAAACTTTATTTCCGTATGCTTTTAAAAGAAAAGGAGAGGTTTTTTAATGAATAAAAATCAAATAACTAAAGAAAAAATATGTGCATTTTATGCAAGTGACTATCATTTTGAGATGATTACATTACCTTATATAGAAAAGAACATAGAAGAAAATAAAAAAATTATAATTTTAACAGAAAATGATTTAGAAGAAAGCATAACTACTTTGATGTCAAAGGTTAATTTAAAAGAAGAAAAGAAAAATAATATTTATAAAATTAATTGGAGAAACGACGATTTAAACAAATTTAAAGAAATAAAAAAAGATATAGAAGAAAATAAAGATTTAATTATTTTTATAAAAGGAAAAGAAAATTATATAAAAAATATAAATGAAAACATAGAAAAATGGACAGAGAAAAATGACAAAGTAAAAACCATAGATTGTTATGATATAGAAGAGATAAGGGATAGTTTTGAAGATGTGGTAAAAAAGTATGGAAAGGTCTTAAGTACTACGGGAGAAAAGAAAATAGTAAAATAAAGAATAAAAAAGGTTGATATTTTTTTTAAAATAGTATATAAAATATAAATATAAATACAATTAATAAAAAAGGAGATTGTCAAATGGAAAATAATTTAGAGGAAGTAAAAGCTATTTTAAAAAAGTATGGACAGGGACACTTATTAAATCATTATGATAAACTAGATGATTTTCACAAGAAAAAATTATTAGAGCAAATTAACGAAATTGATTTTGAACTTGTGAATAGTTTATATGAGAACACAAAGAAAGAAATAAAAAATAGTAAAGATGAAATTACACCAATTGATTATTTAGATAAATTTAAATTAGGAGATAGATATAAATATTATGAAGAGATTGGAAAGAAAGCAATAAAAGAGGGAAAATTAGCGGCTGTTACTATGGCAGGAGGACAAGGAACGAGACTTGGACATGATGGACCTAAAGGTACATATGATATAGGATTAGACTCACATAAATCCTTATTTGAATTATTATGTGATGGGATAAAAGAAGAAGGTAAAAAATATGGAGTTACTATACCTTGGTTTATTATGACAAGTAGAGAAAACAACGAAGCAACAGTTAAATTCTTTAAAGAACATAAATATTTTGGATATGAGAAAGATAAAAATTTATTCTTCTTTATCCAAGGAGAACTACCAATGATGGATACAGAAGGTAAAATTTTAATTGGTGAAGATGGATTAATTAAACTTGCAGCAGATGGGCATGGAGGAATTTACGAATCTTTAGTAAAAACAGGTATGACTAAGAAAATGAGAGAAATGGGTGTTGAATGGGTATTCATAGGAGGAGTAGATAACTGCCTTGTTAAAATGGTAGACCCAGTTCTAATGGGAATTGCAATTGATAAAGAAGTTACAGTTGCTTGTAAATCTGTTGTAAAGGCTAATCCTCATGAAAGAGTTGGAGTTTTCTGCAAGCGAAATGGAAAACCTAATGTAATTGAATATACAGAGATTACAGATGAAATGGCAGAAGCAACTGATAAAGATGGTGAATTATTATATGGAGAGTCTCATATTCTATGTAATTTATTTAGTGTAGGTGCAATAGAAAGAATGGGAGCAGAACCACTTCCTTATCATGTAGCATATAAGAAAGCAACCTACATGGATAAAGATGGAAATCTTGTAGTGCCAGATTCACCAAATGCTTACAAATTTGAAGCATTTCTATTTGACGCGTTTAGTGAAGTCGATGATATGGCAATATTAAGAGTAAAAAGAGAAGAAGAATTTGCGCCTGTAAAAAATGCAGATTCAGCAGGAGTAGACTGTCCAAGTACAGCAAGAGAATTATATAAGAAATTTTATAAATTAGATTAGAAGAAATGTCGCATATGACGTTTCTCATGCGACGATTTGTTATAATGAGAGCGTTTTCTTGCGGCGTTTTTTGTAATATAAAAATAAAAGAAAACGGAGGAATTTAAAATGAATTATATGGAAGAATACAAAAAATGGTGTGAAAGTTCAGAATTTGATGAAGAAACAAAAAAAGAATTACTAGCTATCAAAGATGATGAAAAAGAAATTGAAGATAGGTTTTATAAAGAATTAGAATTTGGAACAGCAGGACTTAGAGGAGTAATTGGTGCAGGAACAAATAGAATGAATAAATACACAGTAGGAAAAGCAACACAAGGTTTAGCAAATTACATAGTGGAGCAAGGAACAGGGGATAAAGGTGTTGCAATTAGTTATGATTCAAGAAGAATGTCAAAAGAATTTAGTATGCAAACAGCTTTAATTTTAAATGCAAATGGAATAAAAACTTTTCTTTTTGAAAATTTAAGACCAGTTCCAGAATTATCATTTGCCGTAAGAGAACTTGGGTGTACAGCAGGCGTTATGATTACAGCAAGTCATAATCCACCAAAATATAACGGATATAAAGTGTATTGGGATGATGGGTCTCAAATTATAGCTCCAAGAGATAAAGATATCATAGCAAAAGTAAGAGCTGTTGAAAGCTTTAGTGAAATAAAAGAAATTTCAAGAGAAGAAGCAGAAAGTAAAGGGTTGTTCAATGTTATAGGAACAGAAATGGATGATAAATATTTAGGAGTATTAAAATCTAAAGTATTAAATCCTGGAGTTGTAAAAGAAGAAGGAAAGTCTTTAAAAGTAGTATATACACCATTACATGGAACAGGAAATACAATTGCTGAAAGACTTTTACATGAAATAGGTCTAGAAAATGTATATGTAGTACCAGAACAAAAAGATCCAGATGGAGAATTTCCAACAGTTAGTTATCCAAACCCTGAAGATAAAAAAGCATTTAAATTAGCACTTGAACTTGCTGAAAAAGTAGATGCAGATGTTGTTCTTGCAACAGACCCAGATGCAGACCGTTTAGGAATTTTTGCAAAAGATAGTAAATCTGGAAAATATATGGAATATACAGGAAATATGTCAGCTTTATTAATTGCAGAATATAGAATTTCTCAAATGAAAGAAAAAGGAATACTTCCAAAAGATGGTATGATTATTACAACAATAGTATCTTCAAATTTAACAAGAGCAATTGCAAAGGCATACGGATTAGAATGTATAGAAGTATTAACAGGATTTAAGAATATTGGTAGTGTTATGAAAAAAGCAGAAGAAAATAAAGATAAGACATATGTATTTGGATTTGAAGAAAGTTATGGTTGCTTAATTGGAGATTATGCAAGAGATAAAGATGGAATTGCAGCAGTTATGGCACTTTGTGAAGCAGCATGTTATTATAGATCAAAAGGAAAAACTTTATGGGATGCTATGGAAGATATCTATAAGAAATATGGATACTATAAAGAAACACAAGTATCAATAGTATTAGAAGGCGCAGAAGGTGCTAAAGAAATTCAAAAGATGATGACAAATATGAGAAATACACCTGTAGAGAAAATAGGAGATTATAGAGTTTTAGAGTTTAAAGATGTAGAAAAAGATATTGATAAAGATATGCTAACAGGAGAAACAAAATCTACAGGATTACCAAAATCAAATGTATTATATTATGAATTAGAAAACGATAGTTGGTGCTGTGTAAGACCATCAGGAACAGAACCTAAAATTAAATTATATATGGGTGTTAAAGGAGCTTCTGATGAAGATGCAAATAAAAAATTAGAAGATTTAAAAGATGCTATGGTAGCTATAGTAAAATAAAAGAAAAGCTGTTTTTTGGGACGGGCTCAAAAAACAGCTTTTAATATTTTGTGATTTTATTATTTATTATCTAATTTCCATTCCGGAAGATTTCTTTGAATTGCGCCAAATAGATTTGCTCTAACCATTGGAATCTTTTTTCCAAGAGAATAGATTAATTGTTTCATATCTTCACGTTTAGAAGTTCCATCCATAGGACAAACTTTAGGCATTACAGATAAATTATTCTTTTTTATAAATCTTTTTGTTTCTTTTTCAGGAGTATATATTAAAGGTCTAATTAAAGTTATTTTTGTTCTATCCATGTAACTCATAGGTGCAAAGGTTCCAATATTTCCTGTATAAAGCAAGTTCAATAAAAATGTTTCTAGCACATCATCCTGATTATGACCTAAAGCAATTTTGTTACATCCTTCGCGTATAGCTATTGAGTTAATTATGCCTCTTCTTAAATTAGCACATAGAGAACAAGGATTTTTTTCTTTTCTTATATCAAAAACAATTTCTTTCGCGTGGCTTTCTTCAATAAATAAAGGAATATCTAAATTATCACATATTTCTTGTAAAAATTTAGTGTCAAAAAATTCAAAACCAGGGTTTATACTTATTGCTACTACTTCAAATTTCTTAGGATAAAATCTTTGTAAGGATTTAAATGCATGAAGCATTGTTATTGAATCTTTTCCGCCAGATAAACATACAGCGATTTTATCTCCTTCATCTATCATATTATATTCTTCTATTGCTTTTCTCATATGACTTAATATTCTTTGCATTTTAATCACCTATATAATTATAACAGATATTGTCAAGATAATGTTTGAGTTGATATGAATAGCATAAAAAACGAAAATATTAAAATTTGTATCTTAGGCTTATTAAAAAATGTATATTAAAATTATTCAAAAGTTTAAATTAAACTTAATGGAAAACTAGTGTTGGTTGACTTTTTGTATTTTTTATTTTATAATCTAGATGTTGAAAAGTAAAAAGTATATTTATGTGCTCATAGCTCAAATGGATAGAGTAACCGCCTCCTAAGCGGTAGATGGGGGTTCAATTCCCTCTGGGCACACCATTTATTATTTAAGGTATTGATATGGAATATAAAGAGAAATTTATGAAAGAAGCTTTAAAAGAAGCAAAGAAAGCATATGAAAAGTTAGAAGTGCCGGTAGGCGCTGTTATTGTCAAAGATGGAAAAATAATTGCAAGAGCTCATAATTTAAAAGAGACAAAAAAAGATACAACAAAACATGCAGAGATACTTGCAATACAGAAGGCAAGTAGAAAACTAGGAGCTTGGAGACTTCTGGATTGTGAAATGTATGTAACATTAGAACCTTGTTCAATGTGCGCAGGAGCAATTATTAATGCAAGAATAAAAAAAATATATGTAGGAGCTCTAGATGAGAAAACAGGAGCAGTAGGTTCTGTTTTTAACTTGTTTGAAGATTATAAATTTAATCATAATGTTGAAGTGGAACAAGGTATAATGCAAGAAGAATGTGAAAAAATTTTAAAAGATTTTTTTAAAAACTTGAGAAAAATAAAGAAAAGTGCTAGGGATGATTAAAATTAGGAGGAGCATATGTTAGAAAAGTTAAAATATATAACAAGTAAAAAATCATTTCATATTTGCATGACAATTGTAATAATAGCAGTTATATTATTTATAGCAGGAATATTGATATTAAGATATCAAGTAGAGGGTGAAACAAATATGCCATTTGATATTACTAAAATAACTTTAATAAGTACATCAGATGGGGTGGATAAAAATCAAGAAGGAGATAATACTAATTGGGCTTTTGATATTAATCAAAATAATGATATATACATATATATAGAAAAAAATGATAATTACAAAGAAGAAGAAGCAATAAGAAGTATTATAATAGATAATTTAAATGTGCAAAAAGAAAAAGAATTAGGAACAGTTAAGTTTTATAGACCTAATGTAGAAGAAAGTGGAGGCAATTTTAGTAATACTGAAGAAAATGAAGTTCAAAGCTTGGAATATACAGGAGGCCTAGAGTCAGATATTAAAAATCTAGTTATAGGAAATCAAGGAGGTCTTATCATTTTTAGATATGCAAACAATAATGTTGCAGAATATATATCAGATGTGTCAACTAATAATGAAATAACCACTAATCAATTGTTAAAAAGTGCTAATGTAAATGAAGAAGATTTAAAATCAAAATTAACATTTGATATAAGCATAACAACAGAAGAAGGAAAAGAATATAAAGCAAATATATCACTAGATGTACCAATAGAAGGTGTTGTGGAAAACGGAACAGTTTCAAGAGAAATAACTGATTTAGATGATATAGTATTTAAAAGAACGAAAAATTAAATTTTTACTTGATAAAATATAAAATTCATTATATAATACAAATGGTATGTACCTTAAATCTTTGTATGGAGAGTAGACCAATAAAGACCTATGAATCTTGTCAGGTCCGGAAGGAAGCAGCAATAAGTAGATATCTTTATGTGGGATACTTTCCATAGAGAGATTTAGAGTATCTACCATTTTTTATATAAGGATGTGAGAAAATTGGGATACACAGCTCTTTATAGAAAATTTAGACCACTTACATTTTCAGAAATAGTTGGTCAAGAACATATAACAAGAACATTAAGAAATCAAATTATTGCAGGAAGAGTAGGGCATGCATATTTATTTAATGGTGGTAGAGGAACTGGTAAAACATCAGCAGCTAAAGTGTTAGCAAGAGCAATTAATTGTTTAAACCCAAAAGATGGAGAGCCATGTAATGAATGTGAAATATGTAGAGGAGCAATAAATGGTTCACTTACTGATATTGTTGAAATGGATGCAGCGTCTAATAATAGTGTAGAAGACATAAGAGCTATTCGCGAGGAAGTAAACTTTTTACCAACAAAAGCAAAATATAGAGTATATATCATAGATGAGGTTCATATGTTATCTACAGGAGCATTTAATGCTTTACTTAAAACATTAGAAGAACCACCAGAACATGTTAAATTCATACTAGCTACAACAGAGCCACAAAAATTACCTGCAACTATTCTTTCTAGATGTCAAAGATTTGATTTTAAAAGAATTTCAAATGACAACATTATTAAAAGATTAAAAGTAGTATGTAAAGGTAGTAATATAGAAATAACAAATGAAGCTATGCAAATGATTGCCGTATTAGCAGAAGGTGCAATGAGAGATGCTCTATCTATTTTAGAAAGATGTGTTCAAGATGGAGAAAACAAAATTGATGAAAATAAGATAAGGGACCTAGTGGGAATTCCTAAAATAACTTATATTCATAATATTGTAGATGGAATTATAGATTTTGATGTAGATAAAGCGCTAGAAGGAGTGGATATAGTCTTAAATGATGGAAAAGATATTACAAATCTACTTTGGGAAATGATTAAATATGTTAAAGATATACTAATGCTAAAAACTTCTAAAAAATTGGAGTTATATACTGAAGAAGAAATGAAGAAGATAAAAGAGTTAGCAGATAAAGTTTCAAAAGAAAAGCTAATTGATTTAGTATATAAATTATCAGAACTAGAAGGTAATATAAAATGGTCAACTCAAAAAACGATAGTATTTCAAGCAGGAATAATTAAGTTATGTAGTAAACAAACGGAGGTTAGTTCTAATTTAGAAGAAAGAGTTGAGAAAATAGAGAAATATTTGAAATCAGGAAGAGGAACTATAGTAAATAACACAGTATCAAATACAAACAATGAAATAGCACAAAGAAATGGCCCAATAAACAAAACGATTCAAAATCTTCAAAATACGTCAGCTTCCCAAAAGAGAAATATATCTAGGACTCAAAATACAACTACAACAACAAATTTTTCGAATAAAGCAGATGAATATTGGCCACAAATACTTAACGAGCTAAAACAAAATGGTAAAATAGTTTTATGTACGAGTCTAAATGGAAGCGTAGCTAATGAACTTAATGATATGACAGTAGGAATAGAATTCCCAAATGGAATGAGTTCATTTAATAGAACTGTTTTAGAAAAACCAGAAAACATAAAAGAAATCTCTACAATGGTTTCAATGGCTTGTGGAAAACCAATGCAAATAAAGTATATATCAGGAAATAATAATCTTCATCAAATGACAGAAGAAGAAAATTTACAAAAACTTGCAAAAGATTCAGATATACCTTTTAATGTTATTGAATAGAGGAATAAGAAAATAAAGTAAAGAAAGGAAATGAAATAAAAGATTAAAGGAGGAGTTTATATGTCAAAAAGAGGTGGATTTCCAGGAGGAATGGGAGGATTCGGAGGAATGAATCTAGGAAATTTAATGAAAGAAGCAAAAAAAATGCAAGCAGATATGGAAAAATCACAAGCAGAGCTTGCAACTAAAGAATTTGAAGCATCAGCAGGTGGAGGAGCAGTAACAGTAAAAGTATCAGGAGAAAAAATGATTAAAGAAATAAAAATAAAGCCAGAAGTATTAGACCCTGATGATGTAGAAATGTTAGAGGATTTAGTTTTAACATGTGTTAATGAAGCTTTAAGGCAGGTTGATTCAGCACAAGCACAATCTTTTGGGAAATATAACATACCAGGATTAGGACTTTAATTGGAGGAATAAAGGATGTCATTATATTCACCATCAATAGAAAAACTAATAGAGAGTTTTGAAAGATTACCAAGTATTGGACATAAAACAGCGGCAAGACTTGCATTTTATATGCTTAATTGCTCAGAAGAAGAAACAAATGAATTTGTTTCTTCTATTATAAATGCCAAAAAGAATTTAAAATATTGTAGTATTTGTTATAATATTTCAGATACGGATCCTTGTAATATATGTGGTAATCCTAAGAGAGATAAAAGTATAATTTGTGTTGTTGAAGATGTAAGAGATGTTGTTGCTATGGAGAAAACACATGAATTTAAAGGTGTCTATCATGTGCTTCATGGTTCAATATCACCAATGAATGGGATAGGTCCAGATGATATAAAAATAAAAGAACTTTTAGCTAGATTAATGGGCGGAGAAGTAAAAGAAGTAATCTTAGCTACTAACCCAAGAGTAGAAGGAGAAGCAACAGCTATGTACTTATCTAAACTTATTAAACCTTTAGGAGTTAAGGTTACAAGAATAGCACATGGTATCCCAGTAGGTGGAGATTTAGAATATACAGATGAAATTACTTTAACAAAAGCTTTAGAAGGAAGAACAGAAATATAAAAAAGAAAGCCGGAATAACAATATCCGGCTTTTAGTTAATTAAGTTATAAAATATGAAAAATTATTTTTCAAATAAAATTTTACAAATATCATCTGTTGAATTAGGCTTAGCAAGTATTTTAGTGTTTTCTTTCATTTTATTTAGTTTGTCTTTGTTATTTAGAAGTTCTTCAATTATTTTTTTACTATCATCAGTCTTTTTAATCCAAATAGCAATTCCTTTACTTTCAAGAAATTCAGCATTTTCTTCTTCTTGACCAGGAATTGGATTAATAACAACCATAGGAAGGTTGGATGCTAAACTCTCAGAAGTAGTAAGACCACCTGGCTTTGTAACGACAAGGTCTGAAATACTCATAAGTTTAGGGACTTCATTTGAAAATCCTATTATCTTAACATTATTTTCTGCTTTGTTATCATTTGCTATTTCCTCAAAAGCAGATTTCATTTTAGGGTTTTTTCCTGAAATTGCAATGATTTGAATATCATGTTTTAGAGTCTCTTGTACGAAATTTTCAAATATTTGAACTGTTCTAGTTTTTCCAAGTCCAAACTCACCACCACCAAAAAATAAGATAGTAAATTTATTTTCATCTAGGTTGTATTTTTCAACTATTTCAGCTTTGTCATATTTTTCTCGAAATTTCTCAGAAATAGGAATTCCAGTAGAAAAAATCTTTTCTTCTTTAACATTTTTACTAATTAAATAATCTTTCATTTTGTCATGTGCAACAAAGAAATAATCAGTAAACTCGTGACCTACAAGCCATTGGTCATGTGGTGCGAAATCTGTCATTATAGTTGCAATTTTTGCTGTTATTTTACCTTTTCTTTTTAAATAACTACACATTTGACTTCCAAATGGATGTGTAGAGATAATTAAATCAGGTCTTTTTTCTCTAAGCAATTTTAATAATTTAATTGCCATAATTTTATTAGACCTTGTTGTAATATGAGCAAGAGGCCCTTTTTGTGCATCAGAATAAATTCTTCCCCAAGCCCAAGGAACTTTTTTAGCCATCTCCCTATAAGCAGCCGTAGTCACTTTTTCAATAGTTTTATTTACATATTTCATACAGTCAATTAATTCTACAGAAATATCTTTATAATTATTTTTTATGCAATTTTCAATTGATTTAGCAGCATTTAGATGCCCACCACCATAAGATGCATAAAAGATTAAAACTTTCATAATTAATCTCCTTTTATTTTTTTCAAATTGTATCACATAATAGAAAAAATTTCAAAAAATAGAATAAATCTTAAGAATTTTATGCAAAATAATAAAAATTGGAAAAAATAAAAAACTTAGAAAAGAAAAAGGTGATATTTTGAAAAATATAATAAAAGTAATAATCTTGTTTTTAATTTTAATATTATCTGTAATTGTAATGGTTATATTTGATAATAATATAGAAGAAGAAATTGCAAGTTATGCAGCAAGCTCTAGTACTTCGGATATTCAACTTATGGCAAGAGCAATAAATGGAGAGGCAAGAGGAGAGCCATATGAAGGACAAGTTGCAGTTGGAGCAGTTATATTAAATAGAGTAAAAAGTTCTAAATTCCCGAATACAATAGCAGGAGTTATATATCAATCAGGTGCTTTTACAGCAGTAGCAGATGGTCAAATAAATGTACCTATAGAAGAAGGTTCTAGTGTATATAAAGCAGCAAGAGATGCAATGAATGGATGGGATCCAACAGGTGGATGTATATATTATTTTAATCCAAATACAGCAACAAATAAGTGGATTTGGTCTAGACCACAAGTAAAAACAATAGGAAAGCATATATTTTGTAAATAATAGAAAGGACGGAAATTATGAAAAATATTTTAGTTGATTGGAAGAATAGATTAAAAAAAGGACATATGTTAAGTGTTATATGTGTTTTACTTGTTATAGTTGCTATTTTAGGTGTTATTTTATATAGGAAACAAAGAGAATATAGACAAGCATCAGAAAACAGTTATAACATGGCGTTTTATGAACTAGTAGATTATGTTCAAAATGTTGAGACATATCTTGCAAAATCTTTAATTTCATCAACCCCAGAGCATGGAGCAGAAACATTAACTCATTTATGGAGAGAAGCAAACCTAGCACAGGTGTATTTAAGTAGACTTCCAATAGAAAGTCAAGAATTATCAAGTACAGAAAAGTTTTTAAACCAAGTAAGTGATTATAGTTATAGTTTATCTAGAAAAAATATCTATAATGAAGAATTATCAGATGAAGACTTAAATAATTTAAAAGAATTACACACATATAGTGTTGATTTAGAAAATACTTTAAATCAATTATCAGAAGATTTAAATAATGGAAGATTTAGTTGGGGAGAATTGACTGAAAAAGGAACAGTAGCATTTGCTCAGCAAGTAGATAATATATCTAAAGAAAGTTTTAGTAATTTAGAGGAGAATTTCCACGAATATTCGGGTTTAATTTACGATGGAGCATATTCAGAACATTTAACAAGTAGTGAGCCAAAAGGTTTGACAGGTGATGATATAGATGAAAATAAAGCAAAAGAAATTGCAGAAGAATTTGTAGGAAAAGATAATATTAAAGAAACAAGCAATTTAGGATATTCAGAAAATGCAACAATTCCTGTATTTGATTTTTCTATTACAAATAATAATGATGAAATTATAAGTATATCAATATCTAAAAAAGGTGGGCATGTTGTAAACATGAATGCTAATAGAGATATTTCATCTGAAATAATTTCTCAAGAAGAAGCGGGAAATAAAGCAAAAGAATTTCTAGATAATAAAGGATTCCCTAATATGCAAGAAACTTATTACTTAAAACAAGAAGGAATAGTAACTATAAATTATGCATATATGCAAGATAATGTTATTATGTATCCAGATTTAATAAAGGTAAAAGTAGCATTAGATAATGGTGAAATTTTGGGAATAGAAACAACAGGGTATTTAAATAATCATACAGAAAGGGATACTAGTAATATTAAAATTACAGAAGAACAAGCAAAAGAAGATTTAAATGATGATTTAGAAATAATATCAAGTGGATTAGCTGTAATCCCTACAGAGTGGGAATCTGAGATACTTTGCTATGAATTCAAAGGTAAAGTAGAAGATAAAGAATTTTTAGTTTATATAAATGCTGAAAATGGAAGAGAAGAAGATATCTTAATTATAACAAATACACCAAATGGGACATTAGCAATGTAACAACAGGGACGTTTCTATTTGCATAAAAATGTGCAAAATGAAACGTCTTTATTAGTACATTTTTGTATTTTGTGACATATATTTTAGAAAGTATGTTGCATATATTAATTTTATGTTATAATAAGTGTGATAAAATAACTTAGGAGAAAAAATATGAGAAATACAACGAATCAAGCATTTAGTGAAGTATATGATGTTATTAACCACATGAGCGAAGAAATGCAAGAAGAAATACCAAAGAGTTTTATGAATTTAATAAAAGATAACAGAGATTTAGAATATATTTTTAATATAGATTACACCATTGATATTAAGAAACAACTATTAAAAGAATCTAAAGTAATACTTTCTCTTATTTATAGAGATTATCTATGTAGCAAAGAAAAAAGAGAAGAGCTATTGGCATTAGATTTAGAGGAGATTAGAAGAGAAGAAAAGATATTACAAGAAAAATATAAAATTGATTTTGAAAGTAGAAAAAAAGAAAAAATCCAAAATGAAGAAGAGATAGAAGATACAGAACAAGAAAAAATAAATTTACCTATAGAAGTAGAAAAAGAAAAATGGTACATGAAAATATTTAACTTTATAAAGAAAATATTTAAAAAATAATTTTTAGGAGTACAAATGGAAAAAGAAATTATTGATATATTAATAGGAATGGTAGAAGATAACTTAAAAGTTGACTACAATGAGTTTAATGGTGATATTAGATATTATGTTGATTGGAAATTTGAATCTACTAGTGAAATTAAAAGTTGGTTAGATAAAATAGGAGTAGAATATCGGAGAACAGCGTTCTAAACGTTGGCAGAAAAAAGAATTAATATGTCTTTTTATGCGGTGAAGAACAGAAAATTAGAAATTGGCTAAAAGAAAATAGTAAGCAGTTAACGGAATATATAAAAACGAAAGATAAAGAAACAATAGGAAAGGTTGCATTAATATTTGGAGATGCTTTAGATGATGAGTTATTAAAAGAACTTGTAGAAAGTAAAGTAGTTTATAATGAAGGAAACAAAGGGCATTACAATGAATATGGTCTTGGCAATACTCAAAGAGGAAAAGTACTTTGTTATGTAAAAGATACAGAATATAAGAAAAAAGTATTAGAAAATACAGATGAATATGAATTAACTTCTATTAATGATACAGATATATTAATAAGTATAAATGACATTGATTATATAAAAAGTTGGATAGATAAAGGTTATGTTGAAGGTGATAGCCTAGTTAGGTTACTAAAATTTGTAAATGATTCTAATTATATCAAGAAAATATTAGATAATGGAAATCATTATTATCTTGACAGTTATCAAGTATTAGATTTGGTTAACTTTGTAGACGAATTAGATTATACAAAACAAGTAATAGAAAATAGAGAAAAATATGGCTTATATGGTTCTAATATACGAATTTTATTGGAAAAAGTAAATGAAATTGATTATACAAAACAAGTAATAGAAAATGCCCCAAAATATGATTTGAGTAGCTTCGACATCAAAGTTTTATTAGAAGATATAAATGAAAATGAATTTACAAAAGAGATTATGAAAAATAGAGAACAACTTGGACTTTCTGAACGTGATGCACTAGATCTAATTGAAAATTCTAATGATATAGTTTTTATAAAAAATTGTTTAAAAAATAGAGAAAAATACGAGTTAAGTGGTTGCAGTTACACATTAATTAATTTAATTGTAAAAATTGGAAATACAGACGAATTAAAAGAGATAATAACCAATAGAAAAGAATATAAATTAAGTGCTGAAACTGTAGCAGAATTACTTCTTAGAAATTTTGATGAAGAAGTATTTAAATTGATTGATAAAGAAACAAGTGAAGTTTATAGGGAAAGATATGTATCTATTCAGTATATAAAAGAACATTTAGGTGAATTTTTAGAAATTGAAGGTACAAATATTAAGCAAGATATATTACTTAAAATGGCAGAAAAGAATGAAGTAATATTAAAAGGAAATTTTGATATTCTTGATGAAAGATATATTAATATACTAGGAGCAGAAAAAGTAAATCAAATTTCTTGTTATCCTTATGTAGCAAATAGAGTGTTAGGACTAAGTGACGGAGAATTAAAATTATTAGGAAAAACTTTAGATGAATATATGGATATAACTAAAGGTGAAGAATGGACGCCTCTTGCAAATAAAATATTAGACAATATTGGTAGCTATAGAGAGTTAGTTTCTAATATAGAAGAAAATGAGGATATTGATATAAGCAAGCTTATACCAATATTAATACATTCAAATGACTTTGATATTAAGACTATTGATGATGTTGAGAATTTCCAAGAAATAAAAAGAAGAAGATGTAAAGAGTTAATAAATGGAGAAACAGTAGAAGAAAAACAAAAAGGTGTACTTTTAAAGATATTTGGACAAGGAATGAGAGAAACTAAAAAATTAATCTCAAAATTTGGAGAAGATATAGATAAAATAAAAGATGAAGATTTAAAGGCATATATAAAAAGTTTACAAGAAATTTTAAAAACTAAAAATCCTAAAGCGTTAGAAGAAATATTTAAACAAGTAGAAGAATTAGAAACAAATAATCCGTTACTTATGGAAAGAATGTTAAAAACAGAATATGGGAAGTTATATAATAATGATTTGTTTAAAGTGGAAGACGCAATAAAATTACCAGATAGAGAAAATGTATATAGTGCCGGAACAGATTTTAAGATGATAATAACATCTGTTGGAGCTTATTATTCTAATATAATTGCAGATTATAAAGAAGATTGGAACAGACCAGCGATTGGTTCTCAGCACTTTTGTGCATCATATATAAGAAATGATATGTTAGGTCACGCACCTATTCGTAGCATATGCTATGGTTTTGAAGAAATGAAAGAAGATTCTTTGATGTTATCAGGCTCAAGAGATATTGGGTCTTCAGGTGTAGCCTTTGAATCAACAGCTAGAGGGAATGAAAGATATTTAGCACC
Organism: uncultured Clostridia bacterium; assembly: GCA_944387435.1. Classification (GTDB taxonomy): domain Bacteria; phylum Bacillota; class Clostridia; order TANB77; family CAG-508; genus CAG-269. The sequence goes on along the minus strand of CALXEW010000001.1, from coordinate 95,069 downwards.
AGATAGCCAAATAAGAGAAACTACTAGATATAATGAAATGGACTTTAGAAGAATACAAGGTGGAGAAAAGAAGCAACCAGATTATATAGTAGTATTTAGAAAAAATGGTAAAATTCCTAATATGGATAAAGCAGAAAAGGCATCTGAAGATTTTGGAGGTTTACCAATTGTAGTAATAGATGAAGATGAGTGTTTAGAAGCTGAAAAACAAAAGACAGAAGAGTTATTTGAAGAATATAAGAAAACAGGAGATTCTGATGTTAGAAAACAATTAGAAGAAAAGTTAAGAAATAATAGAGTAACAGATATAAACTTTTGTAGAGATACTGATATGGATAGAGTTTTAGCAAGTTCTAAAGAGAAAGAAAGAACAGAAGAAGAAGCAAAAGTTACAATGGAAGATTTAGATGAAATATATGGAGAAGTAACCGGAAAAGAAAGACAAGAAGAAAGGGGAAGAATAAAGGCTATTTTAACCCAAATAAGAGATATAAAAAGAGGTGAAGTGAGCGATGGAGAAAGATAATGAAGAAGAGAAAATAAAAAGAGCATATGGAAATAAATCCAGACAAATATTAGATATATTAAAAGAAAATAAAGAAAAAGAAGTAGAAGCAGAGCAAGAAGATGATGAAAGATAAAAATAAAAAGGATTTAAAACTTAAATGTTCTAAATCCTTTTTTATATGATGTTTTTTGAGTCCGTCCTAAAAAACATCTTTAAATTAATGTCTTTTATATGTATCTTTTGAAAGTAGAACTCTACGTACTTCTTTACCATCACGTTTTAAAATTTTATAGGCTTCTGAATAAATTGCAGTTGATGTTCTTCCTGTTTCGTAAGAAGAGATTTGAACTTCATAATCATCGTCTTGTTTTAATCCAAATATTTGGAATTGTGCAATTCCACCAGATACAGAACATGTTATTTTTATTGGATAATTCCTATTGTTTTTAAATTTGAAGTCAATAGACCCGTAAACAACAGTCGCATCTCTACTTGCTGTAACATAAGAAGGAACAAATTGATGGTTGCTTCTTTCAGTTACTTCTAGGTTTGCGTATACGACAGCATTATATAATGTTGAAGTGATCTGACAAATACCACCACCAAGACCATCTACAACTTCACCACTTACATATATTGGAGCTTCTTTATATCCTGCTGCAATAGTTCTTTCTCCTACTACTTTGTTATAAGAGAATGTTTCTCCTGGCATTAAAACTGTTCCGTTAATCTTATTTGCAGCTAATTGTAGGTTTGTTGTTCTGTCTCTATTACTAGTAGCATATCTAGTAGAATAACCAGATAGCAAATCAGGAAAAGCTTCTGTACCAATCATATTAGTAGTCACACTAGGATATAGTGTTTTTAAAGGTATAGTATATTCTTCAGCAGATTGGTCTCCTAAAATATTTTTGGCTTCATCAATTGAAACATCAAAATCTAAACCGTTTTCAGAAGGATATACAGCAAATGGGTCTTGAGTATAATATGCATCTTGAGGCTCTTTGTATATTTCTGAGTGAATTTTATCGATATCAATAGCTGCTGGTGATTGAGATTTTACTGCTACTTCTATTGGGTCATTAATTGTGGAAAAATCAGAAATAGCTGATTTTATAGCTTCAATTGTAGCTTCTACATCGACTACATTTCCTTCTTTTCCATTAGTTATTATTAAATTATTATCTTCTATGTAATAACTACTTTCAACAACTTTATCTGGCAGTTGAGTTGAAATTTCATTTAGATTTTGTGTTAATTGTTCTGTATCTAGGTTTAGTGTTGGTTCTATGTTAACTTTTCCAAACATGCTAGATAAAACATGGAAATTATTTTCAAAAAGATTTCCTTGTCTTCCAACATTGTAAGCATCATTTACAGCTTTTTTAACATCAAAGTTAACACTTATTTGAGAAAGAGATATAGTTGTTTGATAATCACCATGCTTTAACGTTATTTCTTCTGGTAGAGTATTTGCAATATAATTTTCTAATTGATATCTTGCATCAGATTTACTCATATTAGATACATCAAGATCTTTTATATGTACACCAGAAACTATATTTTGATTTAAAGCATTATAGCCTGTAAAAATAAGAAATGCTATAACTAATATTGTTATTATAATAAAAATTAAAATACCAAAAATTGATAGAGCACTTCTTTTTTCTTTTTCTACAGGTTTAAATTCTTGAATAGGCGATTCTTCTTGTTTATTTGAAGGATTTTCGTCCTTTTTTAAAGTTTTTTCTAATTTCTTATTATCTTCCTTTAGTTCTTTTTCAATTTCCTTTATGCTCATTCTTCTCTCCTTTAGAAAAATATCTATTTAATTATATCATATTTCTTTGTCAAAAAAAATATATTTATATAAAAAATTGTCAAAATAAAATTTGAAAAATTGTTTATACTATAATTATAAAACTTTGATTAAAGTTTTATGAATCCAAAATAGAAATTTTCAAAATTAGGAAATTTACAGGGAGGATATTATGAGTAAGTTAATCTCTAATAATCTGAGAGAAGAAATAGCAAAAGAACTAGGAGTATATGACAAAATAGCACAAGATGGTGGTAGTTGGGCAAATGTATCATCAAGAGATTGTGGCAATATTGTTAAAAAAGCAATAGAAATAGCAAATAGAAGTGTAGAAAACAAATAACAAAAAACTTGGGGCAAAATGCTCCAAGTTTTAAAATTTCTAATATTGAAATAAGTATGCAAAATTTATTAAAATTATCTTATTTATAGTTTTCTTTATTATTTGTTAATTCAGCAATGTAATCTAAAGATGTATTGTAAAATTTAGCTAAAATAATTGCAAGTTCAAAAGGTAAATCTCTTTTTCCAGTTTCATATAAACTATATTGTTGCTGTTTTATTTTTAGAACATCAGCAATTTCTTGTTGTGTAAAATCATTATCTTCTCTTAAATCTTTTAGCCTTTTTAAATACATAAGATTACCTCCATAAATATATTTTACATACATTCAAATAAATGTATTGACATTACAACCATTTGGTTGTAAAATATTTTTATAAATTACAAAAGAGGTGATAATATGTATAGAAAAAATAATGGAATAACACTTATAGCTTTAGTATTAACAATTGTTGTTTTACTTATTTTGGCAGGTGTATCAATTGCAATGCTAACAGGAGATAATGGAATACTTTCACAAACACAAAGAGCAAAAAATGAGACAAATGAAGCAGCTAAAAATGAACAATTAGATTTAGCAAAACAAGAAGATTTAATAAATGAAACTTTAAATGGAGTAGAGGTAGAACAGGTAACAGATGAAAATCCAGGACAATTAGAACAGGAAAGTATAAATACTTTTGTGGTAAATAGTATAGAAGATTTAGTATTTTTTGCTTATGATGTAACAAACGGAAATAAATATGAAGGAAAAACTGTTAAACTTGGATTAAGTTTAGATTTTAATTCTACAAAATCATATGTAGAGCCATTTAGGACTGATTATAGTGAGTACGGGTATAATGGGGAATTAAAAACATTATTAACAACAGAAGAAGGATTTAGACCTATTGGATCAACTTATGATACAGATGTTAGTACTAATTATTTTTACGGAACTTTTGATGGAAATTATAATACAATTTATAATTTGTATCAAAGTTATGAGGATTCAGACAACACAACAATAATAGGATTTTTTAGTACAAATGGGGGTATAATAAACAATTTAAAAATAGAAAATTGTAATATGAATTTTACTACTAATAATATGTTTGTTGTGTCTGGAGTAATATGTGGTAGAAATAGTGGAACTATTAAAAATTGTGGAACTAGTGGTAATTTCAAAATGATAGATAATGGAGTTAAAGCTACTTATGCTTCTGGAATAACAGGTCAATCATTTGGAGTAGTAGAAAAATGTTATTCTAAAACTAATATTGAAGTATCGAGTAATAGTAGCTTTTCTATATCAACAAATGTTGGAGGAATAGCCGGAGCAGTAAATGATAATTATATTAAATCATGTTATAATGTTGGAGAGATTAATATTAATGTGAACGCAGATGTCGAGAATGTTGTAGGAGGTATAGCATCAGCGAACGATATAAAAGTTGAAAATTGTTACAACATTGGAAAAATTAATTTAAATGCTAATGTTCAGGTGACAAAAATGATACTAGTAGGAAATATAATAGGATATAATAATGAAAATGCAGAAATAAATAATTGTTTCAATGAAGGTCAAATAAGTGCTAACTTATTAAATGATAATAATAGTATCGGAATTGGAAATATTACGGGAGATAGTTATCTAAGTACTATAAATAATTGCTATAGTATGGGAAAAATAAGTTTGGAGAATTCAACAGTACAGAATATTGGACAAATTATAGGAAGAACATTATCTACAACTTTTAATAATTGTTTCGGTGTAATAGAAGAAAGTGTTGGTACAATTGGATATGATAGAGGTAATAATACGATAAATAATGTGACATTAAAAGAAAAAAGTGAAATTCCTGAAATTTTAGAAGTTATAGGAACAGATTTTGAAAAAGATTCGGAAAATATTAATCAAGGTTATCCGATTTTAGAATGGCAATAGAAAAATAAATAATGTATTTATAAAGTAGTAGAGAAATTTACTACTTTTATTTTTGTTTAAGGTTTTTAGTTGCAAAAATAAGTAAAAAGACATATAATTTAGCAAAGAGAAATTTAAGGAGAGTAGAATGAAAGATTTAACTGTAAAAAATATTTTAGACGTAACAAATGGAGAATTAATAGTAGGTAATGAAGATTATGTTTGCAAATCTTATTCTAAAGACACAAGAACAATAAGAAAAGGAGATTGCTATATAGGAATAAAGGGAGAAACTTTTGATGGAAGTAAGTTCTGGGAGCAAGCATTAGAAAATGGAGCTTCCACAGTTATTGTGCAAAATGTGGATATTGATAGTGGAAAAATGAAAAAATGGGCAGATAAAAATATAATAAAAGTAGAAAATACATTAGAAGCTTTATACTCTATCGCAAGATATAAAAGAAATTTATATGATATACCAGTAATTGCAATAACAGGAAGTGTAGGAAAAACAAGTACAAAGGATATAGTTGCAAGTGTAGTTGCTAAAAAATATAAAACATTAAAAACAGAAGGAAATAACAATAATAATATAGGGTTGCCATTTACAATACTTAGAATGCAAGATGAAGAAGCAGCAGTGCTAGAGATGGGAATGAATCATTTTGGAGAAATAAGCTTACTTGCCTCAATTGCTAATCCTAATATTTGTATAATTACAAATATTGGAACATCACACATAGGAAATTTAGGTTCAAGAGAAAATATTTTAAAAGCAAAATTAGAAATATTAGAAGGAAGCAAAAAAGAAGCAGTAATTGTTAATAATGATAATGATTTATTACATAAATGGTATGAAGAAAATAAGGAAAGTTATAATATAAAAACTTATTCGATAACTGAAAAAAGTGATGTAATGGCAAAAAATATAAGTTTAAAAGAAAATGCAAGTGATTTTACTTGTAATATAAATGGAAAAGAAGAAAGAATAACTGTTCCCGTAGGAGGAGAGCATTTTGTATTAAATAGTTTATGTGCAATAACAGTAGGAGAAGTTTTAGGAATAGAGGCAGATAAAATAAAATCAGGAATAGAAAGTTTTGAGCTTACTAAAAAAAGAATGGATATAATAGAGCTTCAAAATGGAGTAAAAATCATAAATGATGCTTATAATGCAAGTTTAGAGTCAATGAGAGCTTCTTTAAAAGTATTAGCAGAGTTTAAAGAAAATAGAAAGATTGCAGTACTTGGAGATATGTTTGAATTGGGAGATTTTGCAAAAGAATTGCATAAAAAAGTGGGAGAAGAAGTAGAAAAAAATAAGATAGATATATTAATCACATCTGGAGAAAATTCAAAGTATATAGCAGAAGAAGCTAAAAAAGGAATGAAAGAATGCAATGTATATTACTTAGAAAATAAAGAAGATATAGAGAGTTTACTACAAAAAATAATAAACAAAGGAGATGTCATTTTGTTTAAAGCATCAAATGGGATGCAATATTATAAAATAGCTGAAAGGATGGTGGAGTTATGGCAAAGAAAAAACTAGGAGTAATATTTGGAGGGATGTCAACAGAAAATGAGGTGTCTGTGTTATCTGCAGAATCAATACTAAATAATTTGGATAGAGAAAAATATGAGGTATATCCAATATACATAGACAAACAAGGAAAGTGGTGGAAATACATAGAAAATGGACAAAAAAGAGAATTTGGAGCAGAAGTAGATAATAAAGAAAAAATAGAAAATTTAATAGAATATCTAAAAGGTTTAGATGTGATATTCCCTGTACTACATGGTTTATATGGAGAAGATGGAACTATACAAGGATTATTCGAATTACTAAAAATTCCATATGTTGGTTGTAAAGTTCTAGCCTCAAGTGTGGGAATGGATAAAGTATACACAAAAATCGTATTTGAAAAAGCAGGTTTAAACCAAGTACCATATGAATATGTTAGAAAATATAAAGATAAATATATTTATGTAGATAAAAACTTTAATGAAAGTATTATGAAAGTCGAAGAAGTGGCAGAAAAAATAGCTAAAAATATAAAATTACCTATGTTTGTTAAACCATCTAACTCAGGTTCAAGCGTAGGAGTTAGAAAAACTGAAAATTTAGAAGAACTTATAGAAAACATAGAATATGCCGCATCTTTTGATAAAAAAGTATTAATTGAACAAGGAATAAATGGTAAAGAAGTAGAATGTGCTGTTCTTGGTAATGAAGATGTAATAGCATCTTGTGTCGGAGAAATTAATGCAGCAGATGAATTTTATAGTTATGATGCTAAATATAAAAATGAGGAATCTAGAACAGAAATTCCTGCAAATATTTCAGAAAAATTATCAAAGGAAATTAGAGAACAAGCAATAAAAGCTTTTAAGTCAATAGATGGAAAAGGATTATCAAGAGTAGATTTTTTTATAGAAAATGCTACTAATAAAATTTATATAAATGAAATAAATACATTACCTGGATTTACTAGTATTAGTATGTATCCTAAAATGTTTGAAGCAAGTGGTATATCATATAAAGAGCTATTAACCAAATTGATAGAGTTAGCAGAAGAGGGAGTTTAAAACTTCCTTTTTTTTCTTGTTTGTGATAATATTAGTGTAGATTTTTAAAGGAGGTATTTTTATGAACGAAGTTATTAAAAATATTGAAGAAAGAAGAAGTATTAAAAAATATAAAGAAGATAAAGTGCCAAAAGAAATAATAGAAAAAATAGTAGAGGCAGGAACATATGCACCAAGTGGAATGGGAAGACAATCTAGTATTATAATTGATATAACTAATAAAAACTTAAGAGACAAATTATCAAAATTAAATGCAAAAATAATGGGAACTAGTGTAGATCCATTTTATGGAGCACCAGTTGTTCTTGTAGTTCTAGCTAAAAAAGATATACCAACACATGTCTATGATGGAAGTTTAGTTATGGAAAACTTGATGCTTGCTGCAAATTCTCTAGGAATAGGAAGTTGCTGGATACATAGGGCAAAAGAAGAGTTTGAAACAGATGAAGGAAAAGAAATTTTAAAATCTTTAGGGATAGAAGAAGAATATGAAGGAATAGGACATTGTATATTAGGATATAAAGCAGAAGAAGGAAGTTTGAAACCTAGAAAAGATAATTATGTGTATTATATAGATTAACGGAGATGACTACTTTGCAAAATCAAAGAATAGAAAGAGTTTTAGAGAGTTTATCAAAATCAAATTTTAGAAGTAAGTTCTCTTTAAAAGAAAAAGATAAGGAATATGTAAGAGAAAAAGGAATAGATGTTATAGAAGAACATACAAGGGATTTAATAGAGAAAAGAATATCCCCAGCATTTCCTAAAAATGATGGGAAGCAGACACCTATGAGAGGACATCCTGTATTTATTGCCCAGCATGCAACAGGTTGTTGTTGTAGAGGATGTCTATATAAATGGCACAAAATGCCGAAAAATGTAGAACTAACAAAAGAGCAAAAAGATTATATTGTAGAAGTAATTATGACATGGATAAAAAGACAAATGGAAAATCAAAAAAATATATAGATTTTCAGACGATTATGTGATAAAATGTGCTTACCAAATTTTTGGGAGGATGTAAAAAATGGTTTTTAAAAATTATTACAAAATATTAGATTTAGAAACAAGTCATGTTTCATTAGATGAAATAAAAGTTGCATATAGACAAGCAGCTAAAAAGTATCACCCTGATTTAAATGTAGGAGATAGCTTAGCAGAAGAAAAAATTAAAGATATAAATGAAGCATATAAAGTCTTATCAGTACCAGCTTCTAAGAGAAAGTATGATAGAGTATGGAATTCAAAATTTGGTAAAGGGCCAAAAGCTTTTTCAGATAAATCACAAAAAGGTGCTATATTTAATATCTTTTTAGGTAATATAGATAATATAGAAAAAGAAGATAAAATTAGAAGAAATCCAATAAAAGGAGAAAACATAGAAACTGAAATAAAAGTAAGTATTTATGATGCATTTTACGGGTTGGATAAGCAAATTGCTTTAAAAACGATTGAAGGAAAGTCAAAAACTTATACGGTAAAAATACCAAGAGGTATTCGTAATGGTGAAAAAATAAGATTAATAAGTCAAGGAAAACCAGGAAAAAATGGAGGAAAGAGCGGAGATTTATTAATTAAAATAAATATTGAGGATGATAATAAGTTTAGATTAAAAGGATATGATTTATATACAGATTTACTTTTAACTCCTTGGGAGGCAGCTTTGGGAACAAGGACTACGGTAAAAACAATAGATGATGAAACTAATGTATATGTCCCAGAAGGAATTCAGACAGGAGAAAAAATACGTATACCTAATAAGGGATATTATGCAAATAAAGAATCAAGAGGAGATTTGATTGCGGAAGTAAAAATAGTAGTTCCAAAACATTTAACTGATAAAGAAAAAAATGTTTATAAAGAATTAAGTAAAATATCAAAATTTAATCCTAGAGCTTAAAAACAACACTTTACATAAATTTTGTATTGACAAAATGTTGATTTTTCGCTATAATTAATATAGTGTTTAACAAAGGATAAGCTATGGATTAGAACATAGGAGTGAGGTGTAAAAAATGGATGCTATACAAGGAAAACATTTTAGTATAACAGATCCAGAAGGTATTAAAACTGTAATATATCAAGTTAATAAAACTAAAAAAGAATATTGTGACCAATATCCTAAATATACAGTTGAAAGACTTGATTTTACAGAAGAAATAGTCGGTAAATATAATAAGAAAACATTCTATGTAGAAGAACCACAAAAAGATGGAAATCAATTGATTATTTTATCATTTGGAGATGATAAAGTAATTATTAATAATGGTATATTGCTGGGTGATGAGGTTAAGATAACAAAAAGACCTACTCCATTTAAGTTTGATACGATATATTCAGATAAACCAATGGAGTATAAAGAATTTCAATATACACCGAACTTAAAAAGACCAATATCAATTATAGACCCAGAAACGACAGAAGAAGTAAAGCCAGTTCTTTACTTTGATGAAAAAACAAATGAAGTAAAGGGAAAATGTAAATTAAAACCATATAAATCTTATTTTGCATTCGAAATAAGAGAATAATAGGGAGGAAAAGCAATGTCAGATAAAGGATTCATGCAATCAAAGTATGATGTAAGTGATGTAGAGCAAAAAAGAATGCCCAAAACAAAAAAAGAGAAAAATCCAGAATATATAGAAGGGGCAGCAGGTAAAAATGATACATTTAAATTCCGTGCTGTTGAATTACAAGAATATTTTAGTGAACAAAGTAAAGATAAAAAAGCAACGAAGAAAAATATAAAGACAGTCACGCCAAATTTTGTTCAAAGAGAAGTATTAAGTACGGAGTTAGAACAAGGAATGACAATAAAAGCGGAAGACGGAGGAAAACAACAGGCAAGAAGTGGAGAATCTAGATAGAACAAAAGAGTAGGTGTAAGATATGAATTATAAAATAGAAGGAGCTATTAAAAGAAATAGAAAAAACTTCATAATATATGCAATATTATGGGTTGTTATTGCCATAGTATTTGTTTCGCCATTTAGTTATAGTGCACATGTTGCAGGACTAGATGGTGAATTTAAATTGGACGTATTTATAGAAACTCTTGGAACGTCAATTACTAATCCGTTTGGAACGTTAGGTGCTTTGTTTACAAGTGGAGCTGTAAGTAATTTTATTTCGACATTACTAGTTGTAACTATTTTTTATACAGTATTTTTCTTTATAGGATTTGTAAAATCAGCCCCTAAAAATGAGTTTTCAGATATAGAACATGGTTCTAGTGACTGGAGTCAAAGAGGAGAACAATATCAAATATTAAGCAAAAATAAAGGAATAATACTTGCAGAAGATAATTATTTACCACTTGATAAAAGGGGAAATATAAATGTTTTGGTAGTTGGACGGTTCTGGTTCTGGTAAGTCAGCATCTTATTCAATACCTAATGCATATCAATGTTTAGGGTCATATGTATTCACAGACCCTAAAGGAGAATTGTATGATAGAACGGCAGGATATTTAAAATCAAAAGGATATGAAATTAAAGTATTAAACTTAGTAAGACCACAATATAGTGATGGGTATAATCCACTTATGCACATTTCATCAGAGCTAGATGTGGATGTAATTGCAAATACAGTTGTAAAAGGACAGCAATCAGAAGGCGGGAACTCTGACCCATTCTGGGATGATTCAGCTGAAATGCTATTAAAAGCTTTAATATATTATTTAATAGCAACAAGACCAGAAGAAGAACAAAATTTGGCAAGTTGTGCTGAATTAGTAAGAGCAGCAAACAATAAGGGAGGAAATAACTTACTTTCAGAACTTATGGGACAACTTCCATATGACCACCCAGCTAGAATGTATTATAAATCTATTGAAATAGCACCAGAAAAAACATATAGCTCTATTTTAAGTTCGTTACAATCAAAATTAGGAAAATTTGACTCAAAAGAAATAGCAGAGCTAACATCAACAGACACAATAGACTTTGAGGAAATAGGAAACAAAAAAACAGCAGTATATGTAATATCTTCAGATACACATGCTGCATATGATTTCTTACTTACTATATTTTTCTCTCAAATGATACAACAATTATATGATTATGCAGATTTAAATGGTGGTAGATTAAAAGAGCAAACATTTTTCATATTGGATGAGTTTGCAAATATTGGTAAAATACCAGATTTTGATAAGAAGATTTCAACATCAAGAAGTAGAGGAATATCATTTAGTGTAATTTTACAAAATGTGGATCAATTAGAAGCTGTTTATGAAAAGTCTTATGAAACAATTATGGGTAACTGTGATACACATGTATTTTTGGGAAGTAACTCATTTAAGACTGTTGAGTATTTTTCTAAAGCATTAGGAGAAAAAACAATAGAAAGAGATAGTGTTTCTATAAATAGAGATAGACAAAACTGGAGAACAGGAAAATCGGTCTCAGACCAAGTTATGGCAAGGGCATTAATGACTCCAGATGAACTTCGTAGATTAGATAATGATTTATGTATTATTTTTGAAAAAGGAATAAAACCAGTTAAAGCTGAGAAATATTATTACTTTAAACATCCAATGGCCAAAGAGCTAGCAAGAATGGAAATTAGTCATAATGATATTGGTGAAATAGATAGAGGCATTTGGAGAAAATATAATCCTTATAATCCATATGTTGAAGAAAAAGACCAAGCACCAAAGCAAGATTTGAAGATAGAATCTTTAGATGATTTATTTGAAGATGAACCAGAAATTAAAAAAGTAGAACCAAAAGTAGAACCAAAAATAGAAGAAATAAAAGAGGCAAAAGAAGAACCTAAAAAACAAGATGTTGGTGTACTAGATTTAGAAGATTTCAATGATGCGCCAATATTACCTCAAGAAGGGGAAGAAGAAGATACATACGATTTGCAAAAAGAGTTAGAAGCTAAATTTGATGAACTATTTGGACCAATAGATGAGGAGTAATGTTTTCTGGGACGGGGCAAAAAACATCAAATAATAAAAGTTAGGAAATATTAATTATTTTCTAACTTTTTTCTATATAACAGGGATTTGGAGCAAGTTTTTAAATTTAAGCTTCGCTTACCTGCAATTTAGCTACCCTTAATTTCCCTACGCAAAATTGCCTAATTTAAAACCTTGCTTATATGTTTCTTTTAAATCTATAAAATGCAAATAAAAGTCAAAAAGATTTATAATATAAAAAACATAAATTATTCGGTATCATTATTTGGTACATATTCTAGTATATCTTCTACTTTACAATCAAGTGAATAACAAAGTTTAGCAAGTACTTCAAAATCAATTCTTGAAGATTTATTAATTCTTAAATTTTGAATTGTTTGAAATTTTATATTTGCTTTACTATTTAATTCGTAATTAGAAACATCTAATTTTTTCATAATTTCGTCTAATTTTACGATTATTTTTCCATATTGTATTTCATAAACAATCGGTTTAATATTATCTTTTTTCATATATATACACCTCTTTTTCATAAAATAATCATAATATAGACAGTTTTAAAAAATAACATACTATAAAGTAGTACTTGACAGTCAATAAAAATTCAGATAAAATAGTTTTGAAATTAATTATAATATTATGAATTTATACAAGAGAGAAGGAGAGAAAAGATATGATAAAGAATAAAAATGGAATCACACTTATAGCACTTGTTATCACTATTATAGTTTTATTAATACTTGCAAGTGTATCAATTGCAATGCTTACAGGAGAGAATGGAATACTTACTCAAGCACAAAGAGCAAAAGAAGAAACAGATAAAGCAAGCAATATAGAAGAAATAAAACTTGCAATAGAACAAGCCAAAATGGAAGATACATTAGATACAATAGATTTTAACAACGCTATTAAAGAAGAATTGGAAAAACAGTATCCAGAAACTAGTGTAATAAGTAATAATATTATTAAAGTAATATATTATAAAGACAATACTTATATAATAAATACAGGAACAGGAGAAGTAAAAACTGATATTATACCCATATATACAGCAGAGCAATTGGTTAAAATAGCGGAAGTATGTGAAAGTGGAGCAGAACAAATTGTTAATATAAATGGAGTAGATTATACCTTTTCATCAAGTTCAGTATATTCTTTACAAAACGATATAGATTTGTCTTCATTTTGTTCAGAAGGAGACAATAAAAGTTGGAATTCTATAGGTAGATTAGCCACGAATAGCTTTTCTGGAATATTTTTAGGAAATAGTCATGAAATAACAAATATATATATAAATAATATGGAAAATGGAACCGCAGGAGAAGGAATAGGATTTTTTGGAGCTATTAAAGATTATGCAGTAATAGATGGTTTAACGGTGTCAGGAAAAATTATAAATAATGGTGCAAATACAGATGTTGGTGGAATAGTGGGAAGTACACTTTTTTACTCAAATGCTAGCATTTCAAATTGTTATAATAGAGCTAATATTATAAATAATAAAAGTGGATATTCTGCAGGGGGAATATTAGGAGGACGGAGTATCTAATTCTAATGTAATTATTACAAATTCTTATAATTTAGGTGAAGTTTCAGGAATGTCTAGTGCTGGAGGAATTATAGGAAGTGTAAAAAATTGTGAAATAGTTAATTGTTATAACAACGGAGTTATAAGTAACTTAGCTAATACTAATAGTTTTGGTTGGGCAGGAGGAATTGTAGGAGGATTACAGCCGAATGGGGATGAAATAGATGAAACAAATTGCAAAATACTAAATTCATATAATGATGCTGATATTAGTGGACGTACTACTTCAGGCGGTATAGTATGTATAGTACGTGGATATACGGGAATTCCTATAAATTTACAGATCGAAAATTGTTATAACACTGGAAACTTAATTAGTAGCAATAGTGCAAATAATGAGTTTGGAAATGGAGCTAGTAGTGGAATAATAGGGGAAATAGAAGGAAACAATAGTAATATTAGTATTTCAAATGTATATAATACTGGAGATATTTCGGGTTATAACTATTCAAATGGAATAGCATTTTCATTACCAACATATAATAACAATATATCAATAAAAAATGCATATTATTTAGATAATGTAGAAAACGGCGTTCAAAATATTGAGCCAAATAATACAATAAAAATGGCTTCAAACGATATGAAACAATCTTCTTTTATTGAAATATTAAATAATAATATAGAAAACAGTGAGAACAAAAATATATTATCTAAATGGAAGTTAGATGGGAGTTATCCAATTTTTGAATAAAAATTAGAAATTAGATTTTAAAACCAAATATAAAATATATTAAAAACAACATTATAAATTTTAATAAAATAAAGGTATAGATAATTGGAAAAAATTCTTTTATCTATACTTTTTTATTTTTGACTTTGTAAAAAATATTTTTCTTTAAAAGTACTTGCAAAAATATGTTCGACGTGATATAAGAAATAGGAAAGTATAAAAAAGAGGTGTAAAGATGAAATTCATTCATATTGCAGACATGCATTTTGATAGTCCATTTGTAAATTTGTCAGATAAAGATATAATGGGAGATTTAAGAAGGCTAGAACAAAGAAAAGTTTTTAAGAAAATAATAGAATATATTAAAGAAAATAATATTGAATATTTCTTTATATCGGGAGATTTATATGAGCATAAATATATAAAACAATCTAGTATTGAATATATAAATAATTTATTTAAAGAAATACCTAAAACAAAAATATATATAGCAGCAGGGAACCATGACCCAAAAGTAAAAAATTCATATTACAATAAATTTAATTGGAATGAAAATGTAAAAATATTTGACTCTTTTATAGAAAAAGTAGAAGAAAGTGATTGTAATATTTATGGTTATAGCTTTGATGATTTTTATTGTAATGATTGTGGTCTTGGAGATGTTTTAGTTGAACAAAACGAAAAGCCAAATATTTTAGTAATACACGGAAATTTAGATGGTGCAAAAAAAGATGACAAACCATATAATCCTATATCTAAAAAAATATTATTAGAAAAAGGATTTGACTATGTGGCATTAGGTCATATTCATAAGGCAGATTATGAATATAAAAAAATAGTATATCCTGGTTCTACAATTTCTCTTGGATTTGATGAACTTGGAAAGCATGGAATGATAGTAGGAAATCTTGATGGAGATTTAAAACTAGAATTTGTACCGTTAGATGATGAAGAATTCACAATTAGTGAAATAAATGTGGATAACTTAGGCTCAAAAGAGGAATTAATTGAAACTATAAACAGTTTAAATATTAATCCAAATGAATATGTGGAAATAGTACTTGTAGGTGAAAGAAATTTTGAAATAGATAAATATGATATATTAAAATATATTCAAAATGATAGAATTATAAAAATAAAAGATGAAACAAAGGTAGCAAGAAATTTGGAGAAAATAGCAAATGAAAGTACATTAAGAGGATTATTTGTAAAAGAGATGATTGAAAAATTAGAAAGCGAAAATGATGTAGGAAAAAAGGAAATACTAGAAAAAGCAATAGAAATAGGCTTAGATGCATTGAGATAAGAGGTGATATTTTGAAAATTAATAAAATAAAAATAAATTCTTATGGAAAATTAAAAGATAAAGAAATAGACTTAAAAGATGGTATAAATATAATATATGGAAAAAATGAAGCGGGAAAATCTACACTTTTAAGATTCATAATAAATAGTTTTTATGGCATATCTAAAAATAAAAAAGGAAAAGAATATTCGGACTATGATAGATACAAGCCATGGAGTGGTGAAGAATTTTCAGGAAATATTGAATATGAATTAAATGATAAGACAAAATATGAAATACATAGAGATTTTAAAAAGAAAAATCCTAATATTTATAATGAAAGAAAAGAAGATATATCAAAAGAATTTAATATAGATAAAACAAATGGAAATCAATTTTTTTATGAGCAAACAAAAGTAGATGAAGATTTATTTTTATCTACAATGGTAGTAGGACAAAAGGAAGTAGAGTTAGAAAGTAAACAGCAAAGTATGTTAGTGCAAAAAATAGCAAACTTAGTGGGAACTGGAGAAGATAATGTTTCATTTAAAAGAGCGATAGATAGAATAAATAGAAGACAATTAAATGAAGTTGGAACATCAAACTCTAGGGAAAAACCAATAAACGTAACTGCTAGAAAAATAGAAGAATTAGAAACTCAAAAAAATGAATTATCTAAATATGAAAATTTTAAATATGAAATAGAAGAAAATAGAAATAATTTAAAAGAAGAAATATCAAAATTAGAAAATGAAAATAATTTATTAAAAGAAATTAAATTATTAAATGAAAAAGAAAAAATAGAAAGAGAAAAAATAAAAATCCAAGAAAATATAAAAAATGAAAATAATGAAAAAATAAATGCAGTAAAAAATAAAATAGAAGAAATAAGAAATAATAATAAAAATATTTTAGAAAATAATTTTGATAAATCAAAAAATAACAAAAAAATAAATAGAGAAAAAAATAAATTAAATAAAAAAATAATTTTAATATTTATTTTAGTAATATTAATTAATGTAATACAATTTATTTTTATAAAAAATAAAATATTTAATTATATTTTTCTTCTTACAGTGCCAATGGTTTTAATTTTTTCTATTTATTTAAAAAATAAATTAAATAAAAAAATAAAAAAAGAAGAATTAGAAGAAAATAAAAAACAAGAATTATTTAATAATGTAAATTCAGAAATAAATAATTTAGAACAAGAAATAAAATTATTAGAAAATAATAATTTAGAAACTGAAAATAAATTAAATAATTTAAAAAATAATTTTAATTTAAAAATTAATTTAGAAAAAGAAAAAATAAAAAATAAATATTTAGGAAAAATAGAAAATTCTAAATTAAATAATTTAATTAATTTAGAAAATATAAATTATGAAGTAGAAAATATGCAAAATAAAATAAACAATAAAAATATAGAACTTCATAAATTGGAATTAGACCAAAAAAATATAGAACCAAAATTAGATAATTTATCAAAAATAGAAGAAGAATTAGTTAACAATAATAATAAGATGTTAACTTTAAGAAAAAATAATGAAAGTTTTAATTTAGCAAAAGAAGTTTTAACAAATGCATATGAAGAAATGAAAAATACAGTTACCCCTAAGTTTACAGAGGAGTTATCTAAAAATATTTCTAGCATAACAAATGGAAAGTATACTAATGTAAGGTTTAATGATGAAGTTGGTTTAATAGTAAAACTTCCAAATGGTGAATATGTTACAGCCTCTAAACTAAGTGTAGGTACAATTGACCAATTATATTTATCATTAAGATTATCAATGATAGAAGATTTATCAGAAGAAAGTATGCCAATAATATTAGATGAAGCTTTTGCATATTTTGATGAAGAAAGATTAGAAAATATATTAAAATATGTGAATGATAAATTTAAAGAACATCAAGTAATATTATTAACTTGCACAAATAGAGAAAAAGAGATATTAGAAAAAGATAATATAGAATTTAATTATTATGAAATGTAATAATAAAAAATGAAAAACATAGTAATAATTATTATTTTATTGCTATGTTTTTTATTTATACATTGCCTAAAATTAGTCTTGTAATAAAGCTTAAAATGTAGTATAATAATTGTTGTTAAAAATTGTAAAGGAGAAATTTATATGTTTGAGAAATTAGAGGCAATTGAAAAAAGGTATGAAGAATTGACAAAAGAGATAGCTGATCCAGAATTAATTTCAAACCAAACAGAATGGCAAAAAGCGATGAAAGAGCATGCTAGTTTGGAGGAACTAGTACAAAAATTTCGTGAATATAAAAAAGTAAAAAAAGAAATGGAAGAAGCTGAAGAATTGATGACTGACCCAGAAATGAAAGAACTTGCAGAAGCTGAATATTATGATAAAAAAGAACAATTACCAAAATTAGAAGAAGAGTTAAAATTCTTATTAATTCCAAAAGACCCTGATGATGACAAAAACATTATATGTGAAATAAGAGCAGGAGCTGGTGGAGAAGAAGCAGCGTTATTTGCAGGAACATTATTTAGAATGTATTCAATGTATGCAGAGAAAAAACATTGGAAAGTAGAAGTTTTAAATGAAAATGAAACAGGGCTTGGAGGATATAAAGAAATATCTTTTATGATTACTGGTAAAGGTGTATATAGTAGATTAAAATTTGAAAGTGGAGTACATAGAGTACAAAGAGTTCCAGATACAGAGAGTAGTGGAAGAATACATACATCAACAGTAACAGTTGCAGTATTACCAGTTGTAGAAGATGTAGAAATAGAAATAAACCAATCAGATATAAAAATGGAAGTATTTAGGTCTTCAGGAGCTGGTGGACAACATATTAATAAAACATCTTCAGCAGTAAGATTAATACATATTCCTACAGGGATTACAGTAGAATGTCAAACAGAAAGGTCTCAATTCCAAAATAGAGACAATGCTATGAAAATGCTTAGAACAAAACTTTATGAAATTGAAAAAGCAAAACAAGATAGTACTATAGCAAATGCAAGAAAATCTCAAGTTGGGTCAGGAGATAGAAGTGAAAAAATAAGAACATATAACTATCCTCAAGGAAGAATTACAGACCATAGAATAGGTATGAGTATTTATCAAATGGAAAACTTCTTAAATGGTGATTTAGATGAAATGATAGATAATTTAATTGCAGCAGATAGGGCGGAAAAATTAAAAGGAGACGAGGAATAATATGAAATTATTAGTGGTATCTGATATTCATGGTTCTTGGTATTATGCTAAAAAAATATTAGAAATAGTAGAAAAGGAAAATCCGGATAAAATAGTATTATTAGGAGACTTATATTATCATGGACCAAGAAATGACTTGACACAAGAATATAATCCAATGGAAGTTTCTAAAATATTAAATTCTTTAAAAGATAAATTATTAGTAGTAAAAGGTAATTGTGATGCAGAAGTAGATGAAATGATATCAGAATTTCCTTTTAAAGAAAATATTGAAATAAACGTAAATGGATATGATTTATTCTTAACACATGGGCATAAATATAATATAGATAATTTACCACCATTAGGAGTAAAAATAGATATCATGATGTATGGACATTTCCATGTAGGATTTATTAAAGAAAAAGATGGAATTGTTTTTGCAAATCCTGGTTCTATTTCCTTACCAAAAGAAAATAGTGAGCATAGTTATTTAATATTAGATAATGATAAATTAACATTAAAAGATGTAGATGGAAATATAATCCAAGAAAAAGTTTTGGATAAGAAAATGTAATAAAAAGACTTCTTGAAAATGATGTTTTAAGAAGTCTTTCTTATATGGGACTTATAAATATTATTAATTGAAAACATAAAAAAGTAAAGAATAATATTAAACTTTTTACAATAAATTAAAATATATAGAATTGTAAGGAGTTTTTTATTTATGGAAATATTAAAAACTACACTTTTAGGATTATTTTTTGGAACATTTGGAACAACCTTGGGTGGTATTTTAGGTGTTGTTATAAAAAAACAATCAAATAAGTTCTTAAGTTTTATCTTAGCTTTAGCATCAGGATTAATGATGGCAGTAATATGTTTTGATTTAATACCGGAAGCTTTGGAAATTAGTAACATATTAGAAGTAATTATTGGAGTGATTTTAGGAATAATTGCTATGATTTTTTGTGATTTGCTGGTAGATAAGAAATTTAGTGGAAAGGTACAAGTACATAATAAACAAAGTAAATTACTAAAAACTGGAATGATAGTATCTATTGGTTTAGCAATACATAATTTCCCTGAAGGGTTAGCGATAGGTTCAGGATTTGAATCTTCATTAAAACTAGGATTAAGTCTAGCAATTGCAATATGTCTTCATGATGTGCCAGAAGGGATTTCTATGTCAATTCCTATGAAAAATGGTGGAATGAATCCATTAAAGGTTATCTTTTATGTGATATTATCAGGAGTAACAACAGGAATAGGTGCATTTTTTGGAGCAATAGTAGGTTCTATTTCAGAACAAGTAATTTCAATTTGTTTAAGTTTTGCAGCAGGTGCGATGCTTTATATAGTATCAGGAGAACTAACACCAGAATCAAATAGTTTATATCATGGAAGAATGACTGCAGTTGGAAATATGTTAGGTTTTATAATAGGAATTTTTGCTACTAAGTTGTAAAAATATAATTTATAAATTTGTTGATATACAATAAAGTATACCTTATAATAATAATGTAAAAGTAGAGAAATAGGAGGTACAATTTATATGAACATAATGTTTGTATGTACAGGAAATATATGTAGAAGTGCAATGGCGCATTATTTGCTAGAAAAGAGATTAAGGGATTTAAAAATAGAAAATGTAAAAGTGTATTCATGTGGAGTGCATGCATATAATGGAGAAGAATCTACATGGGAAGCAAAATACATCATGAAAAATTACTATGATGTTAATTTAGAAAAACATAGAGCAAGCAATATTAGAAATTCAAACATTAAAGATATGGATTTAATATTATGTGCTACTAGATACCATAAAAGAGATGTTTTAGAATTATATCCAGAATTAAAAGGAAAAGTTTTTACCATGAAAGAATATGTAGAATATAACGAACCAAATCATGATAAGATAGATATAGCAGACCCTTGGGGATATGATAAAGAAACATATTTAGAATGTAGTAAAGAGATTAGTGAGTGTATAGAATTATTATTAAAAAAGATAAATAAAAAATAGAAAAATTTGTTTTGTTCGCTTGTAAAGAATTGGACATGTTGATATAATAAAAAAAGTCAAAATTAAAAAGAGAAAGGGAAAAATAAATGTCAGAAATATTAGAAGGATTAAACGATAAACAATACGAAGCTGTAGTAAATACAGAAGGCCCTTGCTTAGTAATAGCAGGTGCAGGAAGCGGAAAAACAAAAGTATTAACACATAAAATTGCATATTTAATAAAAGAAAAAGGAGTAAAACCTTGGGATATCTTAGCAATTACATTTACAAATAAAGCAGCAAATGAGATGAAAGAAAGAATTGCAAATTTAGTTGGAGATGAGGCAGCTGATATTTGGATGGGAACATTTCACTCTATTTGTGTAAGAATTTTAAGAAGGTTTATAGATAGAATTGGATTTGATACATCTTTTATTATATTTGACACAACAGATCAAAGAACTTTAGTAAAAAATTGTTTAAAAGATTTAAATATAGATGATAAATTATTTAATGAAAGAAGCGTTTTATCAGAAATTAGTAATGCAAAAAATGAAATGTTAGAACCGGACCAATATACTTTAAGGGCAAATGGAGATTTTAGAAAAGAAAAGATTTCAGAAGTTTATGGATTATATCAAAAGAGATTAAAAGAAAATAATGCAATTGATTTTGATGATATTATAAATTATACAATAAAAATATTACAAGAAAATGAAGATATAAGAGAATATTATAGTAATAAATTCAAATATGTTTTAGTAGATGAGTATCAAGATACAAATAAATCACAGTTCACATTAGTTACTATTTTAGCATCAAGATATAAAAATATAACAGTTGTTGGAGATAATGACCAAGGAATTTATTCATTTAGAGGAGCAGATATCTCTAACATACTAAATTTCGAGAAAGATTTTCCAGGAACGAAAATAATAAAACTGGAACAAAATTATCGTTGTACGGGAAATATATTAAAAGCAGCAAACAGTGTTATTAAAAACAATGAAGTAAAATATAAAAAAGAATTATGGACTCAAAATGAAGAAGGAAATTTACCAAAAGTATATCAAGCAGATAATGAATATGATGAAGCAAGTTATATTGTGGAACAAATAGAACATTTAAAAAGAGAAGAATATTATAAATATCAAGATTTTGCTATTCTCTATAGAATGAATACTCAATCCAGAGCAATAGAAGATATTTTAAGAAGAGAAAACATACCATATAAAATAATTGGCGGCTTAAAATTCTATGAAAGAAAAGAAATTAAAGATATTATTGCATATTTAAGATTAATACAAAACTCAAATGATAATTTAAGTTTAAGAAGAATAATAAATGAACCTAAAAGAGGAATAGGAAAAACAAGTTTAGATAAAATAGAAGCTTTATCTAATGAAACAGAAATTCCTATGTATGAAATAATTAAAAAAGCAGATGAATTTGGTCTAAATAGAGTATTTTTAAATTCAAGAGAATTTGTAAATGCAATTGAAGAGTTAAAAGCAAAGAAAGATGAAATGCCTATTTCAGAATTAATTAAAGAAACTTTAAAGAAAACAGGTTATACTAAAGCTCTTCAAAATGAAAATACAATAGAAGCGGAAAATAGAATAGAAAACTTAGACGAATTTTTAACAGTAGCAATAGAATTTGAAGAACAAGAAGCGGAAAATGGACTAAGAGAGTTTTTGGAAGGAATAACATTATCTAGTGATATTGATGATTTAGATGAAGATGCAGACTATGTTACATTAATGACTTTACATAGTGCTAAAGGATTAGAGTTCCCGGTAGTATTTTTAGTAGGAATGGAAGAGGGAATATTCCCAGGATATAAATCAATATCTGAACCAAAAGAGTTAGAAGAAGAAAGACGTTTATGCTATGTTGGAATAACTAGAGCAAAAGAACATTTATTTTTAACTTGTAGCAAACAAAGAACTATATTTGGGTCAACAAGTTATAACCAAGTATCTAGATTTTTAAAAGAAATTCCCGAAGATTTACTAGAAGGATATGAAGAAGCATTTGGAGAAACATCTAATAAAGATAGAATGTTTAAAGATTCCCCTTATAATTGGACATATAGTGGTCAAAATGCGGGAAAAGTAAAAAGCTATAAAGTAGAGCCAAAAGAAACAGTCGTAGCAGCAAGCAAAGGTAACAATAATAATTTTATGTTTAGGACGGCAGAAAGTTTCTTAAGTGGTTTAAATAAAAAGAAAAGTAGTACTACTGTTGATTTATCTCAATATAAAGAAGGGGTTAGAATATTTCACAAGAAGTTTGGCGAAGGTACAATAAATAAAGTGGAACCAGAAGGAGAAGATTTAAAAGTAGATATTAGTTTTGATAAAGTAGGGCATAAAAGGCTTATGGCCAAGTTTGCTAATCTAGAAGTAATAGAGTAGGTGATAGAATGGAAAAGTTAATAGTTGATATGGATGATGTTATAGCAGAAAAAGGATTCATAAGAATGATAAATGAATTTTTAGGAACAAATTATACACAAGAAAATGCTGAAAGCTATTACATAAATGATTTAATACCAAAAGATAGAATGGATGAATGGGTAGAATTCTATTCAAATAACAATGTATATGATTATGCAAATATCGTAGAAGGTGCAAAAGAAACATTAGAAAAACTAAACGAGAAATATGACCTATACATAGCAACAGCATATGTTTTTAGAGATGCACCACAAGTATCAGGAAAAACATTAAATGATAAATATAACTTTTTAATTGAGAACTTTCCATTTATTGATCCTCATAAATTTATATTTATTTCTAATAAAGAATTATTAGAAGCAGATATTAGAATTGATGATAGTCCTAAAAAATTAATAGGAAAAGCGAGATTAAAATTATTATTTACTGCATATCATAACAAAAACATGTCAGAACAAGAACTAAAAGAAAATAACTTTGTAAGAGTAAATAATTGGAAAGATGTTGAAAAAATTTTATTATAATAACAACAAAAAATAAAGACAGAGTTTTCTGTTTTTATTTTTTTGCATAAAAGTATAAAAATTGGAAATAATACATTTAGATTTTAAATGAAAGGAAGGATAAATATGCCAGATTTAAATCAAGTGGAATTACAACATTTAAGACATTTAATAGGAGCACATGAAACAACATATCAAAAATTAAACACATATGCAGGGCAGGCAGTTGACCCACAAATTAAGCAAATGTTTACAAAATCAGCGCAAGATGCATTAAACACAAAACAAAAATTAATGAGTTTTTTAGGAAATAATTAAAAAGGAGGAAAGAACATGGACGAAAAAGTAATGGTAAATGATATTTTAGCAGGGGTAAAGTCTGATTTAACAGCATATCAAACTGCTATTTCGGAATGTGAAAATATTGGGTTAAGACAAACATTTCAACAAATAAGAAATAATGATGAGAGTTTTCAATATGAATTATTTAAAGTAGCACAGAGTAAAGGTTATTATATACCAGCTCAAAAAGCTACGATAACAGAGATAAATACAGTTAAAACAGAAATGCAAGGATAAAGTACCGTATGAGATTAAATCTCATACGGCTATATTTTTACTAAATTAAGAAAAAAGAAAAAACGAGATAAAACGAACAAAAAAGAGATAAAAAGAAGAAATAGAAGAAAATCTACGGAAATTTAAGATAGAATCTCTTTGCAAAAAAAGAAATATTACAATATGATTACAATGAATAATAGGATAAAATGTACAAAGGAGAGAATATTAATGTTAAAAAAAGTGTTGATACATACTAGAAGAGGAATTAAATTTATAATTCTTTTTGTCATAGCAGCTTTTTTAATCATAGGAACAATAGCTTTTTTATATAAGCCAACATATAGTGTTTTTATAAATGGTGAGCAGGTAGGATACACAGAGGATAGATCTGGATTACAACATAGAATAAATGACTATGTTGATAATGGAGATGGAACGAATTCAAATGTGGCATTTGTTCAAGTAGAAAAACTACCAGAATATAAACTTTGTTTATTAAAGAAAAATATTGTGACAAATGATGATGAGATATTTGATAAAATAAAAAGCTCAGGAGTTACATATTATAGATATTATGCAATAACTGATAATCAAGAAGAAAAAGCATATGTAGGAACATTTGAAGATGCAGAAAAAGTAGTAAGCGATTTGAAATCTAAAAATAGTTCTAATGTAGAAAAGATTGCAATTGTAGAAAAATATGAAACAGAACTAAAAGAATTAATAACATCGGAGGAGGCTGTATCAAAATTATATGTGGAGGCACCGAAACCAGTAGCAGTAGCTTCAACTACTAGAGGAACCACAAAATATGTAGCGAGTGGTTCGGTAAATACAAAAGGAACAACATCTAGTGCAAAAGCAAACATCGGAATAAGTCTAATAAAACCTATTTCAGGAGTAATAACCTCTAGATTTGGTGCATCAAGTAGCATTAGAAGGTCATCACATACAGGACTAGATATTTCAGCACCTTCCGGAACACCGATTAAAGCGGCAGCTTCAGGGACAGTTACTTTTTCAGGATACAAAGGCTCATATGGAAATATGATAGTAATAAGTCATGGAAATGGTGTTCAAACATATTATGCACACTGTAGTAAATTATATATGGGAGTAGGAACACAAGTATCACAAGGAGATACTATTGCTGCAGTAGGTTCTACCGGAAACTCAACAGGACCTCATTTACATTTAGAGGTAAGAGTAAATGGTGTTGCATATAATCCACAAAATTATGTTTATTAAAAAAATACATATAAAATAAGCCGGATAATTATTATTCGGCTTATTTATTAACAAAATATTTGATTCCAGTAACAATTGAATTTCCTTTAATTATTAATTTACCATGTTCTAAAAGTTTGCTCTCAAAATTATTAGAGTAATGAGCAGGAGATAGAAATTCGGAAGCTATAGAATAGAAGTTTTTTCTTGCTAATTCTTCTATATTAATATTTTTCATTAGTAAATAATATATATTATTATAAAGATATAAATATGTATTTTTAGAAAGAGTTTTTATATTAAATTTATATTCTTTGCTAATACATTCACAAAAGTCACAAAATTCATCAAAACTTGTAAATGTGTATACAGCTTCTGTATTTTTTATGTTTAAAAATTTCCTTTTAACTTTGAGTTTCTTGTTTAAATCTATGTTTTTAGTTTTTTCGATTTCAGAATATTTGGTAATAGTAAAAACTAAAATATCATCAGAAGAAGAAAATGCTTCAATCAGTAATTTACATCCATCTGTATTAAAACCAACTTCATCTTTTGCTTTTTCTAACATATGTATAAAAAATCCTTGACGTTCTATAGCTTTGGTCATTATTGAATTAATATCAAGATTTTCTAATTCTAAATCAGAAGGATTAACAATTATTCTTATCTTATCCTCTGTCAATTTTTCTATTTTCATAAAGTAAATACCTCCTAAAACAACTATTAATTTTATTATACTACTAATATTATTATATTTAAATGTATAAATTTTGGTAATTATTTTTAAATAAAATTAGAATTTCTTATTAATATAACATAAGGTTTTTGTATTTTCAATAAACTTGATTATAAAAAACGTAAAATTAAGAAAAAAATAAGAGTATTTACTTGAAAAATTTACTAATTCAAGATATAATACCCGTGTAGTAAAAAATAAATATCCGTAAGAGGAAGAGAGTTTTGGAGGGATAGAAATGGCAACAAAAGAAAAAAATATATGGGTATTATTAGTATTCATATTATCAGGGATAGTAGTAGGTGGATTATTGGGAGAATTAGCATCTAGAGTGGACTGGCTTTGGTGGCTTTCCTATGGGGAAAGTTTTGGACTAAATGAGCCTATAGTGCTTGATTTAAGTGTAATACAAATTACATTTGGTTTAATGTTTAAAATCAACATATCAAGTATAATAGGAATGATACTTGCAGTATTCATTTATAAAAAATTATAGGGATATAAGGCAAAATATAGGGGAATTCAAATAAAGGAAAGGATTTGATATATTTTGTCTATGAAAATAAAAGAATTGCCAGAATTAGAAAGACCATACGAAAAATTAGAAATGTATGGAGAAAAAGCTTTGTCAGATGCAGAGTTACTTGCAATAATAATAAAAACAGGAACGAGAGAAAAAACAGCTGTGCAACTAGCACAGAAATTGCTTAGTTTAAATAATACAACAGCTGAAAATTTAAATTATTTAAATACACTAACTATACAAGAATTGATGACACAAAAAGGAATAGGGAAAGTAAAAGCTATACAGTTAAAGGCAGTAGGAGAGATTGCGGTTAGAATGTTTAAAACATCAAACTATAAAAAAATGGTCATAAAGTTTCCACAAGATTTGGCTAAAATGCTAATGAGTAGTATGAGATTTAAAAAAGAAGAAGTTGTAAAAGTAGTTGTATTAAACAATAAAAATGAAATATTGAAAATAGAAGATGTAGCAAATGGTACAATCAATTTTGTGAGTGTTCCTATAAAGGATATTTTATATGAGCCAATTAGAATGAAAGCACCTAAATTTATATTAGTACATAATCATCCTAGTGGTGATGCAACTCCAAGTGAAATAGACATATTATTTACTGGCAAGCTGGATAAAGCCGCACAAGAAATGGGGTTAGAAATGATGGATCATATAATTATAGGAAACATGAAATATACAAGTATCTTTACAGAAATTGCATTAAAAACGAATGAAAAGGGCATAAATAATAAAACTTAAATAAAGAAAGGAACTTAAAATTATGAAATTATTTACATTTGGATCAAAAGATATTGGGATTGATTTAGGAACAGCTAATCTTTTAGTAACCTTAAAAGGAAAGGGGATTGTTCTAAAAGAGCCTTCTGTTGTAGCAATTAATAGGAAGACAGGAAATATTGTAGCAACAGGAACAGAGGCAAAGGAAATGTTAGGGAGAACGCCAGAACAAATAAGAGCTGTAAGACCAATGAAAGATGGAGTTATAGCTGATTTTACAGCTACGCAATTAATGTTAAAGAATATAATTGCAAAAGTAGGAAAAAGATATAATATAGGAAAGCCAAGAGTAGTTGTTGGTGTGCCATCAGGAATAACTGAAGTAGAAGAAAGAGCTGTAGAAGAGGCAGTTATACAGGCAGGTGCAAGGGAAGTATATTTAATAGAAGAACCGATGGCGGCAGCGATAGGTGCTTCTTTAGATGTTGGAGAACCAAGTGGAAGTATTATTGTTGACATTGGAGGAGGAACAACAGAGGTAGCTGTTATTTCTCTTGGGGGAATAGTTGTAAGCCATTCTCTAAGAATTGCTGGAGATGAACTTGATGAAGATATAGTAAATTATATTAAACGTGAGTTAAATTTAGCAATAGGAGATACAACAGCAGAACAAATAAAGATTGGTTTAGGTTGCGCAATGCCACTTATGACTGAAATATCTATGGAAATCAGAGGAAGAGATTTAAGTACAGGTTTACCAAAGAATGTAACAATTACATCAGCACAAGTAGAAGAGGCAATGAAGGAATCAATTGCAAAAATAGTAGAAATAATAAAGATGACATTAGAAAAGACTCCACCAGAACTTGCAGCAGATATTATGGAAAAAGGTATAGTTCTAGCGGGAGGAGGAGCATTAATTAAGAATTTGGATAAATTAATAAGTAAAGAAACAGGGATGCCAGTTTATGTAGCTGATGAACCATTAGATTGTGTGGTTAGAGGTGCTGGAAAGACTTTGGAGGATATAGAGCGTTTGGGGAGAGTTCTTGTTAATGCGAGAAATAATAGAAGATAAAAACGAGGAGTAAAAAATGTATAGAAATAAAAAAAGTGGAATTATAGGAATTATTATTACTATTATAATTTTAATTTTAATTGTGATATTTTCAAATGGAGAAAATAATAGTAGTTTTTTTGAAAATGCTGCAACTAATTTAGTTATGCCTATACAAAATGGTTTAACATATTTAAAAAATAAATTAAGTGGAAATAGTACATTTTTTACAGATATAAATAATTTACAAGAAGAAAATGAAGAATTAAGACAAAGAAATAGTGAATTGGAACAATCATTAAGGGAACTTGAAAGTATAAAGACTCAAAATGAAACATTGCAAGAGTACTTAAACTTAAGTGAAAAATATGGAGAATATACTACAGTTCCGGGATATGTTATAAACAAAGAAATAAGTAATTATTCAAAAACAATAGTGATAAATATAGGCAGTGATGATGGAGTAGAGGAAAACATGACTGTAATTGGAGATCAAGGTTTAGTTGGACATGTGATTTCCGTAACTAATAATACAGCAAAAGTACAAACGATTATAGACACAGGAAGTTCTGTTAGTTGTATAATGAGTACAACGAGTGATAGTATAGTATGTAAAGGAACGTTGGAAGAAAATTCTACATTAAGAGGAATGTATATACCAACAGATGCTAATGTTATTCAAGGAGATAGTGTTGAGACTTCAGGCCTTGGAGGAATTTATCCAAAAGGTATACATGTGGGAACAGTAAGGAGTGTAGAGAATACTCAGAATATAACAGATAGATA
Source organism: uncultured Clostridia bacterium (assembly GCA_944387435.1). Taxonomy (GTDB): domain Bacteria; phylum Bacillota; class Clostridia; order TANB77; family CAG-508; genus CAG-269. The sequence goes on along the minus strand of CALXEW010000001.1, from coordinate 65,663 downwards.
TGCAGTAATTGATACAGCAGTAGATTTTGATAAATTAGATACAGTACTTGTAATTACAAATCAATAAAGAGGTGAATTAATTGAAAAAACTAATTATAAATATAGTTTTGGTTTTAGTACGGATTAATTATATATTATCTTCAATCTAACTTCTTTACATGGTTTAATATTGCAGGTGTTATGCCAAACATATTTGTTATATATGTATTATTTATTGGTTTATTTGCAAGCAGAACAGTTGGGACAATCTATGGGGTAGCAGTAGGATTAATGCTAGATTTATTACTCGGGACACAAGTAGGTATTAATGCTGTTACATTAGGATTAGTTGGTTTTTTAGCAGGAGTATTTGATAAAAACTTTTCAAAAGATAGTAGAATGACTATAATGCTAATGGTATTTGGTTCTACTTTTTTAGTAGAAGTTTTAAATTATTTACTAGATTATATGTTTTTAACAATTAATGTTGAAATAGTAAGTTTTTTAATTATACTTGCAATTGAGATTGTATATAATTTGATTTTAACTATTATATTATATCCACTTATACAAAAAGCAGGATATTATATAGAAAATGAATATAAAGGAAATAAGATTTTAACTAGGTATTTTTAAAAAGTAATAAAAAAAAGAAGGTGATAGTTTGATAAGAAGAAATAAAACTCCTAAAAAAGCTAACATAAATCTTAGATTTAATTTGTTAACAGTTGTTGTTTATATTATAGGAATAATATTAATTGTCAGACTATTTAGCCTTCAAATAGTACATGGTGCAGAATATAGAGAACAATCGAATACAAGGCTTACAAGAGAAAGTACTTTAGAAGCAGCAAGAGGGGATATTTTGGATAGAACAGGAGCAACACTAGTTAGTTCTGATATGCAGTTTTCATTAGAAATGTATCAAACGAAAATAGATGATAACCAGCTTAATATTTCTATTTTGAATATGATACAAGTTCTTGAAAAATATGGAGCTTCTTATCCAGATTCTTTTCCGATTAGTATTAATCCATATACTTTCACAATATCTGACGAGGAATTGGCAGAATGGAAAGAAGAAAATGACTTAGACGAAAATATAAGTGCAGAGGCGGCTTTTAATGAATTTGTGAAGGAGTATGAGATAACAAATACAACTAATATTGAGGAAATAAGGAAAATAATTGCTATTAGATATCAAATATCTATTGAGGGATATAGTAGCACGAGGTCTATTACAATAGCTGATAATATTCCAAGAGAAGCAGTGGCAGAATTTAGTGAAAGTGCAGACAAATTTGCTGGAATAAATATCTCTGTAAAGCCTGTAAGAGAATATACTTCAGGAACACTTGCAGCACATATTTTAGGTTATGCTTCACAAATAAGTAGTGAAGAATACGAAACAAGAAAAGATACATATAGTCAAAATGATATTATTGGAAAAACTGGTATAGAGTATGTATTTGAAGAGTATTTAAAAGGGAAAAATGGAACAAGACAGATAGATATGGCTGTTGATGGAACAACAACAGCAGAATATATTTCAGAAGAAGCAATATCAGGTTCTGACGTTGTACTTACAATAGATGCTAACCTTCAAAAAGTTACGGAAGATGCATTAGCAGCAAATATTCAAAAAATAGCAAGTGGTGGATTCGGACAAAGATTTGATACTAATGCTGGAGCTTGTGTTGTTATGAATGTAAATACTGGTGAAATACTTGCAATGGCAAGTTATCCAACATACAATCCAGCTGACTTTGTAGGAGGAATAAGTACTGAAAATTGGAATAATTATAATAATGATACAGCACATCCACTAGTAAATAAGGCTGTACAAAATGCATATTCACCAGGGTCAACGTTTAAAATGGTAACAGCGATAGCAGGATTAGAATCAGGAGCTATAGACTTAAATACAAGAATAAACGATACAGGAAGATATACAAAATATAGGGATTATCAGCCAGTTTGTTGGTATTATACTGATTATAGAAGAGGTCATGGATGGCTTAATGTATCACAAGCAATAGAAAGGTCTTGTAACTATTTCTTTTATGAAACAGCAGATAGAATGGGAATAGATACTTTGGCTAAGTTTGCAAGGTATTTTGGTTTAGGAAGTAAAACCGGAGTTGAGTTACCAAGTGAGACATCAGGTTCTGTTGCAAGTAAAGAAACAAAAGCAGAATTACATGCAAATGATGATCCAAATTGGTATGCAGCAGATACATTACAAGCAGCTATAGGTCAGAATGATAATTCATTTAGTCCTGTACAAATGGCAAGATATATTAGCATATTAGCGAATGGAGGAAATAGAATACAACCAACAATAGTAAGAACTATTAGAAATGCAGATGGATCAGAAGTGTCAGAAGAAGAAATTAGAAACTTTGTAAATCAAAAATTAGGAATAGAAGAAGAAACAGTAGAAGAGATTGATATAAACCAAGAGTATATAGACGCGGTGCTTGCAGGTATGGAATCTGTTACACAAGATAGTTCAGGTACAGCATATGTTAGATTTAGAGATTTTGATGTAACAGTAGGAGGAAAAACAGGTTCAGCGGAGGCTGGAAACAAAGTTAATGCTTGGTTTGTAGGATTTGCACCATTTGAAAATCCAGAAATAGCGATTGTAGTTATAGTAGAAAATGGTGGACATGGAAATTATACAGCAGAAGTTGTAAGAGATATAATGGAAGAATATTTCGGAATGAATGTAGAAACAATTGAAGAAGATATGACAGCAGAACCTTATGTTCAAATAATGAATTAATATAGGAAAACTCTAGCCAATATCGCTAGAGTTTTGTTATAAAATTTATAAATGTATAAAATATAATGTGAATATTGACAATAGATGATTTCTATATTATATTTTAAATGTAAAATGTGAATTGGAAGGATGTAAAAATGAAAAATAATTATGTAAGTGTTAATTTAAGAAAAGACGAAATAGTAATTAAACTAGATGAAAATGCAGAACAAGAACAAATAATTACAGTATTAAAAAAGAAATTACCTGAGTTAAGAAAATTATACAAGGATGAAAAGACACCAATAAGGGTAACTGGAAAGATATTGAAAAATAAAGAAATTGACCAAATACAAGATATAATAAAAGGAAAAATAGATGTTGAGATAGATTTTGATATGCCAAAAAGCTTAGGGCTTTCTAGTATTAAAAGAACTTTTGATAAAGAAATAGCAATGTCAGAGACAAAATTCCACAGAGGCTCATTAAGGTCTGGACAAAGAATGGAAGTCGAAGGAAGCTTAGTGATTTTAGGAGATGTAAATTCTGGAGCAGAAGTTGTAGCTTCTGATAATATTGTAGTATTAGGAGCATTAAGAGGGTTAGCACATGCAGGAGCAAAAGGGAATAAACAAGCAATTATTGCATCTGGACTTTTTGATGCTGTGCAAGTTAGAATTGCAAATATAGTAAAAGAAATTAATAGAGACGAGGAGCCATTGCATAAGCAAGCGTATCTTAGTGTTATAGAAGATAAAATAATAATAGATTAATTAACTTAATAATAACAGTAGAAGAATGCCAAACAAGATTTCATCTTGAACATCTTCTTTATAAAGGAAAAACAATAAACCAATAATAATAAGGTCATCTAAATATAATTTTATGCCTAATATTTCTATAATCGGAGTATTTAAATCAGATTCTAGAATAGCAGATAAATTAATATTAGCAAAAGAATTATTTTTAGTTGATCTTTTTTGGTCTTTATTTGTTTCTGCTTCTTTTTTTTCAACGTTTTCATTTGAGTGCTCTTTTATTCCTTTTTTTATTTCTTTATTTCTTATGGTAGAAACATTTTGAATATCCCCATTATTTTTATAATAATGAGGATAGGAACTTTTGTAATAATTATTATAAGGAAATGGTAAAAAAGGAAAATTAAGCATTTATTTAGGCTCCTTATTATCATTTTTTAATATTTCAGCGATTTTAGCAAAGTTTATTAAATTTGCGTATTGGTCCAGTTTTTCCTTTTTATTATCACGTAGGTATGGTTTTAGTGAAGCAAGTAAATTACTTCTTGGATCATTTGAATTGTTCATCTTATCCATAATATTTTTCATTTTCATAATGGTATTCATGTCGATATTGCTAAAGTCAAATGAATTTTGATTAAAATTATTATCACTTTTACTATTATTGGAATTTTGTTGATTGCTATTTTGATTATTATCTTGATTGTTCATTATCGAAGAAAAATTTTGCATAACATCAGGGGGAATTTGAGATAGTAATTCAGAAACATTCCCGTTTTTCATCATATCATTTAATTTATTTAAAGAATTTTGATCAATATTAAATTTATTATCCAAATAAATCACCTCTAATAAAATATATGCAAGCAAATCTTATCTATGAAATATAATATTAATGTAAGAAAGAAAGTGTTACAAAAACACTAAAAATGCTGATAAAATAGGATTAGTAATAAAAAAGACCATTCATACCATAAATTTACATAAAAAGTTATAAAAAGTTCACAAAAACCTTGAAAAATCTACCAATAAAGGTTATAATAGTAAATAGAGGTATTATAAGCTAAGGAGGTTTATTATGAAGAGTAAAATTATAAAATTAGTGACAGTTATGTTATTATTAATCACTCTAACAATGATTAATTTTGTTTACGTTGGAGTGGGACTTGTAAGTTTAGCAGCAGAAGATATTTCTACTAATCATAGAAATATAGAATATATAGCTGAATTAAAGAGTGAAAATCTTTTAACATTAAGTGTTACAGTAAAAAATGAAGGATATTTTAATGGTGAAATTACTTTAGAAAATAGTAATTTTAACTTTAAAAACTCTACTAGTGAATATGTAAACAAAATAGAAGGAAACAAAATAACATTAAATCAAATAAATGCTGGCAGTACAGCTAGTTTTGATGTTGAAATAGAACCTATAAAAGAAGATAATCTAGATGTAGGGTTATTAAATGCTGTATCAAGTTTAAGCTTGACAGGCATATATAAAGATAGTACTCAAAAAGATATAAATATAAAGGCAACTAGAGAGATTGAATTAGAGTATACTGAAAACAATAATGAAGAAAATGTAGAAGACACAATGGATATAATCACAAATAAAATTGTGAAAGTAAATGGAGAAGAAAGAAGAATTGTACAACTTTCTATGAATATGGGGTTAAAAGAAAATAATTATCCTATAAAAGAAATAAATACAAATGTTACTTTACCAAATAGTGAAGAAACTCCAGAAATTGTAACAAAGGCTAATTTTAATACTATGACGCATTTTGAATACAATTTAGATGATCAAAGTGTTAATTTACAATTCACAAATGAACCAAATGAGGAAAATAAAATTTTATGGAAAAAAACAGGATGTGAAAATGTAATATTAACTTTAGTTTATAGTAAAGATGTCGAATTAAACGGTAATAAACTACCTATAGAACAAACTGTAAAATTGTATAATGATAAAGAAATAAAAGTTTCAAATACATTAGAATTAGGGAATGAAGAAAAAGATGCTTTAATGCAAATTAAAAATGTTCCATTAGAAGGAACAATGTATAAGGGAAAAATAAATGCTTCTTTAGACAGAACTTTTGAAACTAGAACTGAATTAATTGTGAACCTAGCAAATAGTGAAGAAGATGTTTCTATAAAAGAAGATGCAAGTTATTATTCTTTAAATGACGGACAAACTATTGGCGCAAATGTTGTTTACAATAAGACAAGTATTTCAAAAAATAGTTTTGACCAAATATTAGGACAAAATGGAAGTATAACTATATTAAATGAAGCCGGAGGAATTTTAGGAACAATAAATTCAGCAACTCCAGTGGACGAAAATGGAAATTTAGTTATTGATTATGAGGGAAGAGAACCGTCTAGTTTGAAAATAAGGGTAACAACACCTATATCAGAAGGAAATCTAATATTTACACATACAAAGACAATAAAATCTGGACAAGAAAATAATATTGTAAATGCAAATGAATTAGTTTCAAATGTAACAATTGATTATTCTTTAGGAGTAACATCTAATTCAGAAGCAAGAATAAAATTAGAAGAGTCAACAACAGTAGCAGCTTTAAGCGTTGATAAAGATACTTTATCAACAGTTGTATCAAATGATGTAGAAATAAGAACAATTTTGAGAAGTAACAACGAACAATATAACCTATATGAAAATCCAAGAGTTACTTTTGAATTACCAGAGCCAGTAGAAAATATTACAATAAACAATATAGAACTATTATATGAAACGGAATTATCAATAGCGAATTATTGGACTGATGGAAGAACAATAACTGTTGAATTATCAGGAAAACAAACAGGCTATAAAGAAGCGGGAATAGATGGAGCTATGTTGGTAATAGATGCAATAGCAAATGTAAATAGAAAATCTGCGACACAAGATGGGAAAGTAATAATGACAGTTGAAAACAAAGGAGAAGTAGTAACAGCAGAAAATGGAATAAAGGTAGTTGCGCCAACAGATATGACAGTAATTCATAATATAAAAGATTTAGGAATAGAGACAATAGGACAAGAAGAGACAAAAGTAGTAAGTCTTGATAGAGGCTCTGAAGAAAAAGATTTGCAAACGCAAATAGAAGTAATAAACAACAATGAAAATACTATGGAGAATGTAAAAGTTTTAGGAACATTCCCAACAAAAAATGAAAAGAATAATATAGATACGACTGTAATTCAAGGACTTAATGTTCAAGGGGTAGAAGGAGTAAAAGTATATTATACTGAAAATGAGAACGCTACAGATGATTTACAAAATGGAGAAAATGGATGGCAGGAAAGTATAACAGATGGTACAAAAGTTAGAAAATATTTAATAGAAGTACCTACAATGGAAGCTGGAACAAGTATTTTAGCTGATTATACAACAAAGGTCCCTGCATCATTAGAATATAATCAAGAGGCTAGTCAAGACTATACAGTTAATTACCAAAATTCATTAACAAAAGCTACAAATCAAATGGAAGCTACAGCAATCGAATTAGAGACAGGAGTTGGACCAAATTTAGAAACAAGATTAATAGCAAGTGTGTCAGGGACAGAAGAACAAAATGGTGCAACAGTGAGAAATGGTGAAGTAATTAAATATAAAATAGAAGTGTCAAATATAGGAAGTGAAGATATAAGCAATGTAGTACTTCAAGGAAATGTACCAGAAGGAACAACTTTAGTTACGCCAAAAGATAATTATGAATATACAGGAGCTTCATATTACGATGAATTAGATAGTAGAACTTATAAAGATACAATTGAATCTTTAGGAGTTGGGGAAGTCGCAACAAGAGAATATGAAGTAAGAGTTAACAATGATACACAAGTAGGAACAAATTTAGTAAATAAATCAAGTATAACATATGGTGATGTAACTAAAGAATCTGAAGAATCAAGTTTAATTACAGCTAATGGAAATGTTCGTATTACTGTTAAAAGAGTAACAGATAGAAGTACTGATTTATACGAAACAGGGAATGTACAATATTTTGCAATAGTAGAGAATATTTCAGGCGAGACACAAAATGATATAATAGTAAAAACTAATATGCCAAGCTCATTAGAAGTGGCAAGATTAAATTTAGTTACAGGAATGTCATCAGAAGATGTTTCTGACGATGATTTATTTCCAATAACATCAGATAGCGAACAAGGAGAAACAGCGGGAGTTACAGAGGTTACAGAGGAAGAGCTAACTCAGAATACTAGTGGTCATGTTACCCAAACAGAAGAAATTGAGTATCAAGAAGAGTTGAATATTGGATCTTTAGAGCCAGGTCAAAACAAAGTATTAAGCTATGATTTGAAAATTAATAAGCTTAATGAAGGAGAGACAATTGATTTTTCTGTATCCGCAAGTGTTAATAATGATAAATATCGTTCAAATGAAATAAAGGATAATGTAAGAAAAGTAGATGTAAGTTTATCTATGACAGCAGAACCAGAAAGTAATTATGTAAAAGCTGGAGATACAATAAAATACACTATTAATATTAAAAATAATGGAACACAAGATATTAATAATTTGATTATAAAAGATACAGTGCCATCTAGTTTAACTGTAACTAAGGTTTCATTTGATGGTGAAGAAATTACAGAATTAAAAGAAAAAAATAACATAGAAATTCGTTGTAACATTGCTTCAGGAAGTGAAAGCAATATAGAAATAGAAACACTTGTAAATTATTCAGAAGGAAGGACAGAAGCAGAAGCAATTACTAATATTGCTTATGCAGAGTTATTGGCAGAAAGGATAGCTACAACTACAGAAGTTACTCATATAATAGAGGCAAAAGACAATCAAGATAATGGAAATACAAATCAACCTGGTAATGACGATAATAATAATTCAAATGGTAATGATGTAGCCAATGGAACAGGAATTATAACAGGTGTTGCATGGTTTGATGAAAATGCTAACGGACAAAAAGATAGTAGTGAACAAGTTGTATCAGGAGTAAAAGTTAGACTATATAATACACAAACAAATACTTTAGTGAAAAAACAAGACGGAAGTATTTTAGAGACTACAACTAATGAAAATGGAGTATATGTACTAGATCATATAACAACTGGACAATATATAGTAATATTTGACTACGATAATGCAGAATATTCACTAACAAAATATAAAGCACAGGGAGTAAATGAATCAAATAATTCAGATGCTATTATGAAAGAATTAAGCATAGAAGGACAAACAGAGGAGTTTGCATCAACAGACATTCTAGAAATGAATGAAGAGAATATTTCTGATATTAACGTAGGATTTGTAAGATTACAAAATTTTGATTTACAACTTGAAAAATTTGTTAGCAGAATTGTAATTCAAGATTCAAGTGGAAGTACGGTAAAAGAATACAATGAAGAAATATTAGCAAGAGCAGAATTAGATGCAAAAAGGATAAATGGGGCAACAGTATTAATAGAATATAAAATAAGAGTAACTAATGTAGGAGAAGTTGAAGGATATGTTAGAAGAGTTGCAGACTATATGCCAAGTGATTTAAGTTTTAGTTCAGAATTAAATAAAGATTGGTATCAAACAGGAAATGGACTATATAATGAAAGTTTAGCAAACGATGTAATAGCAGCTGGAGAATCAAGAGAGATAACATTAACATTAACAAAATCAATGACAGAAAATAATGTAGGACTAATTAACAATACAGCAGAAATAGATGAAGCTTATAATGAATTAGGTTTAACAGATAGCAACTCAACACCAGGAAATAGAACAAATGGAGAAAATGATATGGGTTCAGCAGATGTTCTTTTAGGAATTAGAACAGGTGGAGCAATCTATATAGGTGTAGCTATAGGGACAGTTGCAATTCTAGGAGTAATCGCTTATGTATTAATTAGAAAAAATAAAAAAAATAAAGAGGAAATATAGAAGGAAAGGAGGGGAAATTAAATGAGCAAATTAAAGAAATTAGCATTTATGGCGGTAATTATAGTAGCTTTAATATTAGGAGTTACAACAATATCAAATGCATATTATGTAGGACAAAATTTAACATTAACACAACGTCAATATTTAGATAGTAGCAATATATTTTGTATGGAGCATGGACAATATACTAAAAGTGTTATGAGTTACAGAGTTATATCAAATGTAAGGATTGAAGGAACTAAATCTACAGATCATACAGGAAAAACAATAGATAGTTTTGATAATGCTAGATTTGCATATATACTATCTCAAGATAATGGACCCATAAAAACTACGGGACCTGTACAAAATGCTATTTGGAATTTTGGATATACATGGATGAATAATGTAGGACAATATCATGCAGGATTATATGCAGGGTTTGCGGGTAGTCAACAAGGAAGCTCAACATTATTAGACCAAGATGCTATAGATTATGCAAATGAAATATCAAATATGAATAATGCCACAGATAATACCAATAAAGACAATATACAAGTAGTAGCTTATGAAAAAGATGGCAAAGCTTATATGAGAATAGGACCATTTAACTGGAGTTTTGGTGGAACGATAACAGAAGTAAATGTGTTTGATCAAGATTCTAATCCAATAGCTGAAAAATTATATAGCAGTTTTTCAGGAACAACAGAAAATTTCTTTGATGTAAGTGGAATAAAATCAGGTGTAGATTTCTATATTTCAGTTCCGTTAGATGGAAATATTACAAAGATAACTAAGATTACAGGTAATGCACAAATAGAAGTTAAAGGAGTAAATATATGGTTTTTGGAAAATAATGAATACTATTTGCAAAACATGTTGGTTAGAGAACCATATACTACTACTCAAAATATAGAAATAAATTTTGATTATGATATAACAACAATAGGGCGTTTAAGAATAATAAAAGTAAATAAAGATAATCATGAATTCAAATTACCAGGTGTAGGATTCTACATTATGAATAATGAACTTGGAAAATATGTTAAACAAAATGAAGATGGAACTATTTCATATGTAGATACTCGAGAAGAGGCGACAGAGTTTATAACAGATGAAAATGGGGAAATTTATATTGAAAATTTAGTAGTAGGAACTTATACAGCATATGAAACTCAGAATCCAAATTATGGTTACGAGTTCTTAACGGATGGACAAGTGACAACAATAGTAGCTGATGAGACAACAGAATTCATGATAGAAAACAAACAAATCTATGTAAAATTATCAGGAATTGTATGGGTAGACAAGATATCAGGAAAGCAATCATACAGGAATGATTTATTCCAAGAAAATGATTTGGATGATGGTGATATCCTATTAGATGGAATTACAGTAAGATTAAAAGATAGAACAACAGGTGAAACTGTAATGGAGGCTACAACGGCAGATGGTGGAAAATACTTGTTTATGGATGTCTTAATTGAAAAATTACAAGATTACTATATTGAATTTGAATATGATGGATTAACATATACAAATGTAATTCCACATTTAGAAAATGAAGAAAAAGGTTCTAAATCCGCAGAAAATGCAGAAGTTAGAGATAGATTTAATAAAAACTTTAGCATTGTAGAAGGTGGAGAAACAGAAGATACAGGCATAACTCTTGATGAAAATGGAAATAAAGTTCATGATTTAAGCTATAATTTAGATAAGAATGAACATATAGCAACATTAATTAATAATGGACAATATTTAATTACTGGAAATACTGATGAGACAGGTTATAGCATTTGGGATAATTTTACATATGGTATGGAAGAGATTAAATGGATTAATCAAGGTTTATATGAAAGAGAACAACCAGATATGGCGTTAATAAAAGACTTGGAGAATGTAAGAGTTGCAGTTAATGGATATCAACATGTATATCAATATTCACAAAGATTTGTAAATCAAGGTGAATACGGTGATGGATTTAATGTTGGTGTAAAATTCGGACAAAAATATGGTTCAATGTCGTATACAAGAGCAATTTATAAAGCCGATTATGAGTATATAAATGAAGAAGATTCAAGTAGAGAATTAAAGGTTTATGTAACATACAGAATAGCTCTAAGAAATGAATCTACAAATTTAATCACTCAAATAAATAGCATAGTAGATTACTATGACAGTAATTATACACTTCTAAGAGCAGGTACAACTTTAGACGAAAACGGAAGTATAACAGGAGAAGAACTTGTTCACACAGATACAGCATATAACGATGAATATACGAAAACAGTAATAGAAACAAATAGTAGATTAGAAGCTCAAAAACAAACAGACATATATATAGAATTCCAATTAAGTAGAGAACAAGTAGTTAACTTATTAAATGATGGTGAAGTTTTAGACAATGTTGTAGAAATTAATTCTTATTCAGTATTTGATGGAAATGGAAGTGTATATGCAGGTATAGATAAAGATTCTAACCCAGGAAATAGTACACCAGGAGATACAACAACATATCAAGATGATACAGATTCAGCACCTGGTTTCAAACTAGAACTTGCTGATGCAAGACAATTATCTGGTAAGGTCTTCTTAGACTCAACATCAGGAGAATTAATGACAGGACAGGTAAGACAAGGTTCTGGAGCATATGAAGAAGGAGAAATTGGAATTGAAGGAGTAGCAGTTACTTTAACAGAAAATACAGGAAGTGGGAAAGTTTATACAGCTACAACTGATAGTAATGGTGACTTCTTAATTACAGATTATATACCAGGAGATTATGTTCTAACATATACTTGGGGAGACGAAACATATACAGTACAAAAATACAAAGGAACAGTATATGATAGCACAAGAGACCAAACCAATAAGCAATGGTTTAAAGAAAATGTAGACACAAGGTTAACAGATGCTATTGATGATTATGAACTAAGACAACAAATTGATGAAGAAATCAAGACAATTACTAATAACACACAAACAACAATTGATAAAATGAACTCATATACTCCTACGATGGGAATCGGTGTAGAATATGAAAGTAGTTATACTGCATCTTCAGGAGATAAATATACTTATGAAATTAACAATATTGATTTCGGTATAGTTGAAAGAGCAAGACAAAAATTAGATTTATCTAAGAGAGTAAAAACATTAAAAGTAACCCTTGCAAATGGGCAAGTTGTAACAGATGTAACATTTGATGAAGATGGTAATATAACAGGAGAAACTGGACATCTAACACATATGGGACCATCAGAAACAGCAAGTCCAAAAAATGGATATGTAAGAGTAGAGCTAGATAATGAGCTAATACAAGGTGCAAGATTAGAGGTTGGATATGAAATCAAGACAACGAACTTAAGTGAATTAGATTACTTATCAGAAAACTTCTATACATATGGAATAGTAGAAGGTGATGTTGTAACAATTACGCCAACAGCTATAATAGATTATCTAGATAATGATTGGGCATTTGATAATACAAGAAATCCTGATTGGGAAGTTAAAACATTAGACGAAATTAAAGATACAATAGCCGAAGTAGTATATAATGATGAAAATTCAACTATTGATGATAAGACTATTTTATATACAGAAAGCTTAAGTGATGAAAAATTAGAACCAACGCAAACAGCTAGTGTAGACTTAATAGTATCTAAGATATTGTCAACATCTGAAGATATCTCAATAGATAACGAAACAGAAATTAATAGATTAGATAAAACAGGAGGTTCTAAACCAGACGAAACACCAGGAAGTTATATTCCAGGATCAGGAAGAACAGAAGCTGATGATAATATTGCCGAAACAGTTATTGTTACACCAAGTACAGGTCAGAATTTATCATTTATTATACCGGTTGCAATAGGCGTAGCAGCATTAGTAATATTAGGAGTAGGAATATTATTAATTAAAAGAAAAGCTTTAGGAAATAAATAACAGTTATAAACTATTAAAAGAATCTGATTTATAGATTGTATATCTAACAAATCAGGTTCTTCTTTTTTATGAAAAAATCGTGAAAGCTACGTAAATAAGGGATTTGCGGGTTTTAGTAAAGTGTATTTGGATTTTTTGTAAAGAACTTGTAATAAAAAATTAAAAAAAATTACATATCAAAATCCCAAATAAAGCATCCCTAGAGGAAAAAAGAAGTTTTTTTGTAATATTTGCCATATATGGAAAAATATTATATTGATTTTATCGAAAAAAGTCGTTAATATATATATTAAAGAAATCAAAATTATCTTTTGAAAATGGGGAGGAACAAAATGAAAAGTAAAATTTTAAAGATTTTTTTGACTGTTTTGTTAGTTTTTACATTTACAATGACAGACTTTATATTTTTAGGTTATAAAGTTTCTGTTGCTATGTATGAAGAACTAGAGAGTCAAAGTAGAGAAACTAATGTAAAGAATGTTGAATTTGATGCTTATTTTTTGAATGATAATCAAAAAGTTCATAGTAAAGAATGTGATTTAGATAGTAAAGAAACCTTAATCTTGAATGTAAATGTTAAAGATAAAGGTTCTTTAAATGATGCAAAAATAAAGCTTGAAAATACAAACTTTACTATATTAAAGGATGAAGTAAACAGTCAATATGTTAAAAGTATAAATGCGGATACAAATGAAATAGAGTTGAATCAGATTATTTATCAAAATAATGTGGAAATAGTACTACCAATTACTTTCAAAAAACAAGATAGTTTTGATGTGGATTATTTTGAAAAGGAAAATAATATAACTATTACAGGAAATTATTCTGAGAGTGAAGATAAAAGTGAAGAAGTATCTTCACAAATAAAAACAAGAGTGATTTGGAAACATTCTACAGATGTAACTTTAATGCAAAGTATAGATAAATATATAAACTTAAATAATAAAGTATTATTACAACAAAATATTACTACATCTGTTCAAGATAACAAATTACCGAGAGAAAATGAAAGTTTAGAAGTAAAAGTACCTGTTTTAGATGAGCAAAAACCAAGCAAAGTAAGAGTATTATTAAATGGAGATAAGATGCAAGATGATAAAGCTGTATATAATAATGAAACAGGAATTGTTCAAATAAATAATGAAAGCAATGGAGTGTGGAGTTTACAAAATAATGTATATAAGCTTATATATGAATACGAGAATGTAGAATTTACTAATAAAAATGTTAGTTTAAATACAAATATGACAACTAAATTATATACTCAAGATAATGTTCAAAAAAATGATTCTCAAAATATTGAAATTAGTCCGATAGGAAATGTGGTAAGTATAGAAAAACAAACAACAGATTCTAAATATAAAGGATATTTATATGCCAACAGTAGTAATTTAACAGTATATGACGAATTAGAGAAAATAGAGATTTCTAATGAATCAGAAATTTCAAATTTAGAAATTGCTGAAAACCAAGAGAATTTCTTAGACGGAAATGGAAATCAATTTGATATTAGTTCAAAAACTGTATATCAAGAAACAATGTTTAATAAAGAAAATATAATTAATTTATTGGGACAAGATGGAGTAATAACAATTAAAGATGTTAATGGAAGTGTACTTTCAGTTATTAATTCTCAAAGTATGGCAAATGAAGTTGGGAATATAGTAGTTAGTTATGCATCACCTGTAAGAGGAATAACAATATCAACAACAAAACCAATAAATGTTGGAACATTACTTATAAGAAATAAGAAAGGCATTGAAGGAAATACAGGATATAGTAGAGAGCAACTAAAACAATTTACAACCTTAAGTTCAATGACAAAAGTAAGCACAAATATTTCAGAACAAGTTGGAGAAGCTAGAACAAATTTATTAGATACAACTACAGAAGCTAGTTTAGAAATTAATAATGTAAATTTATCAACTTTACAAAAAAATGAAAATGTTCAATTTACAGTAACATTAAAAACATCTTCAGAAAATTATGATTTATTTAAAAATCCTGTTATTGAGATAACATTGCCAAGTTGCATTTCTAATTTAACTGTAAAATCTATAAGCAAGGTTTATGCAGACGAGTTCGGTGTAGAATATGCTAGATTAGTAGATAGAGATAATGGCGAAAAAGTTATGCAAATTGCTTTATCAGGAGAGCAAAGTGACTATTCAAACGAAATAAACCAATTATCAATTGTTATAAATGCTGATATCGAATTTGATATATTAACACCTAGCCAAAAAACAAATGTTTCAATGACTTATACAAATGAAAATGGAAATGAGGGAACTTATAGTACATCAGTAGAAATAAATGTATCATCTAAGCCAGGTATGATGATATATAATAATTTATCAGGATTTAACAATAATGGAGATTCAATATACACAGTAGATAATAATATACCAGTAGGAACACTAAGTCTAAATAGTAATTCAAATACTGCAACAATTAATACAGCAGTAATTAACAACTATGATACAGACATTAATAATGTTGTAATTATTGGAAGATTACCTAAAAAAGGAGTGAATGGAGCTACATTAGATACGACATTACTTCAAGGAATAAGTACAAATGTTGGAGGAGCTGAAGTATCATATTCACCAAATATATCAGCTGTGCAAGATGATGGATCTTGGAGTGGTGATTATACAAATGCAAGTTCTTATATGATAAAATTAGGTACTATGACAGCAGGACAAGTTGTTACAGTAGGATACCAGGTTTCAACGCCAGAAAATATAGGTTATGGAGAAAGTATATATGCTCAAACAGAAACAACTTATACATATCTAGGAAATGTAAGTACACAATCTTCTACAGTAGGTGCTAAAACAGAAGAAATCATTACAGATAATATATTAGCTTTAGAAAATACTGTAACAAGAGAGGCAAATAATGTTGGTGTTGCGATATCAACTGTATCTGGTGGAGTCGAACTAGAAGATGGAACTTCTGTTTATGAGGGACAAAAAGTTAGATATACAATGCAAATAACAAATAATACAGGCGCAGATTTAAATAATGTAAATATAAAAGCAACACAAACAAATGGTAATTTATATGATTTAGTTGAGTATGAAGCTTTTGATCCTGCTGCTGAAGAAGGACCATCAAAAATATATCACTTGTATGGAGAACTAAATACAAATGAAAAAACTTTTGATACAATTGATACTTTAGCCAATGGAGAAAGTATAGTAGTATCTTATGAAATTGTTGTTTCAGAAGTAGATGGAGATAGTGAGCAAACATATGGAGATGTTTTAGTTACAGCAGATGGGATGGAAGATATAAATATTTCTACAATAAAGAATAATATAAGCCAAGCAGAATTAAAACTAACAATGGCAAGTTCGTTCTTTGAAGAAGAAACAATAAATTTAGGAAGAAAAGTACATATGAATTTGTCTATTGAAAATATTTCAGGAGAAACTCTAGATAATGTAAGGGCAAAAGTAGAATTACCAGAAGGTGTTTACTGTAATAGTGAAACTGATTTAGTATGGGAGTCAACTAGTGTTGCTGGTGAAGATAGACCAGATACTATAAATAGAATAAGTAATATTGTATATGATAGAGAAAGTAATACATTAACATTTGAAATTCAGAATATGGAAGCGGAAGAGCTTACTAAAATGGAATTATATGTTGAAATGGATAACTTTGAAGAAGAAGAAAAAGACATATCATTTATGTACGAAGCAACAGCAACAAATACATATGTTTCAAATATGGCGACAATAAAAGTTCATAATGAACAAAAAAATGTAGGAATAAGCCAAAGTACTAATATTGATGAAAATATAGGATTAAAGGACGAAGATGTTTTTGACTTAACAATTACTGTAGAAAATAGAGAACAAGAAGAGTTAATGTTTGAAGTTACAGATAGCTTGCCAGAAGGATTTACAGCAAAAAGTGCTGTAGTAAAATATATGGGAAGTGAAGAGCAAATACCTATAACATCTGAACCTATAAAGGAAGATGAAGATCAAAATGCATTTGTTATAAGAGATAATATACTTGGAGGAGGTAAATTATTATCTGGAAATACAAGCATGGAAATTGTAGTTACAATCGAAATAGATGCTGAAAAGATAGCTACAGATACTGTAACAAACAAGATTGATTTATCATATGGTAAGTTAGCTGAAGAAGGTCCTTATGAATATGAATGGAGTTACTTAGTTAGTACAGAAAAAGATTTTACTATGCAAAAAGTTGATACAGAAGAAAATTGGGTTGAGGTAATACAAACAGCAAATCCAGAGAATGATACAATAGTAGAAGATGGTCAAGAAGTTACATATACATTTGAAATTAAAAATACGACGAATAATGAAATTTCTACTACTTTATATGATTATATTCCAAAAGGAATTATAGTAGATTCAGTAACACTTGATGGAGAAGAATTAGAAGCAGGAGATGTATATATAGAAGGACATAAGATAGCAGCTAATGAAACATCAAAATTAGAAATAATAGGACATGTTGCAATAAATCAAGTTCCTAATAATGAGATTGTAAATAACCTAACAGTTTCAACAGTAATGGGAGATATTACATCAAACGATATAGTATATAGACTTTCAGAGGAGGAAAATCCAGAAGAACCAGACAATCCAGACAATCCAGATAATCCAGGAACAGAAGATCCGGATAATCCAGACAATCCAGGTAATCCAGATAATCCAAGTGGAGATGGAGAATATACAATAAGTGGTGTAGCTTGGATAGATGAAAATAAAGATGGAAGAAGAGATTCTACAGAAAAAACATTATCAGGAGTAGGCGTTAAAGTAATAGATGCAGAAAATGGAATGTATATAGATAATATAAATGTTACTACTGAAGGAAATGGTCAATATAAAATAAATGTAAATGAAGGAAGTTATATATTAGTATTCGAATATGATACGCAAAGATATATACTTACAGAGTATAGAAAAGCGGGTGTTGATGAAAATCAAAACTCAGACGTTATAAGTAAATCTATTATGATAGATGGGGTTAATAGTACAGTAGGTGCTACAGACACAATTAATGTATCAGAAGATGCTACAAATATAGATATTGGTTTAATTGAGGCTTCAACATTTGATTTAGAATTAGATAAATATGTAAGTGAAATTACAGTACAAACAAATAAAGGAACAACTCAATATAGTTATGGAGAACAAACTCTAGCCAGAGTTGAAATACATTCTAGAGAAGTAAATAATGCAACTGTTATCATAAAATACACAATAAAAATAAGAAATACAGGAGAAGTTGCAGGATATGTTCAAAATATAGTTGATTACATACCATCTGATTTGAATTTTAATTCAGAATTAAATAAAGATTGGTATCAATCAAATACAAATTTACAAAATAATAGTTTATCTAATACGCCAATAGGACCAGGTGAAGAAACGACTGTAGATTTAGTATTAGTAAAGAATATGACTGAAGATAATACAGGAACGGTTATAAATATAGCGGAGATTGCACAAGCATCTAATCCACAAGGATTAAATGATTCAGACTCAACTCCAGGAAATAATAATGCTTCAGAAGATGATTATGGAAAGGCCGAAGTTATTATTGGTATATCAACAGGTAGAGTCATAATATTTGTATCAATTATATTTGCAATACTTGCAATAATAGCAGCAGGTGTTTATATAATAAATAAGAAAGTATTAAAGAAAGATAATAAAAAAATTTAGAGGAAAGGAGGTATTTTGATGGAAGAGAAGAAAAGTAAGAAAAGCTTAATTATTTTTTCTATAATTATTGCAATAATATTGATAATAATTGGTACAGGCTATACTATTGCTATTACTACTGACATTGGATCACTAGCAGATTCAGCAGCAGCTAATAGTGGTGATTTCTGGAATGTAACAGCAGGACATGCATTTGCTAGTGAAACTAATGTATATAGTAAAAGACAATGGATGTGTTTTACAGAGAAGAAAAATAGTGGAATTGGAAATAATGGTATTAGAGTTAGAAGTATTACAGATATTAATGGAAATGGAACATATACGACACAGATTTATGGACAAGGAACTATTAGTGGCAATAACACTTATAATGCCAAAAAATTAGCTTATCTATGTTATGCAGCAACAGTAGCTGGTGGTACAGGACTAGTAGGTGGAGGAAGTGTAAATAATGGAGCAAGAAATGCTTTGTATTACTTCTTTAATTCTACTGATTTGAGTAGTTTAATAGGACCTTTTAGTAATAAAAGAGAGTCATCTTATCTTACACAGTCAGGTAAGGTAGGTGCAACAGTATTAGGCTATGCGGATAGATATGCAAGAACTGAAACAACAGGCTCTAGTGCAACTATAACATCACATAGTGATACAGATGCGGAAGTAAAGGTAACAGAATCTAATGGGACATCATATAGTTATATAGGACCATTTTCAATGACTACGGCAGGAACAATAAGTGGAGTTACTATTACTGATGGAAGTAATAATCCAACAGTAGCTGGATTTTCAAATTCAGTAGGTGGAACAGTTCAAAATGTTTCAGGAATACCTACAAATGGAAATAAATTTTATATTGTAACAACAGCAGTTTTAACGAATCTAGAAGTAAAAGTAAGAATAACTACTTCAGGTTCATCAGGAGGAGGAGAGATAGTAAATCCTAATACTGGAGCTGTATCAACAGGATATATTAAAGCAAGAATAATTTTTATAGGAGCTGACAGTAGCCAAGGAACATCAGTATTTAGAGGAGACCCAGTACCAACACAACCATCTACTGACGAAGTGGAATTTACTGCTAAAAATAATTTAGGAAAATTAATAGTTAGAAAGATTGGTAATTATACAGGAATAGAAAATTATGAAAATGTTAAAGACTTTGGATTTAAGATATATTATTTAAGTGGTGGTCAAAAGAAATATTTAAGAATTAATGATCAAAGTTCTATAAGAGGGCAAACAACTATATCAATTGGAGCATCAACATCATATGATGCAAGTTCTTCTAATGCTACTGTAATACATACATCTGATAACGGTAGTGTTACAATTGACAACATATCAATTGAATATCAATACTACATAGAAGAGGTGGATGAAGATTTAACAAATTATGCTGCTGAACTTATAGAAGCAACAGTTCAAATAGGAAATGGAGCTGAAACGAATTTACCAATAGATGGAAATATAGCGGGACCTATAGAGGTAGAATTGAAAGGACCTAATAATACAGCAACTAAAGTTAAATTAGTTGATTATAGAAAAAGAGCAAATTTGACAATAGAAAAAGTTGATGCAGATGATTACAATACAAAATTAGGGAATGTAGAATTTAAGATAAGAAATACTGATACAGGACGTTAT
The DNA here is from genome assembly GCA_944387435.1 of uncultured Clostridia bacterium. Lineage (GTDB taxonomy): Bacteria > Bacillota > Clostridia > TANB77 > CAG-508 > CAG-269. The sequence continues at coordinate 44,951 of CALXEW010000001.1, read as the reverse complement.
GTAATAGCAAATAAAGTATCAGATGGTGTATATGAAATTACAGATCCAATGACAGCATATACAGAAAATGAAGCAGAAGCTACAGTATTTGTAACTAATTCTACTGATGGAACAATAGTAATAACAGGTTTAGATGTTGGTAATTATGAAACTATAGAACTTAACAATCCAAATTATGGATATACACTTATACCAGACAACGTCCAATTCGAACATAAGGAAGAAGGAACTTTAGTAACAGTAACAAATGAGAAGCAAACAGGTAATTTGAAAATAGAAAAAATAGATATGGATAACGAAAGTCATCCATTACCAGGGGTGTCATTTAAGTTAAGAAATTCAGAAGGATATATAATTGCAATTGACAATGATGGTAATGTTCAAAAACGAGTAGAAGGAACTATCAACTTAGGAGGATTAGAAACAACATCAAATGAAGCTGAAGCAACCGAATTTATAACAGACCAAGATGGAGTGGTAAGAATTTATGACTTACTAATTGGAGAATATCAAGTAGTAGAGGTATCTATAGGAGATAACTTTGGTTACGAATTAGATGAAGCTCAAGAAAATGGTCTTGATATAAATGCTATTATAAGCTGGGAAAGCAATATGGGAAGTGGAACAGGAACTACATCATCTATAGAAATATTTAGACAATCCTCAGTAGATACAAGACCAGGAGCAGGAACAAATGACGAAATATTTGATATTTTAACAATTAAGAATAAGAGAGTATATGTAAAATTAAGTGGATATGTTTGGGAAGATATTGTTTCTGGAAAACAAGCATATAAAAATGATTTGTGGAAAGATGACACAAATGATGATGCAGATAAGAGATTAGCAAACGTACAAGTAACACTTAAGAAAGCCGATGGAAGTGTTCTTGATACTAGAACTACAGGAACTATAACAAATAGTAATAATGAACAAGAAGAAGGAGCATATATTTTTGGAGATTACTTAAGAGATCCATCAGCTAAGAAGATAAAAATTGATGATTTAGATGGAGCATATATTGAGTTCGTATATAATGGTATGTGCTACAAATCAGTTGAAGTGCACGCAGACTTAAATAATGGAAGTAAGGCAACAGATGATGCACTAAGACCACAATTTAATGAGAATTATGCAATAATAGTAAATAATGAGGCACAAAATGGAAATGGACAAAGTGTATATAGATTAAACTATGATTTTGCTAATAATGTAAGTACATTAAATTATGGTGGACAATATCTATATGGATATGATGGACAAAGATACCCAATTGCAGGAATTGATGAACAATATTTAATTACTGCAAATACAAAAGATGCAACACCAAGTGCGTTCCTTGGACAAACAGCAATTTCATATGATTCAATACGTAAACAAAGTATTGATGAGATTCCATACATAAACTTAGGTGTTTATGAAAGAGAAATGCCAGATTTAGCTGTTAAAGAAGATATCGAACAAGCTACTATATCATTAAACGGATATACACATACTTATAGATATGACCAAAGATTTAATGATAGCCAAGAAACAGATGGATTTAATATGACAGTTAAGTTTGGAACTGACTATGGAAATGCATCATATACAAGGGAAATATTCTCTTCAGATGTATCATATAACGTAAACAATCCAGGTTCATTACAAATGTTCATAAGATATAAAGTGGCTATAAGAAACGAAGCTACAACTGTATATACAACTACAAATCAAATCGTTAATTACTTTGATGAAAATTATGATATAAGTAGTATTCAGACTGAAAGTGGAGAAGAATTAAATTATACAGTAGATTCTTCATATAATCAAAATGGATATAAGAGGGTATATATAGATGTTAACTCACAAAATAGACCACAATCAGATACTATAGTATATATAGAATATCAATTACAAAATGATGCTATAAATACAGTACTAAATCAAGATGTAACGTTAAAGTCTGTAACAGAAATAACTTCATATTCTTCATATGAAGAGGACTTTAGTACTAGATATGCAGGAATTGATAAAGATTCAAATCCAGGTTCTGCAGAACCAACTAGTAGAGAAACATATGAAGATGATACAGACTCAGCACCATCATTTATCGTAACTGTTAGAGAAGGTAGAAAAATTACAGGTACAGTATGGGAAGATGCAGCAAGAGAAGAATTACTTGGATTAACAGGGTATGATAAAGAAAGAAAAGGTGACGGATACCTAGGAGATGCTGAAGGTAGAATTGAAGGAGTCAAAGTTGATTTGTTAAGTGTTGGCGACGATGTAGACTTAAGCAATGTAAATGTATTGGATAATAATTTATCAATTGCACAATTATATAAGATGGACACATCTGTTGTAGATGCAACGTATACAACAGGAACAGATGGATATTACGAGTTTGTTGGTGTAATACCAGGAAAATACTTAATACGTTATACTTATGGAAATAATTCTGTAATTTATGATACAGAAGGAAATAAAGTAAGTGATATAGAAATTATAAATTATAAGGCAACAATCTATAGAGGCGGAGATAAAGACTCAGCTACTTCAATGAGTAACTTCTGGTATAGAGAAGATAGTACAGATGATGCAAATAGATTGTCAGATGCAAGAGACCAAGTTGGTATAAACAAAAATGGTGATAGAATTGATATAGTTGATTATAGAACTACACCTCGTGAAATAAATTATGGACTTATGACAAATGAGGAAACTCAACTACAAGAAATAGAAGCAGCAACAAGAGGATTTGAAGTAGAACTTGACTATGATGAAGACCTAAATCATATAAGTGAATATGGAGAATATTTCAGAATTGAATTCCAACATGTTGATTTAGGAATTATAAGAAGACCAATACAAACACTTGAATTAAGTAAAAATATTACATATATTAGAGTAACTCTTGCTAACGGACAAGTTGTTATAGAGGGAAATCCTCAAACAGATAATCTTCAACATGTAAGATTCTTGCCAGATGGAAATGTTGCTATTGAGTTAGATAGTGAGTTAATACAAGGTGCTACATTAACAATAAGATATGGAATAACAGTTGATAATACAAAAGCAGAAATTGATTATAATGACCAAGATTACTATATCTATGGAATTGTACCATCAGATAGAGAAAATAAGTTTAAATTAGCAACAGTAAAAAGACTATTTGATTACTTATCAAATGATTTACAATTTGATCCAGATAATCCTTTAAACGGGGATTGGACACTAGTTGATATTACAGAAGACTTAGTAACACAAGGATATTTATCACCAGAAGCATATGAGGTAATTAAAGGATATAATCAAGTATTACAGACAGAAGCATTTGAAAACATGAAACCAGGGGAAACAAAAACTGTTGAAATGGAAGTATCAAGATTGTTATCAAATGATGCAGATGATTTCACACTTGACAATTATATCGAAGTTAACATTCTATGGGATAAACCTATGGATGAATCAACACCTGGTAACCTTGTACCAGGAAATAGTACAACGTATGAAAATGATGACGATCATGTAGATGCAACAATTACAGGACCTACTGGAGAAAACCAAAACTATGTACCATATGTTATTTTAGGAATTAGTACATTTGTTATATTAGGTGCAGGAATTGTATTCATTAAGAAAAAAGTATTATAATTAAATAATTAGATACGTAAAATCAGGTTGAATAGAAATATTTAACCTGATTTTTATGACTTCCACTTTTGTTCTCATAAAAGTACAAAATAAATAAAATGTTTTATAAAAATATTTTAAATAAAAAACAACAACCTTTTTTCTAAATATTGCTTTTTTCGATATTATGTAATAAAATAAAAATCGTATATTATATTAATATGAAAAAAGCAAAAAAAATATATATAAAATTGTAAAAAACTTTTTTAGTTTAGGAGACTAGAAAAGACAAAAACCACAAAGGACAAGTAGTAAAATAAGCTTATCAAATTTTAAGAGGTGGTAAGGATGTTTCAAAATTTAAGTGAAGATACAATTGATTTTAATAGTGGAAATAATTTAAATAGTAATGAAGAAAAAAATAAATTTAACATATTGGGAAATGTATTTACAAAAGAAAATATAGTAGTATATATTGTAGCGTTTATGTTATCATTTGTAAGTCTCGGAGGAGAATTTTCAATATTTAGTATAAGTTTATTAGGTGCATGTCTAGCTTTTTCTATTCCAGCCCTAGGAATAGTGGTGATTTCATTACTTGGGAATCTTATAAAATTTGGCGTTGGAGGAGCAGCAGAATATTTATTAACAGCATTAGTAATGATTGCAACATTGTTTATAATAAAACCACGATACAACGAACAAGAAAGAAATGAAAAAATAAAAGTAGGGAAAAATGTATTTATTGCTAGTTTTTTAATTGGTATAATAAAAATATTCATGTCAGTATTTACATTATATGATGTACTAAGTACAATTACGCTTGCAATAATAGCTTTGGTATTTTACAAAATTTTTGTAAATTCATTAGTAGTTGTACAAGAATTTTATAGAAAAAGGGCTTTTTCGATAGAAGAAGTAATAGGAGCAAGTTTACTATTTGCAATAGCAGTAGCTGCTTTCAGAGATACGAATATATATGGATTTAACATAAGAAATATATTTAGTATATTAATTGTAATGATTTTAGGTTGGAAAAATGGGATATTAGTTGGAACGACATCAGGAGTAACAATAGGAGTGACTTTAGGAGTTATTAGTAATAATGAACCAATAATGATAGCAGCATATGCAATATCAGGAATGATAGCAGGTATACTAAATAGATTTGGAAAAATAGGAGTGGCTGTTGGATTTACATTAGGAAATATAGTTTTGGCGTATGTTTCAAACGGATATACAGTTGAATTAATACATTTTAAAGAAATACTAATTGCTTCTATAGGATTATTAGTAGTACCAAAGAACTTACAAATAGATTTAGAAGAATTTATAGGAAATTCAAAATTTTTACCTTCAGCTGGAGAAAGAGCATTAAATAAAAGTAGAGAGGTTGCAGAAAGTTTAAATAATGTGTCTCAGGCAATAGATAAAATAGCTACAACTTATAAAGAGTTACCAATAGGAAAAGAAGAGGTAAATAAAGAACAAGAGGAAAATAAAAGAATATTTATAACAGAATTGTTAAACAATTTAGAACCTTATAAGGATAATATGTTATATGATGATATAGCAGATGTAAATGGTAAGATTGTAGACAAGATATTTAATTTATTGCTAGATAAACAAGAAATAAGTAGACAAGATTTATTAAAAGTGTTTGCAGATTGTAATAGTTATATAATAGGGTTTGATGATAAGGATATAAGTAAACGTCTAGAAGAAAATATTATGCAAATAGTAAGAACAATAAATGTTTCTTATAAAGTAAGTAAATCAGATTTTATCTGGAAAAAGAAAATTGCACAAAATAAAAAGAATATAGAAAAACAGTTAAAAGGTGTGTCAAGAGCAATAGAAAGTATGGCAGAAGGATTAGAAAATGATATAGATAATGAAGAAAAATATATAAATGAAAAACAAGAAATAACAAAAATACTAGAACAAAAACAAGTAGAAATACAAGATATAGTAATAAAGAAAGAAAATAGATTTATAGTAGAAATTTATTTAAGTGAGAATTTAGAGACATCCAAGATTAAAACAATAGAAAAGATACTTACTAAAATATTAGGTGAAAAGATTGTATTAAATGAAGAAGCAGTAGTAGGAAAGAAGCTAGATTTTTTATCAGAAGATAGATATGTAATGGCAATGGGTACAGCAAGTAAAACTAAATCAAAAAGTAGTACTTCCGGAGATAGTATGTTAACAGTTAGATTAAAAGATGGAAAATACTTAATAGCGATAAGTGATGGAATGGGAAGTGGAGAGAAAGCAAAAAACAGTAGTTCAAATGCTTTGAGATTATTGGAGAACTTATTATTATCAGGTTTTGATAAAGATATATCATTAGATTTAATAAATAATGCATTAATCAACCAAAATAAAGAGACTTTTGCAACATTAGATATAGTAATAGTTGATTTGTATTTAGGTAATGTTGAGTTTATAAAAAGTGCAGCGTGTCCGACGTATATAAAACATGGTAAAAAGGTTCAAATGATAAAATCAAATTCGCTACCTACAGGAATAATAGAAGAAAGTAAAATTCAAACATTTGATAGAGATGTAGAGTCAGGAGAGATAATGGTACTTTGCTCAGATGGAATTTTAGATTCAAATGTAGAATATAAAAATAAAGAACTATGGATTAAATACTTATTAGAAGATATAGATACAACTAATACACAAAAAATTGCTAATTTGATATTAGAAGAAGCTGTAGATAATAATTATGGTGTGGCAAAAGACGATATGAGTGTTTTGGTTTGTAAATTTAGAAAAAAAGAAAATTAAAATTTGTTGATAACCTGTATAACATATGATATATTATAAATGTACTAAGGGAGGAAAATACTTTGAGTAAAGGAAAAAGATATGAAGAACCCAAATTAAATCTAAAAAAAGTATTTGCAGTAATAATTTTGTTTATTGTAATTATTATGTGTGTTGTTATGTTAAAAGGTATATTAGATGGAGAAGATATGCAGGGAGGAAATATTACAAGTATAGATTATTTTGCAGCATATCAAAATAATAAATGGGGAGTAATAGATTCTAGCGGAAATATAGTAATAGACCCAGCATATGGTGAAATGATAATCGTGCCAAATAGTAAAAAAGATGTATTCTTATGCACATTTGATGTAAATTATGATGATGGAACGTATAGTACGAAAGTATTAAATAGCAAAAATGAAGAAATTTTTACAAATTATGAACAAGTAGAGGCAATTTCAAGTACAGATGAAAATCAAAATTTATATTATAATGGAAAAGTGTTAAAAGTACAAAATGCTGGAAAATATGGTTTAATAAATATGGATGGAAAAGAAGTCTTACCATGTGAATATGAAGAGATAACAGCTCTTCAAGGAGTAGAAGGTGCTTTGATTGTTCTTAAAGATGAAAGTTATGGAATTGTTAATGATGAAGGAAATATATTGATCCCTACTGAATACACAGAAATACAAGCTTTAGGAGAGGAAACATCACAAGGTTTTATAGTAAGAAATGCAGATGGGAAATATGGAATAGTAGATACCTCAAATGGACAAGTATTAGCTATAAATTATGATGGTATATCTAAAATACATCAAGGAGACTATTATGTAGTAACTGAAGGCGGAAAACAAAAGGTTGTAAGAAAAGACGGAACTGAAGTTTTAAATGGAGACTACGACGAAATAATAGCAATTTTAAAAAATCCAGAAGATGGAGTAATCTATAAAGATGGTGAAAAATTTGGTATTATGAATTTGTCTGGTGAAAAAGTTATTAATGCAAAATATGATGACTTAAAAGAAGCTAAAACAGGGATATTTATTGCAAAGACAGGAGAAAATTATGGAATAATAAATCAAGTTGATGAAACACAAGTTGAATTTAAATATAGAGGAATAACATATAATGATAGTGCTGACTTATATGTAGCAGAAGATGAGAACTATAATAATGAAGTATTAAATGGTAACTATGAAATCAAGCTAACAGGAATGGTAACAGATTTAGATAATGAAAAAGGCTATATAGAAATAAGACAAGACGATGAATATAAATATTATAATTTTAGATTTGAAGAAGAAAATGAAGCAGACATATTTACATCTAACACATTGTTTGTAAGTAAGCAAAATGGAAAATATGGATTTGTAGATAAAGATGGAAATATAGTAGTTGATTATATATATGATGATGTAACTAATCAAAATGCTTTTGGATATGCAGGAATAAAACAAGATGGAAAATGGGGAGCAATTAATAGAGAAGGAAAGGTTATACAAGAACCAATGTATGATTTAGAGGAGTATTTACAAATTGACTTCATTGGAAATTGGTACTTAGGAAAAGACCTTAATATGAATTATTATAGGAAATAAATAAGAGGTGGTAAATAATGGAACTAAAGACAAATTATCAATATACATATTTTATTCATCCGTTTGTGATAAAAGAAGGAAAATATCAAAAATACATATTAAAAATGTTAAGAGATGAAGATTTTAGATTAAAGACTTTTCAAAGAGAAAAAGATTTTAAAATGTATCAATATTTTTTGCCTAAAACAAGAGATTTCCTATTTTCAAGTTTTAGCTTTGGAAATAGCAAATTGAAGAAATTGGAGGAATTACCGGACGAGACAAGGGCGGCAATACTTAGTAAATACCCTTGTAATATATTCGAATATAGAATAAAAAAAGACATACAAGGTAAAGTTGATGATACAAAAGGAATATTTTTTACAATATCAAAAATAGAAATTATATGTTTTGAAACAGGAATATGTTTCTTAGTAATTAAAACAAATGTGGAAGATGATAATAGTTTTTCTAATATATTAAACTTTAATTATAAATTTAGGGACATAAATGCTGATGTGGCATTTGATACTTATGATAATATTCGTCTTCAAACAAATAGTTTTGCAAATAGCGAAACATTTAGAGATTTTATAAGAAAAGTTACAGGTTCTAATTTAGATGCAATGAAACTTGATATTGATACAGAAAGATTTTTAACATACTCATATATCTGTATAGATCAAGAGGCATGGAATAGTACAAATGATTTTGATAAAATAGCTCACCATTATATTAGATATGCAAACATATTACCAGCAGATAATAGTAGAAAGATAGAAGAAGAAAAAGTAATAACAGTATCAAGTTGGAAATATGTAAAATTAGCATTAAGCAAATTAGGAATTATGTTATTTTCATCTAGTGAAGACATGAATAACTATACAATATTACCAGATGAATTTGAGAATCAATTTTTATATACATATGTAATTAATCTATATAAAAAAATATACTTAAAAAGGATAGAATTAGAATTAAAGAATCCAAAGAAAGTAAAAAAGGCAAGAAAAAAATTTATAGATTTTACTAAAAATTTATGGATAAGAGAAATAACAGATGATGAAACAGGGACAATGTTAAATCATAGAATAGCAGAAACATTGGAGTTAGAAAAATTATATAGTCAAGTAAAAAATAAATATGATATATTATATAAAGACTTAAATATAGAAAAAAATAGAACATCAACTATTGCAATTGGACTAATACTTGCGGCATCATTAATATTTAATATATTGAATTTTATAGTTTTAATGAGACAGTAAGGGACAGGCCTTTTGTCTCATTTTTTAAGGAGAAGGAAATGAGAGTAACTTGTGGAACAGATATCATTGAAATTTATAGAATTAGAGAAAGTATAGAAAAATTAGGCGAAGCTTTTCTAAATAGGGTATTTACTGAAAATGAAATAAAATATTGTGAAAGTAAGAAAAAACAAAAATATCAACATTATGCTGCAAGATTTGCGGCAAAAGAAGCAGCTCTCAAGGCATTATCTTGGAAGATAGAAGATAAATATTCTATTTGCTGGACAGACTTCGAAGTGAATAATAATATTCAGGGAAGACCGGCTTTAAAAATAATTGGTATTGATTTAAAAGATATAGAAAATATAGATGTTAGTATTTCTCACTGTAAGGATTATGCAATAGCAACTGTAACAGTCTTATCAAAGTAGGAGAGGATAATAATTATGTTTTTTGATAATCATGCACATTTAGATGATGAAAAATTTGATAGTGATAGAGAAGAAATAATAGAAAAAGTACATAGTGAAGGAGTAAGTTTTATTTCTGCGGGATATAGTTTGGAAGGTTCAAAAAAAGCAATTGAACTTTCTAAGAAATATGATTTTATCTATGCAACTTGTGGTATTTCTCCAAATGATATTCCACAAACTGAAGAACAATTGTGGAAAATGTTAAAAGAAATAGAAGCTTTAGCTAAAGAAAATCCAAAGGTTTTAGCAATAGGGGAAATTGGATTAGATTATTATTGGGAAAAAAATCAAAAAATGCAAGAACTTCAAAAAAAGGCCTTTATAGAGCAAATAAATCTAGCAAATGAATTAGATTTACCAATAGTAATACATACAAGAGATGCTGTAATGGACACATTAAAGATTTTAAAAGAAAATAGTGTTAAAAATAAAGGAGTTTTTCATTGTTGTCCTCTAAATAGAGAGCTTGTAAAAGAAGGATTAAAACTTGGATTTTATATATCATTTGCAGGTCCTGTAACGTTTAAAAATTCTAAAAATGCAAATGAAATAATACAAATGGTACCAAATGATAAGATGCTAATTGAAACAGATAGTCCTTATTTATCTCCAGAACCATTAAGAGGAAAAAGAAATGACCCAAGAAATGTAAAATATATAGCTAAGAAAATTGCTGAAGAAAAAGGAATTTCAGAGGAAGAAGTAGCTAGAATTACATTCGAAAATGTAAAAAAAATTTATAAGATAAAGTAATTTAAAGTTATATTATAAAAAATTCAATATTATAATTAAAGTATAAGAATAAATTGCTTTTGTCAATTTTTGGTTAAAATTGACGAATTTAAGTTTTTGTGATAAAATGTGAAAAAAATAAAGGGGGATTGAAAATGTACGGAACAAGATCAATAACAAGTTTTTCAAGTGCTGTAGGAAGTACAGTATGGATTATTTTATCATTAATACTAGCAATAGTAGGTGGTATTCTAGTTTATTTCTTATTCTTAAGTAAGAAAAATGAAGGAAAATTTACAGGATTTCTTGGATGGTTATATGATTTCTTATCATTTAAGAAAATGTTCTTAGAAACTTTATTAAAAGTAACTTACTTAATTATTGCAATTTATATAACATTATCATCTTTTGCTTTAATAGGAGAGAGCTTCTTAGCGTTCTTACTTCAATTAGTACTAGGAAATGTAATTGCAAGAGTTGTTTATGAATTTTCATTAATATTATTAGTAATTTGTAGAAATACTACAGAAATTGCTAAAAACACAAAAAAAGTTGAAGAGAAGAAATCAGAAGACAATAAATAAAAATAAATGTGCTATTGGGAATGTTTCCTTTTAGCACATTTTTCTGCAATTGGGTAAACATATAAAAAATTTAGAAGTAAAGGAAGAATTTTATGCAAAAATATATTGACTTAAAAAATGATTTGGATTTAGAAAAGTTAAGAGAACCAGCTAATATAATTAGAAATGGTGGAATTGCAATATTTCCAACTGAAACTGTTTATGGAATAGGAACAAATGGATTTAATGAAGAATCTATAAGAAAAATTTATGAAATAAAGAAAAGAGATTTTAGTAAGCCTATAAGTTTACTTGTAAGTAATATGGAAATGGTAAAAATGGTTGCAGAAGATGTTTCCGATTTGGAATATGCCTTAATGGAAAAATTTTGGCCAGGTCCTTTTACTATTATATTAAAAAAGAAAAAAATAGTACCAGATATTCTTACGGCAAATAGTGATACTGTTGGAGTTCGTATGCCAAATGGTATAGTTGCTAAAAAACTAATAGAATATGCTGGAGTACCAGTTGCTACTCCTAGTGCAAACATTTCAGGAAAACCTAGTGGAACTAGTATAAATGATATTATAGAGGATTTTAAAGGAAAGGTAGATTATATTATTGATACAGGTTTAAGTGAGTTAGGTATTCCATCTACGATTGTAAAAGTGGTAGGTAACGTTCCCAATATTTTAAGAGAAGGAACGATTTCAAAAGAACAAGTAGAAAAAGTTAAAAAGTTGTGAGTAATAAATGATTAAAACTTTATATCTTCCAGACTATTTTTAGGTATATATATTAAAATAATCCGGAAGATATACTTTTTTATAAAATTAAATTATTTTTTCTCTTATAAGGTTTTTTTTCATCAGTTAATTCTACTAAATAATCTATGCTTGTATTGTAATAAATAGCAAGTTTTTTTAAGACTTCAACAGGAATTTTATTTGTATCTGTTTCATATTGAGAGTATCCATTTTGTGACATATTTAAGTATTCCGCAATGATTTTTTGTGTTAAATCCTTATCTTCTCTTAAATCTTTTATTCTTTTATACATTATTAATCACCAATAAAATTTTACAATATCTTAAATCACGATATTGACTTTTATCTTAATTTAAGATATTATTGTTTCAAACACATAAGAGGAGGAAGAATGAAATGGAAGAAAAAACAATTAAAATTGAAGGAATTACACTTATAGCATTAGTTATTACTATAATAATTTTACTAATACTTGCTGGTGTCTCAATTGCCATGCTAACAGGTGAGAATGGAATAATAACTCAAGCACAAAAAGCAAAAGAAGAAACTTTAAATTCATCAGAAAGAGAAGCTATTCAGCTAACAATGATAAATAAAGAATTAACAAATGAAGAAAAATATAATATAGGAGAAGAGTTAAAAGATAGAACTTTAGCAAATGGAGATAATTGGAAGATAATATCAGTAAATGATACAAAGCAAATATATGGAACAGATTGGTATTATGTAGAAACAGGTGTAAATTTAGAAAACTATGGAGAAACAAAATATGAATGGGTAATAAACTATAATACAGGAGAAGTAATAGAATTACCAGAAAAAGGTTTCGTGAAATTATCTTATGGAGAGAATTTAGCAGTAAGAGACGAAATAATTTTAAATGCTGACCCAATAAATATGAGTGACGAAAATTCTTGGGGGGAAGGAGTAACAGTATATGGAATACAAGAAGGAGATGGATATGGTTGGAATGAAACAGAATTTAAATTAGATGGCGTAGATGATTATATAGAAGTATATCCTCAAGAAAATGTAAATATGAAAATGGCTTAACATTTGAGTTCTATGGCAAAACAGATATTAATAAAGTAGATGAGGAAATTCAAATGTTATGCAAAACAGAAAAAGGAAATACTGATAAAAGTGAGTATTCGAACAAATTTAGAACTTTATGGACAGAGTATAACTTTCGATGCTGTATGTCTATTTTAAATTCTCAATCAGATTGGGCTTTATATGAAAACGGAGGAACTCAAAAACATTGGATAGGAAAAGATGATATAGGAACATTTGCAAATGAACAAGGTGGATATGTTACTATGACAGTTGATTTTGATTCTAATATAATTGCTTTATATTGGAATGGAGAATTTGTTGGTTCAACTGTTTGTAGCCATGAATGGCTGATAGGAGGAGATATTGATAATCCAGAAATTCCATTTACTATCGGACTTCAATGTGGAGGAAATGTTTATACAGAAGACTATTCAAAAGTAGATATATATGCTTGTAGATTATATAATAAAATATTAACTGCAGATGAAGTAAAAGCAAATTATGATAAAACAGTTGCATATCATAATGTTTTAGTTCAAGGCGAAAAATAAGATGGAGAAAATTAATTCTTCATCTTTCGTTTTTGAATTTATTTAATTAAGATATGTCCCAAATGCGAAATTTTTTACGCAAAGGAAACGTCCCTGATGCGAATTATTTTAAATTTCTAAGTGCTGCTATTCTATCTTGAGTACTTGGATGTGTAGACCAAATACTTGTTGTTCTTCTTTTTCCTTCTTTAGTATCTTTTTTAAATGGGTTTACAATGTACATATTGGCAGTAGCACTGTTTGCTGTTTCTAATTGATTAGGGTCATTTTCTAGTTTTTCTAAAGCAGAAATTAATCCATCAGGGTTTCTTGTAAATTCTACTGCAGTTGCGTCTGCTAAAAATTCTCTTTTTCTAGATAATGCAAGTTGCATTAAAGAGCCAAATATTGGAGATAATATTAGAAAAACTAAGCCGATAATCATTAATATGCCATTTGCTTTACTATCACTATCGTTATCTCTATTTAATCCTCCCCAGAATAATGCTCTAGAAAATAGGTCAGCGAGCATTACTATAAAACCTACCATTACAGACACAACACAAGATAAACGAATATCATAGTTTTTTATATGACTCATTTCATGTGCTATAACACCTTCTAATTCATAGTAGTCTAATTTTTCTAAAAGACCAGTTGTAACACATATTACGGCATTTTCTGGATTTCTTCCTGTTGCGAAGGCATTGGGTTGAGGGTCATCTACAACATATAATCTAGGTTTATTAGGAAGTCCTGATGAAACCATCAAAGCATCTAAAATATTTACTAGTTTTTGGTCTTCTTCTTTAGTTGCAGGTCTTGCTTTATTTACTGATAAAACTATTTTATCGCTGTAATAGTAAGACCCCCAAGCAGATGCTATTGAAAAAACTAGAGCTATTACAATTGAAATTGTTCCTAAATTTAATGCATTACAGATAAAATAAACAATTAATGTAATTATAACAATAAAAATACCAATTATTACACCTGATTCTATTTTATTTTTTCTTATATTTTGAAACATATTATTATTTACACCTTTCCTTTTAGCTTTTTCTAAAAAAAAGAGAAGGAGATAATCCCCAACTCCTAAATTTTTTATTGGTTACTTCCGAAGTTTACTTTAACATTTTTTCTTGCTTCATCGCTTTCTGTATTAAATAAGTCACGAGCTTTAAAATGGAATATACTTGCGATGATATTAGAAGGGAATACTTCTAACTTTGTGTTATAAATAGTTACAGAATCGTTATAAAACTGTCTAGCAAATGAAATTTTATTTTCAGTGTTTCTTAATTCTTCTGATAGTTCTGAAAAGTTTTGGTTTGCCTTTAAGTCAGGATAACCTTCAGAAATAGCCATTATTGTTTTTAATGTATCAGATAATTCATTATCAAGTTTTGCTTTTTCAGATACACTTCCTGCATTTGCCCAAGAAGTTCTAAGAGCAGCGATTTTTTCGAAAGTCTGACTTTCGTGTGTCATATAACCTTTTACAGTTTCAACGAAGTTTGGGATTAAGTCAAATCTTCTTTGAAGTTGTACATCTATTTGACTCCAAGCATTATCAACCTTTATTCTAGCTTTTACTAATCCATTATATATAGCGATAACAGCAATAATAAGAATTACTAAAATAGCCAAAATGATTAAACCGACCATCTATAAATTCCTCCTATTCTATATAATATACAAATATGATAACATATTATACATACTTATACAATAATAATATGGAAATTCTATGAAATTATTATGGAAAATTTAGGAATAATATTAAAAAAAATACATATAATATATTATACATATAATAAATCCTGATTTTTAAGGAAGAAGGACAAATTATATAAAAAGTTATAATTTTAAAATTCTTCTGAGAGTAAGAAAAGAACAGAATTTGACAAATGTGAGAAAATATAGTATAATTAAGTTGTTGCCAAAAGGAGGAATTAAATTGATGAAAAAAGAAGAAAATGCTTCGATTTCTATCATGAAAATCATCTGTGTAACAATTATTCTTATTTTAATATCAGGAATAGGAGTAATGGCAGTAAACGAAGACTTAAAGGATGTTAAAATTATTCTTCAAAATGGATATGAAATGACGGCTTTAACAAGTAAAGCTACAGTTTCAGAAGTTTTAGCAGAAAATAATATTGTATTAGAAGAAAATCAAAAGACAATACCAGACTTAAATGAAGAAGTAACTTCAGGTCAAAGTATTAAAATAACTGATAAATCATATAACGAGGTTCAAATAGCTAAGATTTCAGAAGAAGGTGTGTCTACATCACTAGAGCAATTATTAGAAAATTATGCACCAATTACTGAAAAAATAGTTGTGGAACAAGTTACAATACCTTATGAAACTGTGACAAAAAATAGTGGAACAAGTGGTGATACAACAAATAAAGTTCTACAAGAAGGAAAAGACGGTTTAAAAGAGGTAACATACAGGGTTAAATATCAAAATGATATTGAGATTGAAAAAACAGTTATTTCTGAGAAAGTAATTACAGAGCCAGTTGATAAGATTGTTCAAGTTCAAAAGAAGGCAACTTCAAGAAGTTCTACTTTACCAAGAACTTCATCAACAACAACAGGAGGAACAACTTATAAAATTACAGCATATTGCCCATGTAGCAAATGTTGTGGCAAAACAAATGGAATGACTGCATCAGGAACAAAAGCAACGGCTGGAAGAACAGTTGCAGCATCTTCAAAATTTGCTTTTGGAACTAAATTAAATATTGGCGGACATATCTATACAGTAGAAGATAGAGGCGGAGCAATAAATGGTAACAAAATAGATATATTTGTTAACTCACACGCAGAAGCACTTGCATGGGGAGTTAGATATCTAAATGTTTCAGTAGTGCAATAATAATTGAATATGGAATTTAAAAGGCAGTCGAATATAGACTGCCTTTTATCGTGAAATATTAGTTGATATTTTAGAGTATTTATAGTAAAATGTAAAAAGGTTAAGGTGAGAAATATGAGTATAAAGAAAGCAGGAACAATATTAATTAATTTGGAAAGTAAAAAAATAGGTTTAGTATATAGAAAAGATGAAAATGATTATACATTTCCAAAAGGACATTTAGAAAAAGGAGAAACACTTTTAGAATGTGCTGTAAGAGAAACAGAAGAAGAAACATTAAGAAAAAATCATTTAATAGATTGTAAAGTAATTGCAATTGATAGGTATAGTTCAGAACAAGAAAAAAATGTAGAAACATATTATTATTTTGCAATTGATGATGGAGAAACTTCTAAAAATATACCATTAAAAGATAGAGAAGAACTTATTTGGAAAGACGTAGATGAAGTAAAGAATTTACTTACATATGATAATTTAAAAGGAATATGGAGTAATATAGAAGATAAAGTTAGAGCTATTATAAATAAAAACTAATAAGGAGTTTGTATGGAAGTAGTAGATAAGTTAAATAAGAGGAAAGAACCTTTAAATAAGAAAACTGATAGATATGAAAAAATAGATGGAGAGTATTGCCAATATGTCCATGTGTGTATAATGAATGACAAAAACGAGTTTTTAATTCAAAAGAGGTCACCATATAAAAAAATATATCCTAACATGTGGGCTCAAACAGGTGGAGCAGTGGATTCTGGTGAGACTTCATTACAAGGAGCTTTAAGAGAAGTAAAAGAAGAATTAGGAATAGATTTAGATAAAAATAATATGGAATTTATACTTTCATTTAAAAGATATCATAGCTTTGTCGATGTATGGCTTGCGAAACAAAATGTAGATTTAAAAGATGTTGTTATGCAAAAGGAAGAGGTTTCAGAGGTGAAATGGGTTAACAAAGATGAGTTTAAAAAGATGATTGATGATAAAGAAGTTTCTGGAAGTGTAAATTTATATTACGAAATGTTTATAGAGTTAATAGAGAATTTTAGTAAATAATTAGTAAGAATAAAAATAAAATAGGAGGATATAAATGAAATTAGTATCTTGGAATGTAAATGGAATAAGAGCGTGTTTAAATAAAGGATTTGATGATTTTTTTAAAGAAATAGATGCAGATATATTTTGTATACAAGAAACAAAATGCCAAGAAGGACAAGTAGATTTAGAATATGATGGTTACGAAAGCTTCTGGAATAGTGCAGAGAAAAAGGGCTATTCAGGGACAGCAATATTTACTAAAATAAAACCATTGTCTGTAAAATATGGAATAGGAATAGAAGAACATGATAAAGAAGGAAGAGTTATCACTTTAGAGTTTGATAAGTTTTATATGGTAGATATATATACACCAAATTCTAAAAGAGAATTAGAAAGACTTGATTATAGGCAAGTATGGGAAGATGAGATTAGAAAATATTTATTAAAATTAAATAAAACAAAACCAGTTATTATGTGTGGAGATTTAAATGTAGCACATAAAGAAATAGATTTGAAAAACCCAAAAACAAATACTCATAATGCAGGATTTACAATAGAAGAAAGAAACAAAATGACAGAATTACTAGATGCAGGTTTTATAGATACGTTTAGATATTTATATCCTGATAAAGAAGACGCGTATAGTTGGTGGTCTTATATGAGGAAAGCCAGAGAAAAAAATGTAGGCTGGAGAATTGATTATTTTATAGTTTCTAAAGAGATAGAAGATAAAATAAAAGAAGCAAGTATTTATTCAGAAATAATGGGCAGTGATCATTGTCCAGTAGGATTAGAAATAGATTTATAGAGGAAAATAAAACAACAAAATTAATTAAAGGAGAGAATAATGGAAAATAAAAAAGAAAAAATAAGAAAATGGAGCTATTGGTTTTTACTGGGATTAGTGCTTATTGTTATTTATAAATGTTTGGACAATTTTACAGCTGTAACAGATGTGATGGGCAATTTTTTAAGTGTTATAGCACCGTTTTTTGTGGGTATTTTTATTGCTTATATATTATACATGCCATGTAGGAAATTTGAGACTTTTTATAGAAGAAGAAAAGTAAAGTTTTTAAGAAGAAAAGCAAGGACTTTTAGTATTATAACAGTTTATTTAATAATTATAGCGATTATAGTTATTTTAGTTAGTTTTATTTTTCCGGTTGTATGGGATAGTGTAGTGGATTTTGTAAGCAATATTCAAAGTTATTACGAAATGGCAATTGATAGATATAATGAATTACCAGAGAATTCTATATTAAAGAGTCAACAAGTTAATGATTTTATTGATAGTATTCAGCATATAGATTTAAGAGAGTATTTCAATTTTGATAGAGTGATGGAATATATATCAGGAGCAATAAGTGCAGTTACTGGAATTGTAGATGTTTTTGTAGCTGTAATTGTTTCTATATATGTTTTAGCAGAAAGAGGAAAAATTTTAACTTTTGTAAAAAGATTTGCAGAGGCTATATTTAAAGAAAGGACTTATAAAAATATTGATAAATATTATAAACATTCAAATGAAATCTTTTTTAAGTTTATTGCTAGCCAATTTTTAGATGCAGTGGTGGTTGGAATTTTAGTCACAATTGCAATGACGATTATGGGAGTTAGATACGCACCACTTCTTGGGTTCTTTATAGGACTATTTAATATGATACCATTTGTTGGAGCTATAATTGCTGTCGGAATATCAGCTGTTATTACTTTAATAACAGGGGGACTTTCCCAAGCTATTTGGATGCTTATTGTAGTAATTGTTTTACAACAAATAGATGCTAACATTATCAATCCAAAGATTGTTGGTAAATCATTAAAGATTAGTCCAATATTAGTTCTTTTAGCAGTGACAATTGGTGGAGCTTATTTTGGAATACTTGGTATGTTCCTTGCCGTTCCTGTTATTGCTATTATAAAAATACTTATAGAGGATTTTGTAGATTATAGATTAGCTATAAAAAAAGCGGAAAAAATAACAATAGAATAAAATAACTTCAAATGAGAGTAAAGTACTAGAAAATATTCTAGTATTTTATTTGTTTTAATAAAATAAATAAAGGCCAGCAATAAGAATTTAAAATATGAATTAATTAGTAGTAAAAATTAGTTGTAATAAATTCGTAAAAAAACTTTAAAAAACCTACGGAAATGCTTGACTTGTGTTTTTGTTTATGATAAACTAATATGTAGAATTTACTAAAAATGGATTTTTGTACCCAAAATATTTAGATAGGGTGATTAAAATAGAAAGAGAAGATATTAGTTAAAACCTAATAAAATAGCGTAAAAGGAGTTGAAAAATAAGATTTTTTCAATTGCTTTTTTGTTGTCATTTTTTAAGGAGACATAACACTTAAAATCCATTATAATTTTAGTTCTAAAGTTTAAAATTAAAGGAAGAGGAATCAAATTCAAAGAGCCCTAAGAATTAAGGTTGCAAGAGCAGACAATCTTAAAACTTAGACAAGCAATTTGAATTCTGAGAGGGACTTCTTTTAAAAAATATATTTTTTCTGCTTAAAATTTTTTTATGGGGTGATTTTTTTGAAAATAAGAGAAATTAATCACGAGAAATCTTCTCGTAAGGATTTCGCAAAAGTTGGTGATTTTATCGAAATGCCTAATCTTATTAAAGTTCAAAAAGATTCTTATGATTATTTCATAAAAGAAGGATTAGGAGAAGTATTAAGAGATATTTCACCAATTGAAGATTATTCTGGAAATTTAGTTCTTGAATTTTTCGATTATTACATGGAAGACAAAACAAAATACTCAGTAGAAGAAGCAAAAGAAAGAGATGCAACATATTCTGCAAGATTACACGTTAAAGTAAGATTAATTAACCGTGAGACAGGTGAAATTAAGGAACAAGAAATTTATTTAGGTGATTTTCCACTTATGACAGATAGTGGAACATTTATCATAAATGGGGCAGAAAGAGTTGTAGTAAGTCAGTTAGTACGTTCACCAGGATGTTACTATGGAGAAGAATTTGACACAAAAACAGGAAAGAAAACATATACATCTACGGTTATGCCTTTAAGGGGGGCATGGCTTGAATATGAAACAGATGGAAACGATATTTTCTGGGTACGTGTTGATAGAACAAGAAAAGTGCCAATTACAACTTTATTAAGATCAATAGGACTAGCAACAGATAGTCAAATGCTTGAATTCTTTGGAGACGAAGAAATGTTAAAGGCAACTATTAATAAGGATACAATAAAAGACCAAGACGAAGCTTTAATTGAAATTTATAAGAAATTAAGACCAGGAGAACTTCCAACAGTTGATGCTGCAAGAAATTTATTTAATGGGTTATTTTTTGATAACAAAAGATACGATTTAGCAAAAGTTGGTAGATACAAATTTAATCAAAAATTATCATTGGCATCAAGAATAAAAGGAAAAGTTGCAGCAACAGATATAGTAGATAGTGAGACTGGAGAAGTGTTTGTTGGGGCAGGAGAAACTATAACAGATGAAGTTGCAGAAAATATACAAAATGCAGGAATAAATACTGTTGATATAATATTCTTAGACAAGCA
This sequence comes from uncultured Clostridia bacterium, assembly GCA_944387435.1. GTDB lineage: Bacteria > Bacillota > Clostridia > TANB77 > CAG-508 > CAG-269. The sequence continues at coordinate 24,128 of CALXEW010000001.1, read as the reverse complement.
AATAAGAGTAATAGGAAACAGTACGGTAGATATTCATAAAGTATTGCCAACTGTAGATTTAAGCAATTTGCATATTAAAGAATTAGTTAATTATAATGTTTTACAAAATATTATAGAAAATACAGATGAGAAAGATTTAGTTAAAACTATAGAAGAAAGAATGGATGAATTAGTGCCAAAACATATTACAACAGAAGATATGTTATCATCTGTAAACTTCTTATTTAACCTTTCTCATGGATTAGGTTCAGCTGATGATATTGATCATTTAGCAAATCGTAGAATTCGTTGTGTTGGAGAATTATTACAAAATCAATTCAGAATTGGTCTAACAAGATTAGAAAGAGTAGTTCGTGAAAGAATGACAATACAAGACTTAGATGTAGTAACACCACAAACATTAATTAACACAAAACCTATTACATCAGCAATAAGAGAATTCTTTGGAAGTTCACAGTTGTCACAATTCATGGACCAAACAAACCCATTATCAGAATTAACACATAAAAGAAGAATTTCAGCATTAGGACCTGGAGGATTAACAAGAGAAAGAGCTGGATTTGAAGTACGTGATGTTCACTATACACACTATGGAAGACTTTGTCCAATTGAATCTCCAGAAGGACCAAATATAGGACTTATATCAGCACTTTCATCATTTGCACAAATTAATGAATATGGTTTTATCGAAACACCATATAGAAAAGTAAACTCAGAAACTCATGCATTAACAGATGAAGTAGAATATATGAGTGCAGATATAGAAGATAATTATATTATAGCTCAAGCATCAGAGCCAGTTGATAAAGAAGGACATTTTGTAAATAAAAGAGTAAGAGTAAGGCGTAAGAATGAAATAATAGAAGTTGATAATGATAAAGTACAATATGTAGATGTATCGCCAAAACAATTAGTATCAGTTGCAGCTGCTATGATTCCGTTCTTAGAGCATGATGACGCAAAAAGAGCTCTTATGGGTGCTAACATGCAACGTCAAGCAGTTCCACTTATGACAACAGAAAGTCCAATAGTAGGGACAGGAATTGAATATAGAGCAGCAAAAGATTCAGGAATCTTAGTTTTGGCAGAAGATGATGGAGTTGTAGAAAAAGTAACAGGTAGTAGCATAACTGTTAAATATAAAAATGGAAAAACTGTAGTACATAAATTACGTAAGTTCAAAAGAACTAACGGAGGAACTTGTATCAACCAAAAACCAATTGTGAAAAAAGGCGAAAAAGTTAAAAAAGGCGACGCGATAGCAGATGGACCAGCAACATCTAATGGAGAGATGGCACTTGGTAAAAACGTACTAGTAGCATTTTCTACTTGGGAAGGTTATAACTATGAAGATGCTATATTAATTAATGAAAGATTAGTTAAAGAAGATGTATTTACATCAATTCATATTGAAGAATATGACTGTGAATGCCGTGATACAAAATTAGGTGCAGAAGAAATTACACGTGACATTCCAAACATTGGTGATGATTCGTTAAAAGACTTAGACGAAAATGGAATTATAAGAATTGGTGCAGAAGTAAGACCAGGAGACATATTAGTTGGAAAAGTTACTCCAAAGGGAGAAACAGAATTAACAGCAGAAGAAAGATTACTTCGTGCTATCTTTGGGGAAAAAGCAAGAGAAGTAAGAGATACTTCACTTCGAGTACCACATGGAGAACAAGGGACAGTTGTAGATGTAAAAATCTTTACAAGAGATAATTCTGATGAATTAGGACCGGGAGTAAATCAAATAATTAGATGTTATATAGCAACAAAAAGAAAAATATCAGTTGGAGATAAAATGGCTGGACGTCATGGTAACAAAGGTGTTATTTCAAGAGTATTACCAGAAGAAGATATGCCATTTATGCCAGATGGTACACCAATAGATATTTTATTAAATCCATTAGGTGTTCCTTCTCGTATGAACTTAGGACAAGTTCTAGAAGTACATTTAGGTGGAGCAGCAAAAGCTTTAGGATGGAAAATTTCAACACCAGTATTTGACGGAGCAAACGAAGAAGATGTAAAAGAATTACTAAAAAAAGCTGGAATGAGTGAAGATGGAAAGACAATTCTTTATGATGGAAGAACAGGAGATCCATTTGATAAGCCAATTACAGTTGGTGTTATGTATATGTTAAAACTTCACCACTTAGTAGATGATAAAATACACGCTCGTTCAACTGGACCATACTCACTAGTAACACAACAGCCTCTTGGAGGAAAAGCACAATTTGGTGGACAACGTTTTGGAGAGATGGAAGTTTGGGCATTAGAGGCATATGGCGCAGCATATACATTGCAAGAAATGTTAACAGTAAAATCAGATGATGTTGTAGGACGTGTGAATACTTATGAAGCTATCGTTAAAGGTGAAAATATTCCAGAACCAGGAGTCCCAGAAAGCTTTAAAGTTTTAGTTAAAGAACTTCAATCATTAGGATTAGATGTACGTCTATATTCTGAAGATAATGAAGAATTAGAGCTAAAAGAAGATGTAGACGAAGGTATAGAATATGATCCAAGTAAAGATGGCAAAATATTATCAGAAGATGAAGTTTTAGCAGATGGAGATTTAGACGGATATTCTGAAGAAGTAGATGATGGTGTTTTACTAGATGAAGAAAATGATGCAATAGACGATGGAAAAGATGATTTGTTTGAAGAATTAGATGACGAAGGCGAAGAAATGCTATTTGGAAATGACTTAGCAAATGACAATTTAGATAATGATGATGATATTATTGAATAATGGTGTAACAAGTAAAATGTTAATTAAATAAATTCTAAAAAGGAAAGAAGCGACATTTTAGTTTGCAAGAGCAGGGGTTAGTCTTCTTTACCTGTTTTAGAATTACCCGTATAAAAAATACGAAGTCTTTTAGAGACAAAGAAGGGGGAAAAGAAAAATAGTGGACGAATTAAATACTTTTAATAAGTTGAAAATTGGAATAGCATCAGATGAAAAAATAAGAGAATGGTCAAAAGGTGAAGTTAAAAAACCAGAAACTATAAATTATAGAACTTTAAAACCAGAAAAAGATGGACTATTTTGTGAAAGAATATTTGGTCCAACAAAAGACTGGGAATGTCATTGTGGTAAATATAAAAGGGTTAGATATAAAGGTATTGTTTGTGATAGATGTGGTGTAGAAGTTACAAAATCAAAAGTTAGACGTGAAAGAATGGGACATATTGAGTTAGCCGCACCTGTTGCACATATTTGGTATTTCAAAGGCATTCCAAGTAGAATTGCTTTAATGCTTGATATTTCACCAAGAAATCTAGAAAGAGTTATATATTTCGCTTCTTATGTAGTTGTAGATAAAGGAACAACAAACTTAGAAAAATGCCAAGTTTTAAATGAAAAAGAATACCATGAAGCGGAAGAAAAATATGGCAAAGGTTCTTTTAAAGCTAAAATGGGAGCAGAGGCAATAAGAGAATTACTAGAACAAGTTGATGTAGAGAAATTATCAGAAGAAATTAAAAAAGAATTAGAAACAGCAAGCGAGCAAAGAAAAGGTAAATTAGTTAAAAGATTAGATACAGTAGAATCTTTTAGAATTTCAGGAAATAAACCTGAATGGATGGTAATGAATGTTGTACCAGTTATTCCACCAGAGTTAAGACCAATGGTGCAATTAGATGGAGGTAGATTTGCAACATCTGATTTAAATGATTTGTATAGGAGAGTTATAAATAGAAATAATCGTTTAAAGAGATTATTAGAATTAGGAGCGCCTGAAATCATTGTACGTAATGAAAAAAGAATGCTTCAAGAATCAGTAGATGCATTAATTGATAATGGAAGACGTGGAAGACCAGTAACAGGAGCTGGAAATAGGCCTTTAAAATCTTTATCAGATTTATTAAAAGGAAAACAAGGACGTTTCCGTCAAAACTTACTTGGAAAACGTGTTGACTATTCTGGACGTTCTGTTATCGTTGTAGGACCAGAACTTAAGATTTATCAATGTGGACTTCCAAAAGAAATGGCAGTTGAACTGTTTAAACCATTTGTAATGAAAGAATTAGTAGGTCGTGGAATTGCTCAAAATATTAAAAATGCTAAAAGAATGGTAGAAAGATTAAGACCAGAAGTGTGGGGAATATTAGAGGAAGTTATTAAAGACCATCCTGTAATGTTGAACCGTGCTCCTACACTACATAGACTTGGTATTCAAAGCTTTGAGCCAGTACTAGTAGAAGGTAGAGCAATAAAACTTCACCCATTAGTTTGTGAAGCTTTTAATGCCGATTTCGATGGTGACCAAATGGCAGTTCACTTACCACTATCACCAGAAGCACAATCAGAATCAAGATACTTAATGCTTTCAACAAATAACTTACTTAAACCTCAAGATGGTAAGCCAGTTGCCGTACCTAGACTAGACATGATTTTAGGATCTTATTATCTAACAATGGTATTAGATGGTGAAAAAGGTGAAGGAAAATATTTTAAGGATCCAGAAGAGGCTATTATGGCTTATGAAAATCATGAAGTTGGTATTCATGCTAAGATAAATGTTAGAATAACAAAGAAGATTGATGGAGAATTAAAATCTCATAGAGTCGAAACAAGTGTCGGAAGAATTATCTTCAATCAAGGGATTCCACAAGATTTAGGATTTATTGATAGAAAAGAAGATCCATTCCAATATGAAATTAGTTTCCCAGTTATGAAAAAATCAATGGGAACAATTATTGAAAGAGTAATAAGAACACATGGATTAACTGAGTCAGCAGAAGTAATTGATTATATCAAAGCTTTAGGATTTAAGTATTCAACTTTAGCAGGTATAACATTTTCTATGGATGATGTTAAAGTGCCAGAAGCTAAGGAAGGGTTATTAAAAGAAGCGGATGAACAAGTAGAGCATATAAGAAAGCAATATGTTCGTGGTTTAATAACAGATGATGAAAGATATAATGCTGTTATTAACATTTGGGAGGATACCACATCTAAAGTAAGTAATGCGATGGAAGAAAACTTTGATGAATTAAATCCAATATACATGATGGTTAAGTCTGGAGCTCGTGGTAATATGAACCAATTACGTCAAATTGCTGGTATGCGTGGACTTATGGCAAGTACTACTGGTAAAGCAGTTGAAATTCCAATCAAATCATCATTTGCAGAAGGACTAGATGCATTAGAGTACTTTATTTCAGCCCATGGTGCTCGTAAAGGACTTTCAGATACAGCTTTAAGAACAGCAGACTCTGGATATTTAACAAGAAGACTAGTTGATGTTTCACAAGATATTATAGTAAGAGAACATGACTGTGGTACTGAAGAAGGAATTACAGTTTATGATATTAAAGATGGAAATCAAATAATCGAAAAGATGGAAGAAAGATTAATTGGAAGATATGTGTTAGAAAATGTTTATAATCCAGAAACTAAGGAATTAATAGTAGATACAGATACTATGATTACTGAAAAAATAGCAGAAGAAATAGTTGCAGCCGGAATTGAAGAATTAAAAGTACGTTCAGTTCTAGGATGTCATTCTAAACGTGGTGTATGCCAAAAATGTTATGGAATGGGACTAGCTAGAAGAGATTTAGTTTCAATTGGTGAGTCTGTTGGAATAATTGCAGCTCAATCAATTGGTGAGCCTGGTACACAGCTTACAATGAGAACTATCCACTCTGGTGGTGTTGCAGGTGTAGCAGATATTACTCAAGGTCTTCCTAGAGTTGAAGAATTATTTGAAGCTAGAAAGCCAAAAGGAGTTGCAATAATCTCTGAAATAGATGGTAAAGTTAAAATTAAAGAAACTAAAAAGAAAAAAGAAGTTATTGTTACTTCAAAAGATAATTCAAAGACTTATACAATACCATTTGGTTCTAAGATGAGAGTAAAAGATGGAGATATGGTAAAAGCAGGAGATGCATTTATTGAAGGTTCAATAAATCCAGCAGATATATTAGAAATCAAAGGACCAGAAGGAGTTTATGAATATTTAATCTCAGAAGTACAAAAGGTTTATAGAAACCAAGGTGTTGATATAAATGACAAACATATTGAAGTAATTGGTCGTCAAATGCTTAAGAAAGTCAGAGTTGAAGATAATGCAGATACAGACATGTTCCCAGGTGAATTAATTGACATGTATGAATTTGAAGATAAAAATAACGAAACAATTGCAAAAGGAAAAAGACCAGCTACAGGTAAGAGAGTATTACTTGGTATTACTAAAGCTTCTCTTGCAACAGATAGTTTCTTGTCAGCAGCTTCATTCCAAGAGACAACAAGAGTATTAACAGAAGCAGCTGTAAAGGGTAAAGTAGACGATTTAGTTGGATTAAAAGAAAATGTAATTATTGGTAAATTAATTCCTGCAGGAACAGGTATGAAGAAATATCAAAATATTCATATTAGTACTGAAAAAGAATTAGAAGAAACTTCTGATGTACAAATATAACAAAAAAGTAGGTTTTTAAAACCTACTTTTTTGTTATATAGAAAATATCACCTATTTGTTTTAAAATTTTAGTAAAAAATAAAAAGTATTCAAAGGAACTTATTTTTAGTCTAAAATTATAAATAATGATAGATATTATTCAAGAACAATAGTCACTAAATAAAAGCTTATCTAAAAAATAGGAAAAAACCTAAAGAGAATGTTTTTATATAAAATAATAACTCAAATTAGTACCAGTGTAAAAATTTAATTTTCACTTTTGTTCCCTATTTATTATGATTGTTAGAATATTTGCACGATATAATTAAAGATATCTTACCTTGACAAATTGAGCTTTTGCTAGTAAAATAAAATAGAGTTAGTATAAGGAGATGTATATGCAAAATAATAATAGAAAAGTATTTGACTCGCTTTTATCTAGAACAAAGATATATTTAGCGATAATATTAATTTTATTAGTGATAATTAGCATAGAAAACATTAATATGATATTACCATCAGTTCTACTATATTGTGTTATAGTAGGATATACTTATTATGCAAATAAAAAAAGAAAAAGTGAAATATCAGAAACTTTACAGGATTTAACATTAACAGTAGACACAGCAGCAAAGACGAGTTTAATAAATTCACCTTTTCCACTGATTATATTAGAAACAGATGGAAATATTATATGGAGAAGTACAAAATTTACAACGGAATTTGCTAACATTGATATTAATACTTATTTAAATGATTTAATAGTTGATATTAAGGAAGAAATAGAAAGTGGAGAGACAGGAAATAGTGATATATTAACAGAGTTGAAAATTGGAAACAATATGTATAAAGTAATGGGAAGATATGTTAATTTTAGAAATAGAGATAAGGACAGAAAAAATAAAAAAGAATATATGGTAATCTTATACTTTATAGATGATACAGAAAATATAAAATTGCAAAAGGAATATAGGGATTCTAAATCTTGTGTTGGAATAATTATGGTAGATAATTATGAAGAGACGATTCAAAGAATAGATGCAGGAGAAAAACCACAAGTAACAGCAGAGATAGATAAGGAAATATATGATTGGGCAAATAAAACAAATGGGGTATTAATAAAATCAGACAGAGATAGATATGTATATTTATTTGAACAAAGATATCTAGATGATGTAAGAGAAGATAAATTTAGTATATTAGATAAAATTAAGGATATAGATACTAATGAAAAAGTACAATTTACATTAAGTATAGCAATATCAAATGAAGGAAATACTGATAAGGAAAAATATAAATCAGCGCAAAATGCAATGGACGTTGTTTTAGGGCGAGGTGGAGATCAAGCAGTAATTCGTGAAAATGAAATATATAAATTTTATGGTGGAAGAGTAGAAGAAGTAGAAAAAAGGACAAAAGTAAAAGCAAGGGTAGTAGCACATGCATTAGAAAATTTAATAAAAGATGCAAATAAAGTTATGGTAATGGGACATACAAATCCTGATATGGATAGTATAGGATCCTGTATGGGGATTTATCGTTTAGCTAAAACTCTAAATACAAATGCTTATATAATTTGTAGCGATAATACTCCAGCATTAGAGAGCTTTATGGATGTTGTAAAAAAAGAACCAGAATATGAAGATGTAATAATAAATAAAGAAGTAGCTTTAGAAAATATAGATGAAGACACATTATTAGTTGTAGTGGATACGCATAAAATTAATTATGTTGATAGTCCCGAACTATTGGATAAAGTCAAAAAAATAGTTGTAGTTGACCATCATAGAAGGAGTACAGATTTTATAGAAGATGCAACTTTAATGTTCCAAGAAGTATATGCTTCTTCAGCAGCAGAGTTAGTCACAGAATTACTTCAATATGCAGAAACTAAAGTGAATTTAAAAACTATAGAAGCAGAAAGTTTATACGCAGGGATTATGATGGACACTAAAAATTTTACATTTAAAACAGGCGTAAGAACATTTGAAGCAGCAGCTTATTTACGTAAATGTGGTATTGATATAATAAGAGTAAAAAAATGGTTCCAAAGTGACTTAAAGAGCTTTAATCTTATTGCTGACATAGTGAAAAAAGCAGAGATAATAGGAGAGGAAATTGCGATATCTACCTACAATGAAGTAACAGAAAATGCAAATCTTATTTGTGCAAAGGCAGCAGATGAGTTATTAACAATAAGTGACATTACAGCTTCATTTGTGCTTGGAAATACTGGTGATAAAATATGTATAAGTGGACGTTCTATTGGAGATATTAATGTACAAGTCATATTAGAAAAGCTAGGTGGTGGAGGACATATCACTTTAGCTGGTGCACAAGTTGATGATATGACTATGGAAGAAGCTAGACAAGAATTAATAAATAGAATACATGAGTATTTTTCAGAAATAGAAAGTTAACAAAGGAGAAGGAAAATGTTATTAAAAGAATTAAAAAATAATGAAAAAGGTTCTATTACAGTATTTGTACTTTCAACGATGCTAGTCGTTGTAGCGGTTATTTTTACTTATTATTTTTCTATGATGAATAAAAGTAGTTCTCAAGCGGCACAACTAGAAAGGATACAAGAAGAGTATAATCAATCAAATAGTATGATGGATCAAGCTTATTATGAAGCGATAGATAATCAATAATGAGAAAAATAAGATAGTAGTTTATATAAATAGAAGTAGATAATTCAACTAAATTGTAATTAGTTGAATTATTTGCTTTTTATTGTTAATTTTTCCTTGAAAAAAATGTAAAAATAGAGTAAAATATTGTCTTAAGAAAGGCGTGATAATATGAAAGTAATATTAATGGATAATATAAAAGGAGTTGGAAAGAAAGACGAAATAATAAATGCATCAGATGGATATGCAAGAAATTTTTTATTGCCAAAAGGATTAGCAGTGGAAGCAAATAATGAAAATATGAGTAAATTAAAAGCTAAAGAAGACTCAAAAGCTTATAAAAAAGAACAAGAAAGAGAAGAAGCAAAGAAGGTTGCTGAAAAAATTTCAGGAATACAGTTAAAGGTTCCAGTAAAAGCAGGAGAAAATGGAAAAATATTTGGTGGAGTATCAGCAAAAGAAATAGCAGATTTATTGAAAACAAATTATAATATAGAAATTGATAAAAAGAAAATAGATTTAAAAGAAACAATAAAAACATTAGGGTTAAGAACAGTAACAATAAAACTATATGATGGAGTTATTGGAAATTTAAAAGTAGATGTAATTAGTAAATAGGAGTTGGAATAATGGAATTAGGTAAAATACCACCAAATGATGTAGAGGCAGAGCAAGCAATTATTGGTAGCATGTTAACAGATAGAGATGCTGTGATTTCTGCAATAGAAATATTAAAACCAGATGATTTTTATAGGGAAGATAATAAAATAATTTATGAGTCTATTTTAAATTTGTATAATCGTTCTGAACCAATTGATATTATAACAGTAAGAGCTGAACTAGAATCAATGGGGAAGCTTGATAACGTAGGAGGACTAGAATATTTAGCAGAATTGCCAGAAAAAGTACCAACAACTGCAAATGCTATGAAATATATAAAAATAGTAGAAGAAAAATCAGCATTAAGAAAGTTAATTAAAACAGCAAATGAAATAATAGAACTTGGATACAACCCAACCGAAGAAGTTGACGACATAATGGAAGGTGCAGAAAAGAAAATATTTAATATTATGCAAGATAAAGAGCAAAAAGGTTATAGTCCGCTAAAAGATGTGTTAGTAGAAAGCTTTACAAAGTTAGAAGAACTATATAACAGGAAGCAACATATAACAGGTGTACCTTCAGGATTTACAGATTTAGATTATAGAACAGCAGGTTTTCATGGTTCCGAATTAATATTAATTGCTGCAAGACCAGCTATGGGAAAAACAGCATTTGCATTAAATATAGCAACTAATGCAGCACTGAGAGCAAATGTGCCAGTAGCAGTATTTAGTCTAGAGATGTCAAAAGAACAGTTAGTAAATAGAATTTTATGTAGTGAATCTATGGTAGATAGTAATAAAGTAAGGACCGGTAAGCTAGAAGAAGATGATTGGACAAAACTTGCGGGGACGATTGGACCTTTATCAGAAGCTGAGATGTATATAGATGATACGCCAGGTATTAATATAATGGAAATAAGAGCAAAGTGTAGAAAATTAAAAATAGAAAAAAATATTGGATTAGTTGTAATAGATTATCTACAGTTAATACAAGGAACAGGAAAAAGAGGAGGAAGTCGTGAACAAGAAATATCAGAAATAAGTCGTTCACTTAAAATACTTGCAAAAGAATTAGATGTTCCGGTAATAGCACTATCTCAGCTATCAAGAGCAGCAGAACAAAGACCAGACCATAGACCAATGCTTTCGGATTTGAGAGAATCTGGAGCTATAGAACAGGATGCAGATATTGTAATGTTTTTATATAGAGATGATTATTATAATCAAGATTCAGAAAAGAAAGGGATAGCAGAAGTAATTATTGCAAAACACAGAGGAGGTTCAACAGGAACAGTAGAACTTCTATGGCTTGGAAATTATACAAAATTTGTTAATATTGCAAAAGGATTTGATGATTAAGAAAAAATGTAAAAAAGAAGATACTTGAAAAAGACCTAAAAATATAGTAAAATAAGTAATATTTAGAATATTACTTATTTTTATTTAATTTAAAAAGGAAGAAGAAAATGAAAGAAAAAGTATTAGAAACAATTAGAAAATATAAACTGATAGAAAATGGGGATAAATTAGTCTTAGCAGTATCTGGTGGCCCAGATTCAATGGCAATGCTGAATTTATTATATAAATTAAAAAATGAAAAGGGTATTAACTTTAATTTTTGCGTGGCACATGTAAATCATATGATTAGAAAAGAAGCAAAAGATGATGAAGAATATGTAAGAAATTATTGTTTGCAAAATAAAATAGATTTTTATTCAAAAAGTATAGATGTACAAAAACTTGCTAATAATAATAAGGTAGGAACAGAAGAAGCAGGAAGATATGCAAGATATAAATTTTTTGATGAAATTTTAGAAAAAACAGGTTCTAATAAAGTAGCAATTGCACATAATAAAAATGATAAGGCAGAAACAATAATTATGAACATAATGAGGGGAAGCGGAATAACAGGATTAAAAGGCATAGAGCCTAGAAGAGATAAATATATAAGACCTTTAATAGAGTGTGAGAGATTCGAAATTGAAAATTACTGTAAAGAGGAAAAATTAGATCCAAGAATAGATAAAACTAATTTTGAGAACACATATACAAGAAACAAAATTAGGAATATCGTTATTCCGTATGTAAAGAAGGAATTTAATCCAAATATTATAGAGACTTTAAATAGATTATCTGAGCTTGTGATAGATGAAGAAGCTTATATAGAAAAACAAGTAGAAGAAGTTTATAATGAAATACTAATTAAAGAAAATTTAAGAGAAATAATTTTGGACTTAAAAAGTTTTAATAATCAGGAAAAAGTAATAAAATCAAGGATTATCTTATATACTATAACAAGACTATTTGGAAATAGTAAGGGAATAGGAAAAGTACATATAGAAGATATATTAAAGCTTTGCAAAAATAATATTGGTAATAAATATTTAACACCAAATAAAAATATGAAAATTTTATTAAAAAATCATAAAATTTATTTTGTAAGGGAAAATTAAGTAGCCGTAACTAAACTTACGAAACGTGCTTGTTTGTAATAAAAACGTCACAAAAAAAATGTTTACAAAGGAAAAAATATATGTTATAAAACAATATGAAAAATGCAAAAGTAAAACAAGAGGAGGAATTATTTTGAAAAATGGAATTAAAACATTGGCAATGTGGTTAATAATAGGGGTTATTTTTATTGTAGTACTATCATCTATAGTAGAAAATAGCGATTCGAAATTACAATATTCAGAGTTAATAACTAACATCAACAATGGAAATGTAGAAGATATAGAAATTGAGGCTGATGGAACAACAGCAACAGTAATGCTAAAAGATGATAGAGCAAGAAAAGAAGTTAATATTCCTGATATTGGTAATTTTATGAACTATGTAGAAGAATATTTGAGAGAAGGAGCTTTTACATTAGAAGAAGAATCTCAATCAATATTTGTTACAGTACTTAGTTTACTTACACCATTTGGATTATTAATAATATTTTTCATATTCTGGTTCTTAATGATGGGTGGAGTAGGCCAAGGTAATAGTGGCGGAAAAACTATGACTTTTGGAAAAAGTAAAGCTAGAATGATGACTCCAGCAGATAAAAATAGGATAACATTTGATGATGTAGCAGGTGTAGATGAAGAAAAAGAAGAATTAGAAGAAATAGTAGAATTTTTGAAAAATCCTAAAAAGTTTACAGACATGGGAGCAAGAATCCCAAAAGGAGTGTTACTTGTAGGTCAACCGGGAACAGGTAAAACATTACTTGCAAAGGCTGTTGCAGGAGAAGCAGGAGTACCATTCTTTATAATAAGTGGTTCAGACTTTGTTGAGATGTTTGTTGGTGTTGGTGCTTCAAGAGTTAGAGATTTATTTGACCAAGCAAAGAAAAATGCACCATGTATCATATTTATAGACGAGATTGATGCTGTAGGACGTCAAAGAGGAGCAGGACTTGGTGGAGGACATGATGAAAGAGAACAAACGTTAAATCAATTACTAGTAGAAATGGATGGATTTGCTGAAAATGAGGGTGTAATAGTATTAGCTGCAACAAACAGACCGGATGTATTAGATAAAGCTTTACTAAGAGCAGGAAGATTTGATAGACAAATAGTAGTAGGAATGCCAGATGTAAAGGCAAGAGAGCAAATATTAGAAGTTCATAGTAGAAAGAAAAGATTAGCAGATGATGTAGATTTAAAAATAATAGCTAAAAACACATCAGGATTTGCAGGTGCAGATTTAGAGAATGTATTAAATGAAGCAGCATTACTTGCAGCAAGAAGAAACCTAAATGAAATAGGAATGCAAGAAATTGAAGATGCAATGGTAAAAGTAACAATGGGACCAGAAAAGAAGACAAAAGTAAGAAGTGAAAAAGAAAATAGATTAGTTGCATATCATGAAGCAGGTCATGCAGTTGTAAGTCATTTCTTAGAAACACAAGACCCTGTACATCAAATATCAATTGTACCTAGAGGAATGGCAGGAGGATATACAATGTACAGACCTACAGAGGATAAATCATTTATGTCAAAAACAGAAATGGAAGAAAATATAGTATCATTACTTGGTGGTAGAGTAGCAGAGGCTCTTATATTAAATGATATATCAACAGGGGCAAGTAATGACATAGAAAGAGCAACTAAAATTGCAAGAAGTATGGTTACTAAATATGGTATGAGTGAGAGAATAGGAACGTTGACATTAGGTCAAGGACAGGAAGAAGTGTTCTTAGGAAGAGATTTCGGTCACACAAAAGAATACTCAGAGGAAACAGCAGCTATAATCGATGAAGAAACAAAGAGAATAGTAGATCAAGGCTATAATAGAGCAAAACAAATACTATCTGAAAATGTAGATAAATTGCACAAGGTTGCAGGAGTATTATTAGAAAAAGAAAAGATAGAAGCAGATGAATTTGAAGCAATATTCAATGAAGAATAATAATGAGAGTCTCCAATTGCTAGAAATATGACAATTGGAGACGTTTTTATTTTGATTCTTTTTGCTAATAAGTAAACATTATAAATATCAATTTTCTATTGATATTTTATTTCTTTTAGTATAAAATGTTTGTGTAAGATAAAAAAGGAAAAGGGTAGGAAGATGAAGAATTATTATGATTTGTTAGAGGTTAATCCTAAAGCGTCGAAAGAAATAATAGAAAAGGCATATAGAATTTTGATAAAAAAATATCATCCGGATTTATATCAAGGAGAGGAAAGAATATATGCAGAAGCAAAGACAAGAGAATTAAATGAAGCTTATCATATACTATCTAGCGACTTCTTAAGAGAACAGTATGATTTAGAATTAGAAAAAGAACAAAGATTTAATGGAGTAAATACTACAAACAATAAAAATAGTGAAATTGATAGTAAAGAAGCACATAGACAGAAGAAAAATGAAAAAGAAGATACAGAGGTAAAACAACATAAAGTAGGAACTGTTATGTCTATGGTGGATTTAGTAAAACAAGTTTTTAGGAAGAGAAATATAGACGGGAAGCCAAGAGAACTAAAGAAAGAAGATAAATTAGCAGCTATAATAACTCTTATAATAGTTGTTATAGTTGGAGTAGCATTATGGTTTATACCAGCAACAAATGGCTTTATGAGAAGTTTAATACCATTCTAGAAAGAAAAGAGGAAAAATAAATGTATTATGCAGATATAAAAAAAGCTGATGTAGCAAATGGAGTAGGAGTTAGAATATCTTTATTTGTAAGTGGATGTACACATCGTTGTAAAGGTTGCTTTAATGAAGAAGCGTGGGATTTCCATTATGGAAATGAATTTACTGAAAAAGAAATAGACAAAATCTTAAATTTGATGGACCATTCTTATATAGCAGGATTAACATTACTTGGAGGAGAACCATTAGAACATGTTAATCAACAAGGATTATTACCATTAGTGAAGAAAGTTAAGGAAAAATTTCCTGATAAAAATATTTGGTGTTATTCAGGTTATACTTTTGAAACAGACATTTTAGGAAGAATGTGTAAAGAATGGAAAGAGACTTCAGAACTATTATCTTATATAGATGTTTTAGTAGATGGAGAGTTTGATATAGATAAGGCAGATATTAAATTAAGATTCAGAGGATCAAGTAATCAGAGGATTATAGATGTAAAAAAATCATTAAAAGAAAATAAGACTGTTCTTTTTGACCTATAACTATTGACAAAATATGCTATTTTAAGGTATAATAAATAACGTTATAAGGGTTATCCCACATACTTTTTTGTATGGACCGGAAGGAGGGGAAATATAAATGTCAGAGATAAAAGTTAATAATGGTAATATAGAAGATGCTTTAAAGAGATTTAAAAGACAATGTGCTAGAAATGGAGTACTTCAAGAAGTACGTAAAAGAGAACATTATGAAAAACCTAGCGTAAGAAGAAAGAAAAAATCAGAAGCAGCTAGAAAAAGAAAATTTAATTAATACATATGTAATTGGAAGTAAAGGGAAAACTTATGCTTCCAATTTTTATTTTTAAAAATATATAAAAAATGAATATTTGGTGTATAATAAATACGAAAAGGAGGAAAATTTATGGAACATAAAGTGAAAGAAATAAAAAAGGGTATAAAATTCCATATCCTAAATATAGATAAATTTAAAACAAATTTATTTGCAATATTTTTAACAACTAAATTAAATAGAGAAAATGTAACTAAAAATGCTTTAGTTTCAATGTTACTAAGAAGAGGAAGCAAAACAATGCAAACTCAAGAAGAAATAAGTAAAAGAATGGAAGAACTATATGGAGCGAGTTTTGATTGTGGACTTGATAAAACAGGTGATAACCAAGTACTAAAATTTTATATAGAAGCAATTAATGATAAATATCTTCCAGAACATAATGAAAATATATTAAAAATAGTAATAGAAAGCTTATTAGAAATAGCATTTAATCCATATGTAGAAGATGACGGTTTTAAAAAAGAATATTTAGAACAAGAAAAAAATAATATAAAGCAAAGAATTGAAGGAAAGATTGATAACAAAGCAAGGTATTCATTGGAAAGAGCAATTGAGGAAATGTACAGGGGTGAGCCTTATGGCTTATATAAATTTGGATATGAAGAAGATTTAGAAAATATAAACGAAAAAGATTTATATAAGTATTATAAAGAATTAATAAATTCTTGTAAGATAGATATTTTCTTATCAGGAAATTTAGATGAAGATGTGGAAAAGTTAATTGAAGAAAATGAAAGTATTAAAAGCTTACAAGAAAGAACACCATTGTTTGAAATACCTAAAATTCCAGAGAAAAAAGATATAAAAGAAAATATAGTTACTGAATCAATGGAAGTAACACAAGGAAAATTAGTTATAGGATTAAATGTAAATATAGATAATGATGAAGAAAAATATTGGACATTAATGTATAATAGTATTTTAGGAGGTTCAGCTAATTCAAAGTTATTCCAAAATGTAAGAGAAAAAGCACATTTAGCATATGTTGCATCATCTACTTATTATAGATTTAAAAGCATTATATTTATTAATAGTGGAATAGAGATATCAGATTATGATAAAGCATTAAAAGTAATTAGAGAACAAATAGAAGAAATGAAACAAGGAAATTTTACAGAAGAAGATATTGAAAATAGTAAAAAAGGAATAATTGCAGCTATAAAAACAATAGATGATGAACAAGATACAGGAATAACATATTATTTTGGACAAGAGCTAGCAGAATCAAACGTATCAGAAGAAGAATATATAAAGAAGATAGAAAACATAGGTAAAGAAGATATTGTTGATATTGCAAATAAAGTACAGATAAATACTATATACTTTTTAAAAGATTAGTTTTAAGAAAGGAGAACATAATGCAAATAATAGAAAACTTAAAAGTTAAAGAAAAATTATATATAGAAAAACTATCAAATGGGCTAACAGTAATGATAGTTCCAAAACCAGGTATGAAAAAGAAATATATGATTTGGGGAACTAATTATGGCTCAAATGATAATAAATTTATAGTTCCAGGAGAGCAAGAAGTTACAGAAGTTCCAAAGGGAGTTGCGCACTTCTTAGAGCATAAATTATTTGAACAAGAAAATGGAACAAATAGTTTAGATACTTTAACAGCATTAGGAGTAAATGCTAATGCATATACAACAAATGACCATACAGCATATTTATTTGAGTGCACAGATAATTTTTATGAGGCTATGGATGAATTGATGGATTATGTACAACATCCATATTTTACAGATGAGAATGTAGAAAAAGAAAAAGGAATTATAGGCCAAGAAATAAGAATGTATGACGATTATCCAGAATGGAGAGTTTATCTAAATACTTTAGAAGCAATGTACCATGAAAACCCTATAAAAATAGATATAACAGGTACAATTGAGACTATAAGTAAAATTGATAAAGACATTTTATATAAATGTTATAATACGTTTTACCACCCATCTAATATGGCGATGGTAATAGTAGGAGATTTTAATCCAGAAGAACTTTTAGAAGAGGTAAAGAAGAGATTAGTAAAAAATGAACCAAGTGGAGAAATAAAAAGAATTTATCCAGAAGAAAAAGAAGAAATAGTAAAACCTGAAATAGTTCAGAAGTTAGAAGTAAGTAATCCAATTTATACAATTGGAATAAAAGATATAAGGAAAGAAAATAAAGAAAATAAAAATGAAATTATTAAAAAACATATAAGCATAGAAATATTATTAAATATTATATTTGGAAGAAGTTCAAAACTATATCAAGCACTATACAAGGACGGAATTATATATGGAGAGCCAAGTTTAGATTATGAATTTGGAAAAAATTATGCCCATATTTTAATTACAGGAATGTCTAGTAATCCAAGAGAAGTATATAAAGCATTTAAAGAAAGAGTAGAAGAATTAAAAAATAATGGTATAAATAAAGAAGATTTTGAAAGACTTAAGAAAATGATATATGGTAGCTATGTAAAAGAATATAATGATGTACAAGATATTGCTAGAATGTTTTTATCTGATTATTTTAAGGGTATTTGTAGTTTTGACTATTTAGAAGAAATTGAAGGCATAAATGTAGAATATTTAACACAAGTGTTAAAAGATGTATTTAAAGAAGATAAAATGGTGCTTTCTATTGTAGAGAATGGATAAATGTTGTTTTTTGGGACGGGCTCAAAAAACAGCTTATATATATTAGAAAATAGAAAAATAAATAAAAAAGAAAAAAGGTATTTCAAAATTAATACCGTTTTTGTAATAAATAAATTTTACTTGATATACAAGGCTAAGCAAAAGCCAATCTGAGGATAGCATCGGTTTGGATTGTAGCCGCCGCGACCGCTACAAGGGAGACTAGTAGCATAGTCGCCGTAGTAACCACCTCGATGGATTCTGTAAGAAGTAGAGTATGCCTCCATTGTCCATTCTAATACATTTCCAGCTAAATCATAAATATGTTTTATTTGATAAGCATCTATTGCTCCTGTTTTAGATAGACCACTTGTACTATTACTATCCTTATTAGAATAATTTCCTTTTCCAGTACTATCTATTAGCCATTCTTGTTCTTCTGCTGTTCCATTTGATAACCATTTTGAATTTTATATTGTTTTTTGTAAGAAAAAATAAATAAGCCAAATCTAATTTTTAGTTCTTTAAGTTTATAAATAAATTTAAAATAAAAACAAGAAAAATGGTGCTTTCTATTGTGGAAAATGAATAGAAAAAGTCAAATAGAAAAATGTTTAAAGAACGGTAATTATAAAATAAAAATTATAATGCCGTTTTTTAGTGTTTTTATTTGTCGAAAAATGTGTTTTTTTGACGTACGAAAGTTGGCAAAAACCATTGAAAATACTTGACTTGAGAAATATTATGTGTTAATTTATAAATATACGAAAGATAATAATTGGAAAAGGAGAGATTGACATGTTAAATGATGAAATTTGTAAATTAAGAGATAAATTAAATAGAAGTATTGAACAAGGAGATGACTATAGCAAAACATATAAGTTAAGTGTTGAATTGGACGAGCTTATTGCGAAATATTATAAAGAACTAAAATCAGGTAAAAAAAAACTTGTATGGATATAGAAGAATAAAAGTCCTTAATTTGTTTAGGGGCTTTTGTTGTGCTAAACAGACAAAATTAAAGTAAAGATGGCGTTTTATCTATATTTTTAATCCCATTATATTTAAGTTCTATAATTAATATTTTAAATAATAATCTAATAAACACATAAATATAATTTAGTATTGGTAAATATATTTGTGAACTTTAATTCAATTATTACTTGAAAAACCAAGGAATATATAATATAATAAAAAAATCAAAAAAGCATTATTTAAACTTAAATAAAGCTTGTTAAAGTAATAAAGGTTGTGACTAAAATGAACACAATAGTTTTAAAATTTGGAGGGAGTTCAGTTGCAGACAACATTAAGCTCAATGTTGTTGCACAAAAAATTATTAGCTTAAAAAAAGAAGCTAAAAACATTGTAGTAGTTGTATCAGCACAAGGAAAGACAACAGACAGATTAATTAAAGAAGCGCAAGAATTATCAGCTGTGCCAAACGAAAGAGAGATGGATATGCTTTTATCAACAGGAGAGCAAATAACTAGTTCAAAGCTTAGTATTTTACTAAACAGAATGGGACATCCAGCAATATCTTTAACTGGGTGGCAAGCTGGAATAGAAACGAATTTAGTTTATGGAAGTGCTAAAATTAAACAGATTTATACAGATAGAATAGAAAAAGAGTTAGCAAAAGGCAAAATTGTAATAGTAGCAGGATTTCAAGGGTTAAATTCAAGAGAAGATATTACAACACTTGGAAGGGGGCGGTTCAGATACAACAGCAGTAGCTTTGCAAGCAGCTCTGAAAGCTGATAAGTGTTATATTTTTTCTGATGTTGATGGAATATATTCAGCAGATCCTAATATGGTGACTATGGCAAAAAGATTAGACGAGATATCTTTTGACGAAATGCAAGAAATTGCAGATGCAGGAGCAAAGGTATTACATAATAGATGCATACAAATAGGAAAAAAGTTCGGAAATGATATAATTGCAAAATCTACTTTTACGGACGACGGAGGGACTAGAGTTTGTAAAGGAATAGAAACTAGAGAAGTAAAAAGTATTGTTAAAAATGATGGGTTAATCACAGTTATAATGAATAATAAAAAAGGTGTAACAAGTGAGCAAGGTTATACAGTATATAGAAATTTATTAAAACAAAATATAATTGTGGAATGGTTTGAAAGAGATAGCGATTCATTTAAGTTTAGGATAAAAAAAGCAGAATTAAATAAAGTACAAGAATTATTAGATAGTAAATTTCCAGAATATGAGATTGTTTTAGAAGATTTTATAAAGCTAAGTATTATTGGATATGGAATAATACAAGATAATGTAATATTAGATAAAACAATGGACTTACTTAAGGAATATAATGTAGAAGTAATAAAAGTCAGTCTAACACAATCAAAAATTGAGATTGTAGTAAATGATATTAGTTCTGAAACAGTTGATTTATTACATAAAAAATTAATAAGAAAGGAGAGATAGAGTTATGAAAAAAACTGTTTTTAAGGGCTGTGGAACAGCTATTGCAACACCATTTACAGAGGATGGAGTTAATTTTGAAGAGTTTGGAAAATTGTTAGAGGACCAAATTGAAGCTGGAGTAGACGCAATTATTGTTTGTGGTACTACAGGAGAGTCATCTACAATGTCAGAGAAAGAGAAAAAAGAAACAATTAAATTTGCAATTGACAAGATTGCAAAAAGAACCAAAGTAGTTGTTGGAACAGGAAGTAATAATACAAAATCAGCAATAGAGATGTCTAAATTTGCAGAAGAAGCGGGTGCAGATGCTTTACTTGTTGTAACACCTTATTATAATAAAACAACTCAAAAAGGTTTGGTTGCACATTTTAAAGCTATTGCGGAGGCGGTAAGTTTGCCTATTATAATGTATAGTGTAGCAAGTAGAACAGGTGTAAATATCACTCCTGAGACTTGTTTAGAATTATCTAAAGTGGATAATATAGTAGCGGTAAAAGAAGCAAGTGGAAATATATCACAAGTAGCAAAAATAGCAGCTTTATGTGGAGATAATTTAGATATATATTCAGGTAATGATGACCAAATTATCCCAGTCCTTTCATTAGGAGGAAAAGGAGTTATATCGGTTTTATCAAATGTTATGCCCAAATATACACATAGAATGACTTATAAATATTTTAATGGAGAAGTAGAAGAAGCAACAAAAATGCAATTAGATGTAATAGATTTAATAGATGCTTTGTTTGCAGAAGTTAACCCAATACCAGTAAAATATGCATTAAACTTAATGGGATATGATTTTGGAATGCCTCGTATGCCTTTAATAGAATTATCTGACAGTAATAAAGAAAACATGAAAGAAGTTATGAAGAAGCATAACTTAATCTAATAAAAAAGAAAACAAGAAAAAATATTAACAAGGAGAAAAAAATGAATGTATTAATAAACGGTGCAGATGGAAAAATGGGAAATGAACTTATAAGTGTTATAAATGACCAAGATGGTTTTGATGTTGTTTGTGGAGTTGACAGAGTTGCAAACGAAAAGAAAGGATTTCCTATTTATTCTAATATAGAAGATATTAAAGAAAAAGTAGATGTTATAATAGACTTTTCAGTACCGGTTGCAACTTTTAAAATATTAAAATATGCAGTAAATAATAAAGTTCCAATAGTAATTGCAACAACTGGTTTTACAAAAGAAGAGATTGAACAAATAGAAGAATTTTCAAAAGAAATTCCTATTTTTAGAAGTTCTAATATGTCTTTAGATATAAACTTAATGGCAAAGATAGTAGGGGAGGTTGCAAAGGTTTTAACTAATACAGATATAGAAATAGTAGAAACACATCATAATAGAAAGATAGATGCACCAAGTGGAACGGCAATTTTACTTGCAAATGCTATTAATGATATATTAAAAGAGAAGAAAACTTATACATTTGATAGAATGCAAAAAAGAGAAGCAAGAAAGAAAAATGAAATTGGATTTTCTTCTATAAGAGGTGGAAACATTGTAGGAGAGCATAGTGTTAAGTTCTTTGGTGATAATGAAGAATTAGAAATAACTCATAAAGCTTATTCAAGACAAGTTTTTGCAGAAGGTGCATTACAGGCAGCTAAGTTTATTGTAAAACAAAATACAGGTTTATATGATATGAATGATATTGTTAAATAGATTGTATTTATAACATAAAAGACTAGGTAATATAAAATCCTAGTCTTTTCCTATTTTATTCACTATTAAATTTTTTCTGATATTAATTTTTCTAATATTTGAACTGCATTACTTGCAGCACCTTTTCTAATATTATCAGCAACCACCCAAAGATTTACACCAGATTTTACACTTTCATCACGACGTATTCTTCCAACAAAAACTTCATCATGTCCTGTGCTATTTATTGGCATAGGATATTCGTTATTTTCAGGATTGTCTACAACTATAATGTTAGGAAAATTCTTTAAAGTAGAAACTAAATCATCCATTTTATAATCTTTTTCAAATTCTACGTTTATAGATTCTGAATGAGAGTTTGATACGGGTACTCTAACTGTAGTTGCTGTAACTCTTAGGTCTGGATGATGTAGAATTTTTCTTGTTTCGTTAATCATTTTCATTTCCTCTTTTGTATATCCATTATCTAAAAACGAATCGATATGTGGTAAGCAGTTATCAAATATTGGATGAGGAAATTTTTTTAAAGGTTTTGAACCATCTTCATTTTTTAAATCATCTAAAGCATCTTTGCCAGCACCAGAAACAGCTTGATAAGTAGAATAAATTACTCTTTTGATTTTATACTTGTCATCTAATGCTTTTAAAGGTAACATTGCCTGAATTGTAGAACAATTTGGATTAGCAATAATTCCTTTATTTTTATAGGCATCTTCAAAATTTACTTCTGGAACTACCAAAGGTACATCATCATGCATTCTAAAATAACTACTGTTATCAATTACTATGCATCCTCTTTTAGCAGCTATTGGAGCGTATTTTTTAGAAATTTCTCCTCCAGCTGAAAATAAGGCGTAGTCAAATCCGGAATCAAAAGAATGCTCAGTTAATTCTTGAACTTCAGATTCTTTGCCTAAAAGTGTGAGTTTAGTTCCTGCTGTTCTTTTGCTTGCAAATAAAGTATAACTTTCGATTGGTAAATTTTTTTCTTCTAAAACTTTAATAAAGGACCTACCAACAAGACCTGTTGCGCCAACAATGGCGATTTTGAATTTTTTCATTATGATACCTCCTTAAAGGTATAAGTTTATATAAAGAAATTTTAATTAAAATATTCCCTATAATATTTTACTATAAAAACATTGAAAAATAAACAATTATGATAAATAAAAACAAAAAAATTAAAAATATAGCTTTCTTAATCATTTTATGATATAATATATTATGTAATCTATAGGAGACCAACTATGAAAAGTCAATAGAAAAGTGAAAAAATTTTTTGGAATTTTTTATATAAAAAGGGTCAACCTTAATAACCGTTTTTAGTTAATTTTTTTAAAACGGCTGAACACATTGAAAAATAAATATTTAATTAATCTAGATTAAAATCAACATTACTTTTTAACATTTTGAAAATTATTCTAACAAGTTTATGAGCACAATGTCCAAGAGCACAATAATGAGTCTTGCCTTGAGAACGCTTTAAATCATAATATTCTTTAAAGGTTCTATTATGTAAGACTAAATTATGTGCAGCATAAACAAGGTTATATCTAAGCAACGAATTACCACGTTTAGACATTCTTGTAGAACGTGCTTCAAAATTGCCAGATTGATATATAGATGGATCTAAACCTGCATAAGCAAGTAATTGACAAGATTTATTAAAACGGCTAATATCACCAATAAATCCATGAATTGCAGTTGCTTGATTGTAAGACATTCCAGGAATAGTTAAAAGTTTTGATTCCATTTCATCAAGAATTTGTTTAGATAAT